>VGDM01000004.1 GCA_016869715.1 Alphaproteobacteria bacterium
CGTCTGAAAGAGGGGAAAGACACCCCATTCCACCCCGAAAATGGGCAGGGAAGCGATCAACATTGGCGGGAACCTCAGCGGGATCACCGCGATCACGAAAAATCAACGCTAATTACAGGGTTGATCAGGGGTTTCTTAGGTCTTTAGCGCGAAAATAATTATGCCCGGCTGCGTCAAGCCGTACGCGCCCTGATTCCGGAAATCATGCTCCTGCTACGCATGGCTGTCTTGGACGCTAAGCCCTTTGATTTCGCGAATTTGCCGCGGGTTCGCACGAATGTCGCACCTTTCTCCCTGGTGGCTCACGGCCGAAGATCACTTCTGTATCGAGGCCAGGTCGGACTGACGCAAACGAATTTCCAACCCATCGTTTGGGGGCGCGTCGCGCGCCGGACCCCTGAGCGCGGGTATTTCATCATGGACACCATCGGCAAAAATGACTGGACGCCTTCGGACCGTTGGACCGAAAAACCCGGCTGGGCTTGGCTCAGCGTTCCCGCCGGCTCGCTCTAAAGCTACCCCACCACCCCTGGGCGGGCCTAAAACCCGCCCAGGCGCCTTGCACTTTTCACTCCCCCGCGCCGATTTCCCGCGCCCGCATTCTCCGCTAAACGCTGGTTATGCCCAGCGCCGCCCCGAGCCTCCCCCTTGCCGGCCTCAAGCTCGTGGAGCTTGGCCATTACATCGCGGCTCCTTTCGCGACCCGCCTGCTGGCCGATCTGGGCGCCGAGGTGATCAAGGTGGAACCCCCGGACGGCGATCCGGTGCGGGGTTGGGGCAGCAATATCAATGGCAATGCCGTTTGGTTCAGCGTGCATGGAAGGAATAAGCTCAGCGTCACGCTTGACCTGAAAAAGCCGGATGATCGCGCGAAGCTGATCGCGCTGCTCAGCCGTGCCGATGGGCTAATTGAGAATTTCCGCGCGGGCTATCTGGAACGTATCGGGCTCGGCCCTGATGTGCTGCACCGGGAAAACCCGCGCCTCGTGGTCGGGCGGATTTCCGGCTATGGGCAGGATGGTCCCTATAAGGACAAGCCGGCTTTTGGCGCGATTGGCGAAGCCATGGGGGGCTTGAGGCACCTTACCGGCCATCCCGATGAACAGGCGCTGCCGCCGCCGCGCTGCGGGGTTTCCATCAGCGATGATCTGGCTGGGATTTACTGCGCGCTTGCGGTGGTTTCCGCCTGCTGGGCGGTAAAGGGCGACCCCAATGCCAAGGGCCGTGTGGTGGATGTGGATTTGGTGAGCAGCGTGTTTTCACTGATGGAAGGCATGCTGCCGGAATATGGGCTATTCGGCTGGGTGCGTCAGCCGCAGGGGGCGGCCATCAAGACCGCCGCACCCACCAACACCTACCCCTGCGCCGATGGCAAATGGCTCTGCGTTGCCGGCAATTCGGATTTGATCTTCCGCCGCCTGATGGGGGCGATCGGGCGCCCCGAATTGGCCGATGCGCCCCGCTTCGCCACCAATGGGCTGCGTTGTGAGAATGTCGCGGAACTCGATGCCGCCATCGCAGCCTGGACCCGCACCAAACCCGCTGCAGAGGCCGAGGCCATTCTGGAAGCGGCCGAGGTGCCGTGCTCCCGCCTATATGACATGGCCGATTGCGCCAATGACCCGCATTTCCGCGAACGTGGCTGGGTGATGGAAGTGGCGGACCCACTGTTGGGCCAGGTGCTGCACCCGGCCGCGCCCTTCCGCCTTGATGGCGTGGCGCCCAAGGATGTCGTGCGCTGGCCAGGCCCGGCGGCGGGGGCGCATAATGCGCATGTATTCGGTGAATTACTGGGCGAGATGAAGGAGAAGCAGGCATGACCGGCAAGGTGACCATTAGCGAAGTCGCCCCGCGTGACGGGCTTCAATCCATCGCCGACGATTTCGTGCCGACCGAGGTGAAAATCGCGCTTATTCAGGCGCTGTATGATGCCGGCCTCAGGCGCATGGAAACCGGGTCCTTCGTCTCGCCCAAGGCCATTCCGCAAATGGCGGATACGGCGGCGGTGCTGGCCTTCGCCAAGACCCTGCCGGGCTTGGAGAGCACTGTCCTGGTCCCCAATCGGCGCGGCTTTGATGCGGCGATTGCGGGGGGCGCGGAACGCTTGGGCTTTTTCATGTCGGCGACGGCAGGGCACAACAAGGCCAATCTGAACCGCACGCGGGAAGAAAGCTTCGCGGAATTGGCATCCCTGGTTCGCGATACGCCGAAAGGCACGCTGATCCGCTTCAACCTGTCCTGCGTCTTCCATTGCCCCTTTGATGGCGTAGTCGAGGATGCTGAGGCTTTGGATTGGGTGGAACGGATCGTGGCGCTCAATCCCGAGATGGAAATCGCGCTTGCGGATACCACCGGCAATGCCAGCCCCGATCAGGTGCGGCGGATTTTTGAGAAAGCGCAGGGCGCCTGGGGCCATCGCTTCGCCTTTCACGGCCATGACACTTACGGCATGGGGGTTGCGAATGTGGCGGCGGCCTATGCCGCCGGCTGCCGCGTGATTGATAGCGCTGCGGGCGGCATTGGCGGTTGCCCCTTCGCGCCTGGCGCCACCGGCAATGTGGCGACCGAAGACGTGGTCTGGATGTTCCGGCGCATGCGGGTCGAAACAGGGGTTACCTGGAACAACCTTCTGGCCGCAGCCGATATGGCAGCAGCGATCAAGGGCGCCATTCCCGGCGGGCGGATGCGCGGCGTGCGCGCGGCGCGCCAGGCTGCGTAACGGCTTGGTCGCGTCATTGCACGGCGCGGCCCGAATCCTTCCATTTTTCGGACGCTTTTGTGGGCCATAACCATCACGCTTGATGTTTCCGATCAGGCGTGGCGGAGTTGACGCATGTCCGATATCGAAATGGCGCGTAAATTGGCCGAGCTTGACCGGCTATTGAATGACCCGGAAACCCGCATGGATGCCGGGCGCGTTTGGGTATTGGCGCAGGAGTTGCGGGCGCCAGCCGCCAGGGCCGGCGCGTTACGCCAGGGCTGAATCGTGCGCTTTCAGTAGGTAAAAACGCGCGGCACACCCTTTGCCGCAGCAATGCAGCTTTTTACCGCGGCAAGTGACGGCGTCTGACGCACAAGCTTTTTCTCAGCATTGGTTTTGGTCAGGGCATCAAACAGGTTTTCCGCCTTGCGCTGCGCCAATTCGGGAGCCGTATCCACGCCGGCGGCTTCCAGCAGGTCCGCATATTCCTCCCCAACGCCGCTTAGGCGCATCAGATCGGCGCGATTGGCGAATTTGAGAACAAGCTTCCCCGAAATGCCGGTCTTGGCAGCCAGGGCCTCTCGATCCTTGGGCGATGCGGTTTTTGCCAATAAGCTGGCTGTATCAGCGACCCCGTTGGCGCGCAGCTTGTCGCCCATGACCTTGCCGATGCCTTCAATGGTTTCGATCTTGTAGTTCATGGTTTGGCCTCCCTCGATTCACAAAGACCACGTTTCGCCGTAGAGATTTTCGATGCTTGCAAGCCTTTTCCGTGTGAAGTTGTCTCTTCAATAGGTTCAGGTGACGAATGCCGCGCCATTTGACGAAGCGTTCCTTTCGACTCACCGGCCATGCGACTTCGGTCGCGCTGGAGGGTGCCTTCTGGGCCGAGTTGGAGGCGCTTGCGCAGGAGCAAGGCCAAAGCCTGGGGGCGCTGGTGGCAAAGGTGGATGCGGCGCGTGCCGATCAAGGCCTGCCTTTGGCCAGCGCGCTGCGTCTTGCGGCGCTTGCGCATGCGCGGAATGGCGCGTGATAGCGAGGATTTGATGACTTTAGATTTTTAGAGGGTGGAACTGCGCGATCAGCGTGATACGCCAAGACGCACCACTGCCCATTGCAAGAACTCGCTTGGATTGACAAAGGCCACGGCCGAACAGGATTTCTTCTAATATCCACCGAAGTGATCGCCATAATTCCCCAAATTTCCATGCGCGCCCTTGTCTTCGTTGGCGCCGACGGCATTAACCGCAGCGCGCGCTCACCTTGCCGATGCCGGTAAAGCGCGCCGTGAGCTGCGCGCCGGCCTTCAAGCCGACCACCGGCGCACCAAGCCCTGCCACGACCAGTACCGCACCGGCAGGCAAGCCACCCAGGCGCCGTGCTTCCGCCGCTGCCTGGGCAAAGGCCGCGTTGAGGTCGAAGGGCCTGCCGCGCGGAGCGCCTTCACCTTCAATCAGCGCCACGCGGCTTGGCGTTTCGGGTATCGGTCGGCGCTTGCCCAATACCAGCAGCCCAAGCCCCGCCAGATCAGCGATTTCCACCACGCGATCCGCCGGGCCTTGGGTGAAGCGGCTGGCGCTAATATCCAGCGCCGGGTGGATGGCGGTGATCTTAGGCGGCGATGTCGCCTCAGGCTCCAACGCGGCGCCCAGCACACCAAGCAGGGCGGCCGAGGCGCGGCCATGGCGCATGATCTCGAGCGACAGCCCCGAGCCATCATCCAAGAAGCGCGCTTCCAGCATGGGGCCGGTGATCAGGCTGCCATCGGCTGCCGGCGCGACCCGGATGCCACAGGGCACAAAGCCAAGCCGCGCGAGCACCCCGCCCGCCACTTCCTCGGCGTCATCCTGGGTGGTGATGGCGATTTCCGCAGGCAGCGCCGCCAGCGGATTGCCAGTTTCGAACGCCTCAGACAGATAGCCAATGGCGCGCGTAATTGGGTCCTGATCCATGGTACTAATCGGCAATCTTCAAGGCTTCATCTTCCTGGAAGCCGCCCTCGGGCGGGACATCCAATTGGATCGGCGTGCCGCTCGACGGCGTGAAGCCGTAAAGCTGTTCAGGCAGCCAGGTGACCAGGCCGGGGAAGACATAAATTGCGAGCATATTCAGGATCACGATGTAGATGAAGGGCATGCAGCCCCGAAAGATATCCTCAAGCCGCACATGCTTGGGCGCCACGCCCTTCAAATAGAAGGCCGCCATGGCAACCGGCGGCGACAGGAAGGAGGTTTGCAGATTAAGCGCCACCATCACGCCGAAGAACAATGGATCAACGCCAAAATCATCCAAGAGCGGCAGGAAGATCGGCACGAAAATCACGATGATTTCCGTCCATTCCAAGGGCCAGCCCAGGATGAAGATCAGCAATTGCGCCAGGATCATGAAGGTAAAGGTATTAAGCGGCAGGGATTTGAAAAATTGCTCCACCAGATCCTGCCCGCCAAGATAGCCAAAGACGGAAGAGAAAATCGCGCTGCCCACAAACAACCAGCACACCATGGCGGAGGTGCGCGCCGTCAGGAACACGCTTTCCTTGAGCTTGGCAAAGGAAAAGGACCGATAGACGATGGCGAGGATAATGGACCCAAGGCTGCCCATGGCGGCGGCCTCTGAAGGCGTCGCAAGCCCCATCAGAATGGCGCCGAGCACCATGGCAATCAGTGCCGCGAGCGGGATGAAGGATGTCAGCAGCGAAATCGCAATTTGGCTGAAGGGGATATTCACTTCCTCAGGCGGCAAGCGTGGCGCCATCTCCGGCTTTAGGAGGGCGATGCCCATGGCATAGAGGATATACATCCCCGCCAGCATGACACCGGGGATGAAGGCCGCGGCATAAAGCTGCACCACCGAAACGCCTGCGGTCGCGCCAAACAGGATCAGCATGATGGAAGGCGGAATAAGGATGCCAAGGCAGCCCCCCGCACAAATAACCCCCGATGCCAGCCTGACATCATAACCTGCGCGGAGCATGGCCGGAAACGCCAGCAGGCCCATCAACGTGACCACCGCGCCCACAATCCCGGTTGCTGTCGCGAACAGCGCGCAAGTCGCCAAGGTCGCCACCGCGAGCGAGCCCGGAATATTCCCACTCGCCATCTGCAAGGATCGGAATAGCCGGTCCAGAATATTCGCGCGTTCGATGATATAACCCATGAGGACGAAAAGCGGCACGCTGATCAGCACGTCATTCGACATGACCGCATAGGTGCGCTGCACCAGCAGGTCAAAAATGCGTTCCTGCATGCCGAGATAGCCAAAGAACAACCCCATCGCCATCAGCGTAAAGGCGATCGGGAAGCCCAGCATGATGAAGAATAGGAATAGAAAGAGCTGCGTGAGCCCGAGCATACCGTCAGACATGGCGCGTCAGCCCTTCTTTGACTTGTCTAAGGGGATCTGGCCGGAGGCAGCCATGCGGCGGGCCAATTCTTCGGGGTCCTGTTCGGCGGCGGCGGCAAGGATTTGCTGGTCCAATTCTTCCACATCCGAAAGCCGCTTCGGCCAGGCACCCGAGCGGATACATTGGATGCAGCGCACTACTTCAACAATGCCTTGCAGCAGCAACAGCACGCCCACCACCGGGATCAGGAACTTAAAGGGCCAGATTACCGGGCCGGTCGGGCTGAACATGGATCTTTCATTCTGCGCGAAGCTTTGCGCGAAGAAAGTCCAGCCTGAAATCATGAAGGCGAAAATCGCCGGAAAGAAGAAAAGAATGAAAAGCACCAGATCAAGCTTTGCCTGATTTTCAGGCTTGAAATTCCGATAGAGAAAATCGCCACGCACATGCCCATTGCGTGACAGTGCATAGGCGCCCGCCATCATGAACAGCGTGCCATAAAGCATATAGGAAGTGTCATAGGCCCAGGTGGTTGGTGCGCGAAAGGCGTAGCGCATCACAACCTCATAGGTCACGACGAAGGTCAGCACCAGGATACTCCAGGCGAAGGTCTGGCCGACCAGGGTGCTGAAGCGATCAATGCCAAGAAGCAATCGCTGCATGATGCGGACTTTCGATCACGGCCCCGGGGATTGGGGCATCAAAAAGGGTGCGGGCCGAAACCCGCACCCCGACTACACTACATCAGCGCGCGGCGAAGAAGTGATTATAGGAAATCACTGGGCTCGCTTCATAGCGCAGGAAGAAGCTGCCGACGCGGCGGCACCAGTCACGCTGGCTGTCGCAGACCTTCTTGAAGAAGGGGCCAGCGGCGGGTGAGGAGGCATCGCCCTCATACTTGTCCACCACGCGATTCCAGGCGGCCAATTGCGCGTCCAGAACAGGGCGCGGCGTTGGGCGCACCTGCACGCCCTGCTGCTGCGCCATGGCAATCAGATCGCGCGAATAGCGATCCTGCAGCTTCCAGGACATATCGGCCGAGGCACTTTCGGAAGCGAATTTGATGATCGCCTGATGCTCAGCCGGCAGGGCTGCGAATTTGCCCTTGTTGAACAGCACTTCGAAGCTTTCCGTGCGCTGATGGAAGGACTGGATCATGTAGACCTTCGCCACATCCGGGAAGCCCAGCACGCGGTCGGAGGAGGGGTTGTTGAATTCCGCTCCGTCAATGACGCCACGTTCCAGTGCGGGCACGATCTCGCCGCCGGGCAGCGAGACCACCGCCGCGCCGAGTTCCGCGAACAAATCAGCCGCAAGGCCGACAGTGCGATACTTCAGGCCGCGGATCTGCTCGGGGCGCTCGATTGGGTTCTTAAACCAGCCAAGCGGCTGGGTCGGCATCGGGCCGGTCATGAAGGAGACGACATTCACCTTCACATGCTCATTGAGCAGTTCATTATAGAGCGCCTCTCCACCGCCATAATGATACCAGCCGAGCAGCTGATTGGCATCGCCGAACCAGGGAGGGGAGGTGCCAAACAGCGAAAACGCCTTGTTCTTACCGAACCAATAGGCCGGCACGCCATGGCCGGCATCAAGCGTGCCGGCACTGACCGCATCCAAAAGCTGGAAGGCGCCAACCACGGCGCCGGCGGCGAGCAATTCAATGCGCAGCCGCCCGCCCGCCATGTCATTCACCCGGCGTACGAAATCGCCGGCAAATTCATGGAAGATATCGCGCTGCGGCCAGGTGGACTGGAAGCGCAGCGTCGTGGTCTGGGCTCGGCTGACATTGGGGGTAGCAAGGACAGCAACGCCCACCCCTGTGGCGGCCGACGCCTTCAAAAAACCGCGCCGCGCCGGCGCTTCAACGGTGGAGCCAGTCATTTGCTTCTCCCTTGATGGTGACCCCGGCAAGCTGGGGCAGTGCTTCACAAGGGCGTGACATATGGATGACCGGCAGATGACGCAATATTTTTTTGTAGATCTGAGGGCATGCCGGGCTATTTCGTCACGAAAGCCTTTTCCACCACATAGCTGCCAGGGGCGTTATTCGATCCCTCCACAAAGCCGCGGGCTTCCAGCATGGCCTTGCAGTCGCGGTTCATCGCCTCAGACCCACACAACATCACCCGGTCATGGGTCGGGTCTAGCGCGTGCAGGGCAAGGTCAGTGAAAATCCGGCCTGATTCGATCAGATCAGTGATGCGCCCCTGGGTCGGGAAGCGCTCCCGCGTCACAGAAGGGTGGTAGCGGAGCTTGCCGGCGATGATCTCGCCGAGGAACTCATGCTGCGCCAGGTCGCGTTCGAACATCTCGCGATAGGCCAATTCCGCCACTTGCCGCACAGTATGGGCCACCACCACCGTGCCGTAGCGTTCATAGACATCGGGCTCGCGCGTCAGGCTAAGAAAGGGCGCAAGGCCGGTGCCGGTTGCGAGCATCCAAAGGTTGCGGCCTGGCAGCAAATTATCGGTCACCAGCGTGCCGGTCGGTTTGCGACCAATCAGTACCGTGTCGCCTGGCTTGATATGTTGCAGGCGCGATGTGAGCGGCCCGTTCTGCACCTTGATGGACAGGAATTCCAATGTCTCTTCCCAGGTAGGACTTGCCATGGAATAGGCACGCACAAGTGGCTTGCCATCTACCATCAGGCCGATCATGGCGAATTCGCCGGCGCGGAAGCGAAAGCCAGTGTCGCGTGTGCAGCGGAAGGAAAACAGCCGGTCCGTCCAATGATGCACATGCGTGACCTTTTCACCGACATAGGCGGCGGGGATGGCGGGGGCGGGGGAAGGGGCCGTATTCATGGGTGCTGTTTTGCGGCGGCGCGGCGCGGCGCGCAACCGGCAATCATGGCTTGCATCCGGCGCGCTGGGCGTTTCTTCTGGGGCGATGGAAAACCTGCCCAAAGGCGTCCCCTGGGACCCTGCCACCACCCCCCCGCTCGGCCCGCTGGTGGATGCCACGCCGCGCCCCTTGCCGGCGCGCATTCCGCATAAGGGGCAATCGGTTGATCTAGAACCGCTCCATCTCCGCCATGCCGAGGATTTGTGGTGCGCGGCGGAACGCGACACGGGCGGTGAGGGCTGGGCCTATATGGGTTATGGCCCGTTTCGCGATGCGGCCGCCATGCGCGCCCATGTCGCTGCCTTCGCGGTTACGCATGACCCGATCGCCTGGGCCATCCGCCCACATCGGACTGGCACGGCGGATGGCTGGCTGACGCTGATGCAAATCGCCCCCGCCCATGCGGATATCGAAATCGGCAATATCTGGTTCTCACCCCGGATGCAGCGCACGCGCGCCGCGACCGAGGCGATGTTCCTGCTGATGCGCCACGCTATGGATGATCTTGGCTATCGGCGGCTGGTGTGGAAATGCAATGCGCTCAATATGCCATCACGCCGGGCGGCGGCGCGGCTTGGCTTTGTCTGTGAAGGCACGCATCGTGCGCATCTGGTGGTGAAGGGCAGGCGGCGGGATACGGCGTGGTTTTCCATCATCGCCGAGGAATGGCCGGCGCGCCGCGATGCCATTGCCACCTGGCTGGATGCGGCCAACTTCGGCCCGGATGGCCGCCCGCGCCAAAGCCTTCAGATGGTTCGCGATGGGCAGAGCTGATCCCCGCTTGCCTGGCCCGCTCGGCTGGCGCAGTTTCCGCCCCATCAGAGGTAGCGGGAGCTTGGCATGACCGAAGACAGCGTTGGCGCTTTTATTCCAGGTGAGCGCACCAGGCGCGCGGGCGCGACCGCAGGCCCCCTCGCGGGGCTCAGCTTCGCCGCCAAGGATTTGTTTGATGTGGCCGGCACGGTCACCGGCTATGGCAATCCCGATTGGGCAGCCACGCATCCTCCGGCGACGCGCGATGCGCTGGTTATCACGCAATTGTTGCAGACGGGCGCTTCCCTGGCGGGCAAGACCAAGACGGTTGAATTGGCCTATGGCCTGACGGGTGAGAATATTTGGCAAGGCACGCCGAAAAACCCTGCCGCGCCGGACCGTTTTCCGGGCGGGTCCTCTTGCGGATCGGCAGCCGCGGCTGCGGCGGGCTTGGTGGATTTCGCCATGGGGTCCGATACCGGCGGTTCCGTGCGTATCCCTGCCTCCTATTGCGGCGTTTTCGGCATTCGGCCGAGTTGGGGTGCCATCAGCCTCGCCGGCGCCTGCGCATTGGGGCCAGATTACGACACGGCGGGCTGGTTCGCGCGAACTGCCTCCATGCTGCGCCGCGTGGGCGATGTGCTCTTGCCGCCGGGCGTTTCGGGCGCGGTTGGACCGCTCATTTCAGTCGCTGAAGCCTGGGCCAATGCGGAACCCGAAACCGTGGCCGCGCTGACACCTGCTTTGAAGGCCGCCGAAGCGCTTTTTGGCCCCGCACTGGTCACGCATGCGGCGCCCGAGGGCCTTGATGCCTTCTACGAACATTTCCGCTGCGCGCAGGCGGAGCAGGCCTGGACCGCCCTCGGCCCCTGGATTGCCGCGACCAATCCGAAATTCGGCCCCGGCGTGAAAGAACGCTTTGACGCTGCCGCCGCCATGGACCCGGCGCAATGCGCCGCCGGCCGCGCCTTCCGCCGCGTGGCGCAGGCGCGCTTCCATGCGCTTCTGCGTGGCGGGGCGGTGATGATCTACCCGACTTCCCCTGCGCCGGCGCCGCTTTTGGCTTCTTCACTCGCGGAACAAAACAAGGTGCGCGAACGCAGCATGGGTGTTACCGCCATCGCCGGCTTCTGCGGCCTGCCGGAGGTGAGCATCCCGGCTGGCAAGGTGGCCGGCGCGCCGGTTGGGCTTTCCCTGGTGGGGGCACCGGGGCGTGACCGCGCCGTACTGGCCGCGGCGCAAGCGCTGGCCGCTTCGCTCGGCATCGGGGGCTGAGCCCATGCAAATTCGCGAAGCCACACCCGCTGATCTGCCCGCCATCACGGAAATCTACGCCCATCACGTGCTGCATGGTGCCGGCACTTTTGAGGAAGTGCCCCCTGTTCAGGCCGATATGGCCGGGCGCATGAAAAAGGTGCTCGCCGGGCCCGGCAATGCCTGGCTGGTCGCGGAAGGGGAGGCGGGAGCGATCCTCGCCTACGCCTATTACAGCGCCTTCCGCGAGCGTTCAGCCTATCGCTACACGGTCGAGAATTCGATTTATGTGCGTGATGATGTGCGCGGCCAGGGTGTGGGCAAGGCGCTGGTCGCGGAATTGATCGCGCGTGCGGAAGCGGTGGGTTTTCGGCAAATGCTGGCGGTGATTGGCGATTCGGAAAATGTGGGGTCCATTGGGCTCCATGTGTCACTCGGCTTCAGGCATATCGGCACCATGCGCGCGGTTGGTCTGAAATTCGGCCGCTGGGTGGATGTGGTGACGATGCAAAGAAGCCTGGGTGAGGGTGAAAAGACGCTGCTGGTGGATTGAGGACGCGGTTCGCGCTGCGGCGCCCGGTAGTTTCGCTACGCCCCTCGTTAAGGCGCCAGCCGGAACCTTGCACTGCTGTTCGCATCATCGCGCAGCGTCTTGCGAATCGCCTCCGCCGCCTCAGCGCTTTGCGGCAGGGCGGCGATGGCTGTGAACCAGGGTAGCTCCCCCCGCACCCGGCCAAGAAACAGCCTGTCCAACGCCTCCGCCACCGGGCCGCGCACCCCGCAGCAGGCGCAGGACGGCACATGGGCACCGGTCAGCGAAAACAGCGCCATGGCGGGTGCTGAGGCCGTGCTTGGCGCCTCGGCAAGCAGAGCCACGCCCTGCGCAGGGTTTTCACCCGGCGTTAGCAGGTGGATTGGTATGCGGGCATCTAGAGTCCAGGCTGGCATGATAGAAGCCTATATGGGTGGCAGAGTCAGCACTACGGTGATTTAACCTTCGCGCATCGACCACTAGACATAAGAATATGTTTATGTCTATGTAAAGCCCATGCAAGATGTTTTGTCCCAATTGCGCGGCGCGGCGGAGCCGACACGCCTCAGGCTGCTAGCGCTTTGCGCCCGTGGCGCCTGGTGTGTCACGGAATTGGTGGCGATCCTGGGCCAATCCCAGCCTCGGCTTTCCCGCCATTTGAAGCTTCTGGTCGAAGCCGGCCTGCTGACGCGCACGCCGGAAGGCGCCAATGCTTGGTTCCAGATGGCGCCAGACGCTGACCTCGCCCGCCATATTCTCGCCCGCCTGCCCGAATCGGACCCGCTGCTGGCCGCTGATCGGCGCGCTGCGGCGCGGCTGGCGGCGGAACGGGCGCGCGTTGCATCCGACAGTTTCCGCAGCCATGGCGCCGATTGGGATGAAACCCGCGCCCTTGGCCTGCCGACCGAGGCGATTGAAACCGTCCTTTTGCATGCCCTGCCCACGCCACGCCTTGGCCGCTTGCTTGATATCGGCTGCGGCACGGGCGGGATGCTGGAACGCCTCGCGCTGCGCATTGATGAAGGGCTTGGCATTGATGCCTCACGCGAGATGCTGGCGCTGGCGCGCAGCCGCCTGACGGAACGCGGCCTGCCCCATATTTCGGTGCGGCAGGCGGATATGTATCGGCTGCCTTTGCCCGATGCGGGCTTTGATGCCGTCACCTTGCATATGGTGCTGCATTACGCGGAGGATCCCGCCGCCGCCTTGGCTGAAGCTGCACGCGTTTTGTGTCCCGGCGGACGCTTGTTGATCCTTGATTTGGCGCCGCATGACCGCGCCGATCTGCTGACGCGCTACGCCCATCGCTGGCCTGGTTTTGATGATGCCGCCATGGCCGGTTGGCTTCGCGGCGCGGGTTGCACCGCACCGCGTGTTGGCACCATCCCAGCTGATCTTTCGCTCAAGCTTTGGTCGGCAGAGCGCTTACCGGTTTCTGTTTCCACCCCCGTTTCCTGAAAGTTCCCCCATGGCGCGCCCGCATCTTCTCGACGCCCTTCGTGACCGCGTTTTGCTCTGTGATGGCGGCATGGGGAGCCGTGTCCAGGCCATGGCCCTGGAAGTGGACCGCGATTATTGGGGCAAGGAAAACTGCACCGAAGTTTTGAATCTTTCTCGCCCTGATATCGTGCGCGATATCCATCGCGGCTATTATGAAGCGGGCGCGGATATGGTGCTGACGAATAGCTTCGGAGGTTCACCGGCGACCTTGGCCGAGTTTGAACTGGAAGACCGCGCTTATGAGATCAACAAACTTTCCGTTGAATTGGCGCGCGAAGCGGCTGAGGGTTTCGCCGATGGCCGGCATCGCTGGGTCGTGGGCGATATCGGCCCGGGGACGAAGCTGCCAAGCCTTGGCAATATCACCTATGACGCGCTGGAAGCCGCGCTTGTGGAACAATGCCGTGGCCTGATTGCCGGTGGTGCGGATGCGCTGCTGACGGAAACCAATCAGGACACACTCTTCATCAAGGCCGCAGTCAATGCCGCTAAACTTGCGCGCAAGGCGGCGGGGGCTGATATTCCGATTTTCGTGCAGGTGACGGTGGAAACCACCGGCACGTTGCTGGTCGGACCCGATATCGCTGCCGCAACCACGGTTGTGCATGCGCTGGATGTACCACTGATCGGGTTGAATTGCGCGACCGGGCCGCAGGAAATGGCGGAACATCTGCGCTGGCTGTCGCAAAACTGGCCGGGGCTAATCTCCTGCCAGCCCAATGCCGGCCTGCCGGAATTGGTGGATGGCAAAACCCATTACCCGCTGAGCGCGGAAGAACTCACCGCCTGGATGGAACGCTTTGTTGTTGAAGATGGTTTGAATTTGATCGGCGGCTGCTGCGGTACCTCGACGCCGCATATCGCCGCGTTGGACGCTATGCTGCGCAAGCTCGGCGGTGCGGCACGTCGCCCGGCGCCAATCAAGCGCAAGTTTCATTGGGCGCCATCGGTGGCGTCGCTTTATACGGCAACGGCGCTGCGTCAGGAAAACTCCTATTTTTCCATTGGTGAGCGCTGTAATGCCAATGGATCCAAAGCATGGCGTGAACGCCAGGCGGCGGGTGATTGGGATGGCTGCGTTGCCATGGGCCGTGAGCAAATGGCCGAGGGCTCAAACAGCCTTGATATCTGCACCGCCTTTGTCGGTCGCGATGAAATGGCGGAAATAAGCGAGGTGATCCGCCGCTTCACCAGCAGCGTGAATGGCCCGCTGGTGATCGATTCCACCGAAACGCCGGTGATTGAGGCCGCGCTTAAGCTGCATGGCGGCAAGCCCATCATCAATTCGATCAATTTTGAGGAAGGTGAGAAAGCTGCCGAAGACCGCATGCTGCTCGCGCGCAAATTCGGCGCCGCCGTGATTGCGCTCACGATTGACGAAGTGGGCATGGCGAAAACCGCCGAGGATAAGCTCCGCATCGCGCGCCGCCTGGTGGCATTTGCCTGCGACAAGCACGGGCTGCCGCAATCAGACCTGATGATTGATCCGCTGACCTTCACGGTCGCGACCGGCAATGAGGATGACCGCAAGCTTGGCCTTTGGACGCTTGAGGGCATTCGCAGGATCCGGGATGCATTTCCCGATATTCAGATCATTCTTGGGTTGTCCAATATCTCCTTCGGGCTCAACCCCGCCGCGCGGCATGTGCTGAATAGCGTATTCCTGGACCTCGCCGTGAAGGCCGGCATGACGGGGGCGATTGTGCATGTTTCCAAGATTAAGCCGCTGCACCAGATCCCGCCCGAAGAGGTGAAGGTCGCCGAGGATTTGATCTATGATCGTCGCACGGAAGGCTATGACCCGCTACAAAAAATACTGGAGCTTTTCGCGGGCCGCAAGGCCGCCGATGCCACAGCGAAAAAGCGCGCGGAAACCGTTGAAGGGCGCCTCAAGGACCGTATCATTGATGGCGACCGCAAGGGGTTGGATGATGAATTAGCCGATGCGCTGGCCAAGGGCATCGCGCCGCTTTCCATCATCAATGATATTTTGCTGGATGGCATGAAGGTGGTGGGCGAGCTGTTCGGCGCCGGCAAGATGCAGCTTCCCTTCGTGCTGCAATCAGCCGAAACCATGAAATCCGCCGTCGCCTATCTGGAACCTTACATGGAAAGGGTGGAAGGCCAGGAAAAAGGCACCATCGTCCTTGGCACTGTGAAGGGCGATGTGCATGATATCGGCAAGAATCTAGTGGATATCATCCTAACCAATAATGGCTATCGCGTTGTCAATCTCGGCATCAAGGTGCCGCTGTCCGAAATTGTCGCCGCAGCGCGCGAACATAAGGCTCATGCCATTGGCATGTCCGGCTTGCTGGTAAAATCAACCGTCGTGATGCGCGAGAATTTGGAAGAAATGTCGCGCCAGGGCGTGGATATTCCCGTATTGCTCGGCGGTGCTGCACTGACGCGCAATTACGTCGAGGATGATTGCGTGCGTGCCTATGCCTCCGGGCGTGTTGCCTATGCGCGGGATGCCTTTGATGGCCTGCATTTGATGGACAAGGTCATGGGTAATGGCTTTGATGATTACCTGGCGGCGCTGCAAACCAAGCGTTCCGGCAAGGCGCGCAATGAAAAGCGTACCCTTGGCACGGCGGACCCGCGCGGCTTCGCACCCGTTGATGTGAAATACGCGCAGACCCGCCGCCAGCGTGTCGCCGCGCAAAGCGCGGTCCCAACCCCGCCCTTCTGGGGTGCGCGTATGTTGGAAGCCGCCCCCAAGGCGTTGGTGCCCTTCATCAATGAACGGAGCCTCTATCAATTCCAATGGGGTTTCCGAAAGGCGGGGCGGTCGCTGGAAGATTTCCTCGGCTGGGCGAAGCAGGAATTGCGCCCGGTGCTGAAGCGCATGCTCGCTTTGTCGGAAGACCAAAACATCCTGAAACCCCAGGCGATCTATGGCTATTGGAAATGCGCTGGCCAGGGCAATGATCTGATCCTGTTTGCCGAAGATGGCATCACCGAAGTCTGCCGCTTCAATATGCCGCGCCAGCCCAAGGAAGATGGCGATTGCATCGCCGATTTCGTGCGCGATGTGGATGATGGCCCCGAGGCGCGCGATGTGATCGGCCTGCAAGTGGTCACTGTTGGCCAAAAGGCATCCGATATCGCGCGCGATTGGTTTGAAGATAATCGCTATCAGGATTACCTTTATCTGCATGGGCTTTCGGTGGAAATGGCCGAAGCGCTGGCGGAATATGTCCATAAGCGCATCCGTGCTGAATTAGGCTTCGCTGCCGAGGATGATCGCGATATAGAAAAAATGCTCCAACAGGGCTATCGTGGGGGGCGCTATTCTTTTGGTTACCCAGCCTGCCCGAAGCTGGAAGATCAGGAAGGGCTGCTGCGATTGCTAGATGCGGAACGCATTGGCGTGTCGCTCAGTGATGAATGGCAGCTCCATCCCGAACAATCCACCAGCGCGATTGTGCTGCATCACCCGCGGGCCAAGTACTTCTCGGTCTAGCACTAAACGGCTAGACCCTAGCGATGGTTGAGGCTCGACATTCCAACGCCGCGCAATTGGCTGCCTTCAGTGTGGCGATTGCGGTGGCGGTTCTCGCACTCAAGGCAGTGACCTGGTGGGTGATAGGCTCTGTCGCGCTTTACGCCGATACGCTGGAAAGCATCGTGAATGTCGCGGCGGCCTCCGCGGCGCTGCTCGCAGTTCGCCTTTCGGCACTGCCCGCCGATGCAAACCATCCCTACGGTCATTCCAAGGTTGAGTATTTCTCGGCCGTGTTGGAAGGCGCGCTACTCATCGTGGCAGCGCTGCTCATTCTGCATGAGGCCTGGGCTGCCTTTCTCGCACCACGCGCGCCGGCTCAGGCGGGCATAAGGCTTGCGGTCTCCGCAGTAGCCAGCAGCGTGAATGCGGCCTGGGCGCTTTATCTCGGGCGACGCGGCAAGGCGCTGCGATCCTCGGCACTGATGGCCGATGCGCGGCATTTATGGGCGGATGTGGTGACATCGGTTGGCGTGCTGATCGGTGTTGGGCTTGTCGTGCTCACCGGCTTTTTATGGCTCGATCCCCTGCTGGCGGCGCTCACGACGGTGAATATCCTGATCTCGGGCGGGCGGCTGCTCCGCAAAAGTGTCGGCGGGCTGATGGATGGGGCGGTGCCGCCGGCCACGATGGAGCGCATCCGCCGCATTGTGGCGGAACAGGCATCCGGCGCGATTGAGGCGCATGATTTGCGCTCCCGCCATGCCGGGCGGCATATTTTTCTGGAATTCCATCTGGTGGTGCCGGGCGATATGCGTGTCAGCGAAAACCATGAGATTTGCGATAGGATCGAAGCCGCGCTGAAGGCGGAGCTTGAGGGGGCGATCATCACCATTCATGTCGAACCCGAAGCCAAGGCAAAGCAGCAGGGGGTGCCGGTACTGTGAAGGCCGCGCCGAGCGGTTTTGGGCTTGGCGCGTCGCTGGCGCTGCATGGGCTGGTCGCGGCGCTCTTGATCCTATGGCCGGTGATTGAGGAATTTTCGGCGGACCAGGCGGAAGCCCAGGGCATTGCGGTGATTTATCAGGGCGCGCCGGATATTGGCGCGGTGGAATCCCCTGCTGCCCCGCCCGAAGTGGCGGCCGTGCCGCCCGCCCCTGATGTGCCGTCACCACCGCCGATGGTTGCCGCACCGCCTCCGCCGCCAGTAATCGCAGCACCGCCACCCGCGCCATCGCCACCTTCGGCGCTTGCGGCACTGATCCTGCCGCCCCAGCCGGTTGAGGAAACGCCACCGCAAATCGCGGAAGCACCACCGACGCCGGAACCCGTGCCGGAACCGGAACAGCCCGGGCAAGTGACTGAGGCGCCAACCCCGCCAGAGCGTCCTCCCCCGCCACGGCAAAGCCCTCCACAAACCGCGCCACCCCAGCCGGTACGGCTGCATGCCGCTTTGCAAGGGATGGAAAGCTTCACCCTGGAAGGACGGACCGCGCCGCCCGAAGCACTTGATGCGGCCCGCAATCGCCGCCCCGCCTATCCGGAAGCAAGCCGCCGTCGTGGGCAGGAAGGCACCGTGCAGCTGGAATTGAGCGTGGACGCGAATGGCAGGGTTACCGGAGTGCGTGTCGTGGAAAGCTCCGGCTTCAACGCTTTGGATGCGGCGGCCCTGGAAGCAGTGCGCGAATGGCGCTTTCGCCCGGCAGAGCGTGCGGGGATGCCGATGGCGGGCATCCTTACCATGGCGGTGCATTTCCGTCTTGAAAACCATCGGCGCTGAGGCGACCTGAGACGCTCTGTAAGGAATGAAAAATGGTCAAGCTTGATGTGATCACCACGCGTGGAGGGGATCAGGGGGAAACCTCACTCGGTGATGGCGCGCGGGTACGGAAGGACGCGCTCCGCGTCGAAGCCTATGGCACCGTGGATGAGGCAAATGCCGCGATAGGGGTGCTGCGCTTGCATGCTGGCGAAGACACAGAAGCTGATGCGATGCTGGCGCGCATCCAGAATGATCTTTTCGATATTGGCGCTGATCTTTGCGTGCCGGGAGAAGCGGGCGCGCGGCTGCGCGTAGCCGACACGCAATCCGCGCGGCTGGAAGCGGAATTGGCCACGATGAACGGGCAAATGCCGGCGCTGAAATCCTTCGTGCTGCCAGGTGGCACAGCAGGTGCCGCGGCAGCGCATGTCGCGCGCACCGTAGTGCGGCGCGCGGAACGCCTGGTGGTAGCGTTGGCGGCGGAGGAGGAAGTGAACCTCGCCGTGATCCGCTATTTGAACCGGCTATCGGATCATCTTTTCGTGCTCGCGCGGCGGCTGAATGGTAATGGCGCCGGCGATGTGCTGTGGGTACCGGGGGCGACGCGGGGATGAGCCTTCGCCGCCGCCCGCGCAGTTTCAGAAAACGCCCCGCAAGCCAAGAATGGCGCTGCGGCCTGGAATGACGAAACCATTGGCCGGTTCATAGCGCCGATTGCCAAGGTTGCGCGCTTCGATGAAAGCGGTGATTTGCTGTGTTACAGGCAAGGATGCAGTCATGTTGAAGACGAAGCCTTCATCATTATAGCCATTGCTGCCAAAGCCACCATTATCGGGATAAACATAATCCCATGCCTTGCCGACATAGATGAATTCCGGCGCGATAATCAGCCGCGCATTAGGCACATCCGCCCAGTCCACCTTGGGCGCGATGCGCGGCGATAGGCTTGCACTATTGCGTGGCCGGCGGGCGAGGGGAGTGTCTTTCGCCTCATCACGCGCTTCCTGCACGGTCCAGGCAGCACGGGTAGAGAAACTATCAGAAAGCCGCCAATTCACGCCAAATTCGCCACCCTGGATATGCGCGCGGGCAATATTCCGATTGGTCTTAAAGTCAGACGTAGATTGAATGAGATCGCGTATCCTACTTTCAAAGTAAAGCGCGGAGACCGTGAAACCCGCGCTAATATCAGTTTCGATCCCTGCCTCCCAGGCGGACGATTGTTCCGGCCGTAGATAGGGATTGCCCCGGAAGCCGAAATTGCTGATGCCATAGCGTTCAAAAATTGCCGGTGCACGATAGGCAGTGCCGCCTGAGGCAATGAGGCGCGACGCAAACTCGGGCAGGCTTAGTACGCCCCCTAACCGCCATGTGGTGGCGCCATCAAAGCCATCCGGCGCATCTTGACGCAGCGCGGTGGTGATATCAAGCCGCTCCCAAAGCCGATGCTGCGTGCCGATATAGGCAAAGGCATTTTGCTGCGATCTATCCACATCCTGGCGGAATGGGCCGAAGCTGAGCCCAAGTACCGACTTGGTAAAAGCGCTTTCCTTTTCCGACCCTGCACCAAAGACAAGATTACTGGCGGTGAGGATACCAACATCTGCAAGCTTGACAGTATTGTCCCACGCAAGCCTTTCGCGCCGGCCGCGATAGAGATCATCGGTGGTGTCGCTGCTCAGGCTATCACGCCAATTGGTGTAGCGCCGACGATCCTCCGTGGCTGAAAGCGTCAGGCCCGTGGTCCAGTCACCGCCGAACAATTCAGTCGCACTGCGCAGAAACCCCATCCAATTGCGATCATCGCCGCTGTAATTTGGATTATCATTCGGCACACTATCAAGGCCGAAGCGGTTTTCCCGCATGGTCACCAAGCCATCAAGGCGTGTCATGCCAAGCACATTTGCCGGAGCGGTTTCGCCGAAATTTACGCCGCCGCGCGCAGTAATCACTGCTGAACGCAACCCATCCCGTTCCCCCTGATTATTATAAAAGCGCCACGCCACCGCATTAGAACCGCGTGTCGAAAGGCTTTGTCCCGTCACGCCGTAATCCGTATTGCCGATGGTGCCCGCCATGCCCACCACACCGCGCCCGGTGTAATTGCTGCCGCCGGCAAGTTCGCCATAGGGCTGCGCCTGCCGATTTGCGGGCGCGCGGCGCGTGATCAGATTGATCACGCCACCAATCGCCGAGGTGCCGTAAATCGCGGAAACCGGGCCGCGCACCACTTCAATGCGTTCAATATCGCCAAGCAGCGTATTGCCGAAATTGAAGGCGCCGCTTGGGTGACTGGCGTCATTGGTCGGCACGCCATCACGCAAGACCAGCACGTGATTCGAATTGGTGCCGCGCATGAAGCCCGATGTTTGCTGGCCGATCCCGCCACTAGGCACAATGTTGAAGCCAGGCACGCTCACCAGCGCATCAGCCAGCGTCACATAGCCGCGTTCTTCAATGATCTGGCGATCAATCACCGTGGTCGCTGCCGGCAGGCGTTCCTGCGGCGTGGGTATCCTTGTTGCTGTGACAATTGTTTCAGGAAGGCTAGCCGTTTGCGCCCAGGCTGGGGCAAGGGGGGCAAGCGCCAATAATATGAGAATCCGGTGTTTCATCCGGTTTTCCTCCGCGCAAGAACAACAACGCACCCCAAAGCCTTGCGGCCCTGGGGCATTTCCTACGCTGTTCGCAGACGGAGATGCGCAGGCGTGCCCGCACAGCTTTGGTCCGTTGCATCGGTGCACCCCGCCCGATACGCGCGAGACAACTATGCTCCGGCCGGTCTCCTGGCTCGCGACCTGGGGTTACCCCCGATCTGCCCGCCTTCTCGCATGCAATGATGACATCCGCAGCGCGGCTCTCATCATCCTTTTCGGGGCGGCTGATTCACGGCTTCGGTGTTCCACCTTCGCCGATCAGACGCACACGCAATGGCATATGGGCCAGATATAGTCGCCTACAGTTGCGGGGGCAGCCGCGGATTGGCGGTGGGACTCACCGTGTCACGCATTCCCGTTTCAGCCCTTGCGGGCCACCGAAGCATGAGGAAATGCTAGTCAGCCGGAATGTAATTGTCCAGCGGAATCGACATCAAATGATATAGCCGAGTGCTTCAACGCCAAACCAGACAAGGGCGATCAGCACCCCGGTTGCGAAAATATTGGCCAGGACCGTCAGGACAATGCCAAGACCGACCACCTTGCTGTCATTCTCCACCACGCCGAGCGACATGACGATGGTGCCGAAGGCGGGCGGGCCATTGGTGCCAGGCCCGGGCAGGATCAGCATCAGCGCGGCATAGGCCGTGAGCCATCCCACCACCTTATCCGCGGTGTTATTAGTGAAGGGGCCCGGCCGCGGCCTGACATAGCGTTCCACCCGCGAAAGCCACTTGGAAGACTCGGTCGAAAGCCGCATCATATCGGTGCGCTTCAGGCTTTGCCGCGCGATAAAGCCAGGCAGCTTTGGCTGGCGAAAGCCAAGGCCCATTTGCACACCCAGGATCAACATGGGCGTGCCGAAGATAGAAGCCATGCCCGGCAAAAGCCCTGGCAGGCATAGCAGCAGGATCAACAGGCCAAAGCCGCGGTCGCCGAAAGCTTCCGCCATTTCCCCAAGGCTGATGCGTTCTCCGGGGCAGCGTTCCACGACCTCCGCAATCAGGCGGGAAATGGGCGCATTCTGATGATTACCGGCAATCGGGGGCAGCGCGTCGTCCATTATGGGCTAGTGGCGTCCTGAGGCTGATGGTTGCCGACCCCCGTTAAATAGCGTTTTCGCCACCGGACGCAACTTACCTTTGGTTAAGCTTGTGCACACCAAGGGCTCAGCGCCCCTGGAAGGCCGGCTTGCGCTTCTCCATAAACGCCTTGCGGCCTTCCTTGTAATCCGCGCTATCGAAACAGGCGGTCGTGGCGGCATTGATGGCGGCGATGTCGCGGTCCGCCCGGTCCTGCAATACCGCCTGCACGGTGCGCTTATTGGCATAAAGCGACAGCGGCGCATTCTGCGCCAGCGTCGCGGTGAGCTTCGCCACTACCCCGGCCAGCGCATCCGCCGGCACCAGCTTGTTGATCAGGCCAATACGCTCGGCCTCCCGGCCGTCAAGGCGTTCACCCGTCATCAGGATCATATGCGCATGGGCAGGGCCAACCAGGCTCACCAGATGCCTCACCATGTCAAAGCCATAAGCGATGCCAAGCTTGGCTGCGGGAATGCCGAATTGGCTCCCTTCCGCCGCAATGCGGATATCGCAGGACATGGCAATGCCAAGCCCGCCCCCCATGCAAAAGCCGCGAATTTCCGCAATGACGGGCTTTGGATAGGTTGCAAGCTTCAAGCGCCCAACTGCTGTCTGCCGGCCATATTCCTTTTGCGCCTCAGCATCCGAGCGGATTTTGTCGAATTGGCTGATATCCGCGCCGGAGACAAAAGCCTTGTCGCCTGCGCCCGTCAGCACCACGCAGCGGACAGAAGCATCCGCCGTGAAGACATTCAAGGCCTGGCCCATGCCATCCCACATCGCAACCGACATGGCATTGCGCTTTTCCGGTTGGTTGAAGGTAATGCGCCCAACGCCCTCCTTGATGTCGGCAAGAATTTTGCCTTCCGCAAATTGCATTTTTCTTATCCTTCGCTGATCACGCCAAGCGCGCGCAATTGGTCAATCTCAGCCGCGCCGTAGCCAGCCTGTTGCAGTATTTCGGCGGAATGCTCGCCAAGCCGGGGCGGGATGCGCCGGACGCTGCTTTCAATCCCCTGCATATTGATCGCGGTGCTGACGATATGGGTCAGGCCGCGCTTGGGTGTGGTCATGGGCAGCGCCATGGCCAGATGCTTGACCTGCGGGTCTTCAAACACCTGATCCACGCGGTTGATCGGGCCACAGGGAATCCCGATGCGTTCCAGCAGGTCAATCCAAAACTCACTTGGCTTGGTGCTAGTGACCTCGCTGATGGTTTTGTTGAGCCTTGCACGATCAGCACTGCGGCCCTTCAGCGTCTTCCATTCCTCGACTTCAAGCCAATCCTTCCGGTCCAAGGCTTCGGCGAATTGCACCCACATTTTTGCGGATGAGGCAGCGATATTGATCGGCTTATCGGCGGTCAGGAAAACGCCCATTGGGATATTCACCGGATGGTCATTGCCGGCTTGCCCCGGAATTTCGCCATCCATCAGCCAGCGCGCGGCTTGCAGATCCAGCATGAAAACCATGGCTTCCAGCAGGCTGGTATGCACATAACGGCCCTTGCCGGTTTTCTCCCGCTGGAACAGCGCCATCATGACGGCCAGCGCCAGCAGATTGCCGGCTGTGAGGTCTACAAAGGGAATGCCCGCGCGCATCGGCCCGCGGCCTGGCTCACCGGTGATGGTCATCATCCCGCCCATGCCCTGGGCGATCTGATCCACGCCAGCGCGTTCCCCATAAGGCCCGGTCTGCCCGAACCCTGAGATCGAAGCATAGATCAGCCGTGGATTGATCCCCTTCAGATCATCATAAGCGATGCCCAGCCGGTGCTTCACCTTCACGCGCATATTCTCAACCAATACATCCGCATTGGCCGCAAGCTTCATCAGCGCCGCCTTGCCTTCCGGCGATTTCAGATTGAGCGCGATGGACCGCTTGTTACGATGCAGATTCTGGAAATCATAGCCTTCCCGATCACCGCCAAAACCATCGGCATTAGCGGGCGGTTCAACCCGAATGACCTCGGCCCCCCAATCGGCCAAATGGCGCACACAGGTGGGGCCAGCGCGGGCGAGCGTCAGGTCTAGCACGCGCACACCAGCGAGCGGCAGGGCGGCTTCAGCGGCGAGTTTGGTGTCTATCGGGCTTTCGGGCATGTCATCCTCCGTCGGACCGAGAGTAGGTCGGGCAGGAAGACAGGGCTAGGGGGGCGGTTGGCCCCCCATCTCAGGCACTCAAAAAACCCGGTTTCCTGATCAAGCTGCCCATATTCCTCGGCACGGAAATCATAGCGGGAGACGATGCCAATCACCTTGCCATCGCACACCACCGGCAAATAGCGGAAGCCGCCATCAGCCATCATATACAGCGCATCCATGGCCTTGCCCTCGGGCGGCAGGCAGATTGGATGGCGGATCATGGCGTCTGACAGGCGGATTTCCGTGGCGTCCTTCCCATGGGAGAGGAAATACACCGCATCCAAACCAGTAAAAATGCAAAGCGATAGCCCCGCCGGATCGGTCACCAGCACGGCGCCAACATGGCGGCGATGCATGGCCGCGCAGGCTTCCTGCACGGTTGCCTCTGGCCCCATGGTCAGGGGGGTTCTGGTCGCGGACCATTTCACCCATACTGCGATTTCGCATGGCATCCTCCTGTTTTGTAACTCCAACATAACGGCAATAGCCCAACGCTGTTATTGACGCAGCGCAAGTTTGGCTGTCGCATGATGGCACGATGCAGCGCGTTGATCTTGCCCTGGTGCTGGCGGTGGATGCCTCATCTTCCGTGGATCGGGCGGAGTTTGACCTGATGATCGGCGGCTATACCGCCGCCTTCCGGGATGCCGAGATCGCCGCCGCGCTGCTTGCCGGCCCGGCCGGGGCATCGGCGCTTGCAATGCTGTTCTGGTCCGGGGAGCGTGCCCAGGAAATCGCCATCCCCTGGCAGGTGCTTACCACGCCGGCGGATGTGGCGACGCTGGCCGAGGCAATTGAGGCCCTGCCGCGCCTGGTCCCGCCCGGCGCGACAGCCTTGGGAGAGGGGATGGCGGCGGCGCTCGCGCTATTTGCCAGCGGCCCAGGTGAGGCACGGCGAATGGTCTTGGATGTCTCGGGCGATGGCGCGCATAATCAGGGCCGGCCACCGGGGCCGATCCGCGATATTGGTGTTCAGGCCGGCATTACCATCAATGCCTTGGCGGTACTGAATGAAGAACCCAATCTGATAGCGCATTACGCCGTCGAGGTGATTGGTGGCCCGGGGGCCTTCGTGATGCATTGCCCGGATTATGAGGGCTTCGCCGCGGCCATTCGCGAAAAACTGCGGCGCGAAATTACGGGGGTTTTCATTGCCTGATGGGTCTGGCATGACTTCCCTCCATGATGCTGTTGATTCCAGGCCCCGTGCAGACCCGCCCCGAAACCCAAGCCGCCATGGCGCAGGATATCGCGCCCTGGGATCACGGTTTTCGCCCGATTTATGCGCGCATCCGCGAACGCGTACGCGCCATCGCGGGCGGCATCGAAGGGGAGCATGTGACACTTCCTTTGCAGGGTTCCGGCCATTTCATCATGGAAGCGGCAATCCGAACCCTAGTGCCGCCGGGTGCAAAGATACTCATTCCCTTGAATGGCGCTTATGCAGATCGCATGGCGCGGCTGGCACTCGAAGCGGGGCGTGAGGTGGTTGCGCTCAATCTGCCCAATACGCGCGGCGCGCGGGCTGAGGATATCGCCCCCGTGCTCGCGGCTGATCCCGCCATTGGTCATGTGGCGCTGGTCTATAGCGAAACCGGCAGCGGCATTGTGAATGACGTGCCAGGCATTGGCCGCGCGGTGCGCGAGGCTGGGCGGCGCATACTTATTGACGCGGTTTCCGCCTTTGGCGCGCTGCCCTTTAATATGGCCGAACATCCCGAATGCGATGCGCTGATGTTCACTTCCGGTAAATGCCTGGAAGGCATGCCGGGGATTGCTTTCGCCGTGGCGCGGATTGGCACGATCAAGGCCGCAGGCGGGCAGGCAGGTTCTTGGTGCATGGATCTGGCGGATGTGCTGGCCCATTCGGAACGCTCGGGCTTTGGTTCGATCCGCTTCACCCCGCCGGTGCAGGTTTTGGCTGCTTTTGACGTGGCGCTTGACCGATTCGACGCCGAAGGTGGGCAGCCGGCGCGCGATGCGCGCTACCGTGCCAATGCCGATACGCTTTACGATGGCTTCGTCGCCATGGGCATCAAGCCCTATCTTGCCAAGGCAGAACAGGGGCCGATCGTTGTCACGGTGCATCAGCCATCCGATCCACGCTTTGACTTCGCGCGCTTCGTGGAGGCGCTGAAGGCGCGCGGCGTACTGATTTGCAATTTCTGGACAACGCCGGAACCAACCATACGCATTGGCGCAATTGGCGCGCTGACGCCCGAAGACATGCAACGCGCGCTGGCGATCTTCCGCGAAACCCTGGTTGAAGCCGTGCCTGCGGCAGCATGAAGGTTTTCATCGCCACCCCCACCATCGCCAACACCATGCAGGTGGAAACCGCGCTTTCCATCGTGAATATGGTAAATGAATTGCGTAATGGCGGGCATGGCGCGGATTGGTTCAACTACAATGGCACCTTTGTCACGCGCGCGCGGCACATCCTGGCCAGTCAATTTCTGGCGTGCACCGATTTCACGCATTTGCTGTTTCTTGGTTCCGATAACGGTGTGCCGAATGGCGCGATTCCGCGGCTTTTGCAAACAGGGCAGGAGGTGATTGGCATCGCCTGCCCGCTGCGGCATTTTGAGGCTGCGCGCTTCGCCGAAGCCGCGCGGTAAGCGCCCGAGGTTCCGCCGGACCTAGCGCGGTTGAATGCGCTGTCGCGGCGCCTCAATATCAAACCCGATCCGGTGGACCCGGTGATCCGTAATGGCTTGCTGCGGGTGAACCGCATGGGATTTGGCTGCATCATAATCGCGCGCAGCGCCTTTGAAAAACTGATCGCAAGCGGCGGCATCGCACGGCGCAAATCGGAACGCTTCCGCCAATTCGGCCTGGAGGGTGAATATTGGGCGTTTTTCGATGAAATGACTTTGCCAGAGGGTTTCGTTTCGGAAGATTACGCCTTTTGCCAACGCTGGCTTGGTCTGCCGGGTAGCGCCATCTGGGCGCTGACCAATATGCCGGTCGCGCATATCGGCGTCTATGCCCATCGGGCGGCCTATCTGGACAAGTTTCGCCCGCCGCGGCCTTGACAGCACTAGCCCGCCATGGCGTTGCGTGGAGGTGATAATCCAGGGAGTTTCAGGAATGGCCACTGATCTTGATATCGCGCGCGCCGCGACGCTGAAGCCGATTGCGGAAATCGCCACGCGTGCCAGTATTCCGGCCGATGCGCTGGAACCCTACGGCAAATACAAGGCCAAGATCGGGCTGGATTTTATCGGCACCCAGGCGGATCGCCCCGATGGCGCTTTGGTGTTAGTGACCGGCATCAATCCCACCCCAGCCGGTGAAGGTAAAACCACCACCACCGTCGGCCTTGGCGATGCGCTGAATGCGCTTGGCACGCGCAGCATGATTTGCCTCCGCGAACCCTCACTCGGCCCCTGCTTTGGTGTGAAGGGTGGGGCGACAGGCGGCGGCTATGCGCAGGTATTGCCGATGGAAGATATCAATCTGCATTTCACCGGCGATTTCCACGCCATCACCAGCGCCAATAATCTGCTGGCGGCAATGCTGGATAATCACATCTATTGGGGCAATGAACTTGGCCTGGATGCGCGCCGCATTTCCTGGCGCCGCGCGATAGACATGAATGACCGCGCGCTGCGCGCTATCAATTCGTCCTTGGGCGGTGTCGCCAATGGTTTCCCGCGCGAAGATGGGTTTGACATCACGGTTGCTTCCGAAGTCATGGCGGTGTTTTGCCTCGCGCGGGATTTGCCGGATTTGCAGGAACGCCTGGGCCGCATTGTGGTGGGGCAAGCGCGCGATGGGCGGCAGATCACGGCAGCCGATCTGAAGGCCGATGGCCCCATGGCAGCGCTGCTGCGCGATGCTTTCGCGCCCAATTTGGTGCAGACAATTGAAGGCTCCCCCGCGCTGATCCATGGCGGGCCCTTCGCCAATATTGCCCATGGCTGCAATAGCGTCATGGCGACCAAGCTTGGCTTGAAACTCGCTGATGTTGTGGTGACAGAAGCGGGTTTTGGCGCTGATCTTGGCGCTGAGAAATTCCTTGATATCAAATGTCGCCTGGCGGGATTGAACCCCTCTGTTTGCGTAGTGGTGGCGACGGTACGCGCGCTCAAGATGCATGGTGGTATCGCCAAGGCTGATTTGGGGCGGGAAGATGTGGCCGCGGTGGCACGCGGCATTGCGAACCTTGCGCGCCATGTCGAGAATATGGGCAAGTTCGGCCTGCCGGTGGTGGTGGCGCTGAACCGCTTCACTTCGGACACGGATGCGGAAATCACGGCGGTACAAGCGGCTATCCAGGCGGCGGGCACGGAAGCAATCCTGTGCACTCATTGGGGCGATGGCGCCAAGGGCGCGACTGAGCTGGCGCGCGCCGTGCAGGCACGGATTGCCAGGAAATCCGAGCGCTTCGCGCCGCTTTATCCCGATGCCATGCCCTTGGCGGATAAGATCCGTACCATTGCGCAGCAGATTTATCGCGCGCGTGATATTGCGCTCCCGGCGGATGTGGCGAAGCGCCTCGCGCGGTTTGAAGAACTCGGCTTCGGTCATCTTCCAGTCTGCATCGCCAAGACGCAATATTCCTTCAGCGCGGACCCGACAAAGCTGGGCGCGCCGGTGGATCACGTGCTACCAGTGCGTGAGGTGCGGCTTTCTGCCGGTGCCGGCTTTATTGTCGCGGTTTGCGGGGACATCATGACCATGCCCGGCCTGCCACGCCGCCCGGCGGCGGAGACGATTGGCCTGGATGGCGAGGGGCGGATCGAGGGGCTTTTTTAAGGGGGCTTGAAACCCCCATGCCGACTTTGACTGAACAACGATTTTGGCGCACTAATTTTGGCAGAACCACCTCCTTGCAGGATCGGAATTGGGCATGAATGCCCTTCAGGAAGATGTTTCTGAAATGTTTCGTCGGTTCGTGGTAGCCCAGAATGGGCGCAGTGAGGCGGAGCTCGCGCCATTGCTCCTCGAGGGGCCAGAGTTCCTTTGGGTCACGACCTTAGCAGTAACAATCTGGGGCCATAATGCCGCTCTGGCACGATTCCGTGCGAATTGGGAAGAGCAGTGGCATTTGGATCCCGATTTAGCCGCGCTGCGTATTGTAGAAATTTCGCCAGGTACGGCACTGCTGCATGTCCCGCTACGCTTCACATTTGCACCGCACGGGGAAAAGGTGATTCCAACATCCATCGAGTGGAATGGGGTATTCCGGCGGGTTGAAGATCGCTGGATTATTGCCGCCATTCTGCTTGCCACTGTCTTGTAGAGTTGCCGCATATGCTCAGCATCACGCCCCTGCAACCACTTTTCGCCGTGCGCATCGAAGGCGTTGATGCGGCGCAGCCGGTCGCCGTGCCGGTCATGGCGGCGCTCCGCGATGCGCTGGATCGCTATTCGGTGCTGGTGCTGCCCGGCCAGCATGTGGATGACGCGGCACAAATCGCCTTCAGCGAGGGGTTTGGCGCACTTGAGCAAACCCGCCCCGGCGCGTTTGGCGCGGGCAGTCCAGTGATTGTTCTGACCAATATGGACGCGGGCGGCGAGATTGTCGCGCCAAGCGACAAGCAGGTATTGAACAACAAGGCCAATCGGCTGTGGCATCATGATTCGTCCTTCAAGCCTGTCCCAGCGCGTGCTTCCTTGCTTTCGGCACGGCAGATTCCAAGCGCCGGCGGCAATACTGAATTCGCCGTTATGCGCGGTGCTTTTGCCGCACTCGATGCCGCCGAACAGCAGCGCCTGAAGCAGCTTGAGGCCTGGCATGATTTCGGCTGGTCACGCGCCCGCGTTGATGCGGCCTTAGTGAGCGATGCCGAACGCGCGCAGCACCCGCCGGTGGGCCAAGCCGTGGTGCTGCAAGAAAACCCCTATGGCCCCGCGCTATATCTTGGTGCGCATGCGCGCAGCATTGACGGCATGGGGGATGCGGAAAGCCGCGCCTTGATTGAAGGCTTGATGGCGCATGCCACTGAAGACCGCTTCATCTACAGCCACCGCTGGTCGCCGCATGATTTGCTGATTTGGGACAATCGCGCCGTGCTGCATCGCGCGACCCCTTTCGCGAGCACGACTGAACGGCGCCATATGGTACGCACCACGGTGGCGGGGTAGGGGCCGACAATCACGGCCGCTGCCTAATTCAGGCTTTCCGGCGCGCGCTGACAATCACGCCATCGGCTTCCAAAGCGGCAATCTCGGCCTCGCTAAAGCCACGCGCCAACAACACCTCCCGCCCATGCTGGTTGAAGCGTGGCGGGCGCGTGCGCGCCCCACCTGGCGTGCGTGAAAGTTTGATCGGCGTGTTCAGCGCGCGGAAATCACCGATAGCGGCAACCATCTCCCGGAAGGCGGTGTGATCGGCGGCCATGGCTTCATCCACATGCAGCACCGGTCCGGCCGGCAGGCCAACCGCCAGCATGCGCCGCGTCAAATCATGACCATCTTCGGTCGAAAAACGCTGTTCCAGAATGACCGTTAGCGCATCGCGATTGGTCACGCGCGCGCCATTGGTCGCGAAGCGTTGATCCCTTGCCACATCGGGAATACCGAGGAATTCACAGAATTTCCGGAAAGCCGGGTCATTGCCGGCGGCGATGAAAATCTCACAGGTTTTCGTCTTGAACTTGGAATAGGGCACCAGATTCGGATGCGGATTGCCGGTCGCCTTGGGGCGCTTGTCGGACAGGAAGTAATTCGCTGCATGGGGATGCAGCAGCGCCATGCCGCAATCATGCAGCGTCATGTCGCAATATTGCCCCTGGCCGGATTTTTCGCGCTCATGCAGCGCCATCAGAATGGCGATGGTGGAGAACAAGCCCGTCGCAATATCCACAATCGGCGCGCCGAGCCGCATCGGCCCGGAATTTTCCATACCATTGATGGACATCAGGCCAACCATGGCCTGCAACACCGCATCATAACCAGGGAAGCCTCCAAGCGGCCCTTCGCCACCAAAGCCGGAAACGCGGCAATGGATCAGGCGCGGAAAGCGTTTTGACAACACTGACTCATACCCGAGCCCCCATTTTTCCATGGAACCAGGCTTGAAGTTTTCCAAAAGCACATCGGCACCTTCCAAAAGGCGCAGCAGCACTTCCTTACCGGCGGGTTTGGACAAATCAAGCCCAAGGCTTCTTTTGTTGCGGTTCACGCCAACGAAATAGGAGGCATCGCCCGCGCTATCGAAGGGTGGGCCCCAATCGCGTACCTCATCACCCTGCGGTGGTTCAAGCTTGATCACCTCGGCGCCGTGATCGGACAGCACCATGGTGCAATAAGGCCCTCCTAGAACGCGCGTAAGGTCCACCACGCGCAACCCCGCCAAGGCGCCGGCGGAGCGCGCCAAACCACGGGTCGCGATGCTTGCGTCATTCATGCCGCTTGTTTCCTGCCAAAGACCCGTGCGCAGAATTCCGGGTAGGTTTCCAGCATTTCATCGCAGATCGGCCCGCGCAGCAGCGCGAGTTCTTCCGCGGTCGGATCGGGCGTGAAGGGCACATCGCCCGTCACGTCAAAAGCAAAACCGGTGGCTTCGCGCACGCTCTCTACCGCCTCACCCGGATGCACGCTTTCCAAAGAAAACCGCGCGCGATCAGGATGGAAGCGAAACACGCAGCGCCCTGTCACCAGTGCCTGCGCCGTGCCGCGACGAAACACGCCGGGCGGAGAGACGCCGGGGGCAGAGATATTATCCACCTTTTCGACAAAAACGCGCGGCGTGTGTTCTTCGCGGAACAGGATGGTGCGCGGCGTCATGAAATACATGAAGGCGGAACCGAAGCTGCCCGGAAAACGCACGCCCATGCCTGGCCATTCGCCGGTGCCGACCAAATTCAGATTGCCGCTGCCATCAATCTGCCCGCCGCCCAGGAAGAACAGGTCAATGCGCCCCTGGCCGGTCAGATCAAATAATTCGCGCGTGCCTTCCGTGAACGGATTGCCGTTGCGCTTATGCAGCAGCGAAAGTCGCACCGGGTTTCCCCGCTTCTTGACTAGCCAACAGGCTGCCGCCGGCATGGGGGATGCCGCACCCACTGCGATATGGCGCGCGGGCCGCGCACTTGGGTCCAGGATCAGTTTCGCGAGTGCAACCGCGATACGTTCTTCAAGCTTAATCTCGCTCATTCTGCTGCCTGCGCCTTGTGGCCAAAAACTTCGCGGGCGCACCAGGCCGCAAAACCTTCTTCGCTTCGCGCCATGCGGGCATATTCGCTGACATAGGCGCCATCAAAGCCATATTCATCAAGAAGTGCCACCGGATGCGCGCCACGTTCGGCAATGGCGATGCCGGCAATATAGGTCGCGTTGATGGCCCCGGAGGCGAGGCGCTCATCCTCCAGGAAATTGCCAGCCACCACGCGTTCCACCGTGACCAAGGCGCGCTTGGAGGCATGCGCAATAGTCGCGCATTCACGCCGCCGCCCGACCCAGACATTGCCTTCCTCATCGGCCATCAGCGCGTGGAAAAACACAAAATCCGGGTTGAGTGCCGGCAGCAACACAATCGGGTCTTCGCCTTCTGCGGCGAAGGGGTTGGGTGCGACTTTCCAATCAGGGCGATGGGCCAGGATATCGCTGCCGATCAAGCCGCGCAGCGGCATGAAGGGCACGCCTTTTTCGGCGGCTTGCAACATGGTGTGCATGGCGGGGCAGGTCGCATCGATCACCTTGATCGCACCGGCCCGCAACGCCGCCGAAAAACGCGGCGCGAAGCCGGCTTCCCCCAAGGACACCGCGCTGGTCTGCACATTCGCGACACAGCCCGCACCAATCAGGATATCGGTCGCAAAGCCCGAGACCGGCACGCCGATCAGATTGAGGTTGCGCACCCCCCGCCGGATCAACGCCTTGGCGAGTGCCACGGAGGGCAGGGAGTTATCTGGCGGCAAGGCAAGGCTCGCCCCATCGGGCACCTCGGCGGCGAGCGCTTCAAGGCTTTGCAAATTCATGGCATTCTCCTTTTCCCTTATCCTAAGGGATAAGTCTTGCCAGGGCTAGCATTGATGCGGACGGCCCGTGAAAGTGCCGTCTTCTGGTCCACGCGGAATGCCTCATAATGTACCACCGCACCCCGCCAATCCAGGGCATCGCCCAAGGCCGACAGCCAGCGCAACCGCTCATCAGATCCGCCAGCGCAGGGTCAGGGGTTATCGAGGCGATGCCCCCGCAAAGCGCCTATCGCAACGCCTTCCAGAGATGTAACTGACCGCGACTTTGATCCGGTGCGTAGCCATGCTCTCTATAGATTCGATACGCCGTCCTGGTACTGTCAAGAAAAATAGACTCACAGCTCCAAGTCTTGGCCGTATCCTCAAGAGAGAAAAGAATGGATTTGCTAATCCCGGAAAGGCGATATTTTGGATCGACGTAAAGGAGCAACAGTTCCCCTTTACCGCTGATCATCCCAACGCCAGCAAGGACGCCGTCAATCTCCCCAACCAGGAGCTTCGACCGACATGAATGAAGCTATGCCTTCCATGCTTCGACGGTCTTGTCGGACATCCACTCTTGAATAGCGCGTTCGTCATTCCCAAGCTCTTCAGAACATAGTTCCAATATGGAGCGCCGTATAATGCAAGTTCCGCATTGGCCGTCGTTTTCCATAGGTTGGCGAACCTGGATTTGGGGCTGCGTCATTGTCCTTGCCTCTCCGTTTCGGCGCCAAATTGCGCCATTACCTCACAAGCCGACCTTGAAATAGTATTAGGATCAGTCTCCAGAACGATGCGCGCTGAATTTCCCCGACCATACAATGGTGCCGCGCTCGACGATCGACTTGTTTGGCGACCCGATCCACGCTGCCGTCGGGAACCGACAGGAGCGATCGAAAGTTAGGGGCTGGCTTGAGCGCGCCGCTCCGCTAAGAAGCGGCCATGGAACCCGTGACGCTTAGAACCGCAAGGCTGATCCTCCGCCCCTGGCGTGATGATGATCTGGCGCCGCTATTCGCCATCAATGGTAATCCTGAAAGCATGCGCTATTTCGCTGCCGCCATGACTCGGGCGGAAAGCGATGCCTGGGCGGCGCGGATACGTGGGCATTTTGCCGTATATGGCTGGGGTTTTTGGGTGGCGGCGGAAGCAGCGACGGGCGATTTTGTCGGTGTGGTTGGGCTGCTGACGGTTCCCTGGCAGGCGGATTTCACCCCGGCGGTGGAGATCGGCTGGCGCATCGGCTCACGCTTTCGCCGTCAGGGCTATGCGGAAGAAGCCGCCCGCGCGGCCTTGGGCTTTGGTTTCGCGACACTTTGCTTGGAAGAGATTGTCGCCTTCACCGTGCCGGGCAATGCGGCTTCCTGGAAGCTCATGGAAAAGCTCGGCATGGCGCCCGCCGGCGCATTCGACCATCCGCGCCTGCCGGAGGGCCATCATTACCGGCGGCATTTGTTGTATCGATTGGACCAAACCGGCTGGCGTGACGCCGCGCGCTTGAGGTGATAGAGCCACGTCCTTCTAAAGCCCGCTGCAAGGATTGCCCACCATGCCCGTCTCTAGCCAGGAATTTCGCGATGCCATGGCAAGGCTGGGGGCGGCAGTGAATATTATCACGACAGATGGCGCGGCGGGGCAGGGCGGCATTACCGCAACCGCGGTTTGTTCCGTGACCGATGATCCGCCGACGTTGTTGGTGTGCCTCAACCGCACCAGCCCGCGCAGTGCCTTGTTTCTGACCAATCGCGTGCTTTGCGTAAACACACTCTCGGCTGGGCAAAGTGCCTTCTCGAATGCCTTTTCCGCCCCCAGCGACGAGGCTGCTATGGCAAGCCGCTTTGCCGTCGGGGTCTGGGGCAAGCTGGTCACCGGCGCGCCGGTACTGGAAGGGGCGGCGGCCAGCTTTGATTGCCGAATCACGGAAGTGATGGAACAGGGCACGCATAGCGTGGTGTTCGCTAAGGTGCAGGCAGTGCGCTTTGCCGAAATGGCCGCCGGCTGCCTGATGTATTACGCGCGATCCTATCATGGCCTGCCGATTGGTCAGGGCTGAAAAGCCTTTACGCCACAGAAGCCAAAGCCTAACCCGCCCCATCCATGTCCTTCTTTGAAATCCTGCCACCTTCGGTCCTGTTCTTCGCGCTTGGCTTTGCGGCTGCGGCGCTGCGTTCCGATCTTTCCGTGCCGGATGCGCTGGCCAAGACGCTTTCGCTCTACCTGATGATGGCCATCGGCCTGAAGGGCGGCATTGCCATTGCAGAGCCTGGTGCCTCGGCGGGGCTGATCCCAGCCTTGGCCGTGGGCATTGCGCTTTCGGCGCTGATGCCGCTACCGGCCTATGGTTTGCTCCGCGCCACCACGCCGTTGGATAAGGCCACGGCGGCGGCGGTCTCGGCGCATTATGGCTCGGTCAGTGTGGTGACCTTTGCCGCGGCGGTCGGGCAATTGAACGCGACCAATACGCCCTATGAGGGCTTCATGCCCGCCGTGCTGGCGGCGATGGAAACGCCGGCGATTCTGACCGCGCTGCTGATCGCTCGGCGCGGCGGCGCGGCGACTTCGGGCGGGGCGCGGGGAATGGCGCGTGAAGTGTTTTTTAATGGGTCTGTCGTGCTGCTGCTAGGCGCCTTTCTGATTGGCTGGCTGGGCGGGGCGGCAGCTGACCGGCAGCTTTCCCCCTTCATCACCGCGCTTTTCCCGGGGGCGCTTTGCCTATTCCTGCTTGAGATGGGCGTCACCGCGGCGCGGCGTTTGCGTGATCGGGGGCGGGGGCTGGATGCGCGGTTGATCAGCTTTGCCATAATCATGCCGTTGCTGGGCGGCGCGGCGGGCTTTGCCGGCGGGTTGCTGGTGGGGCTTTCCACGGGCGGTGTCGGGCTGATGGCGGTGCTAGGGGCCTCGGCTTCCTATATCGCGGTGCCGGCGGCGATGCGCCTGGCGCTACCTTCCGCCGATGCCGGGATTTACGTGACCCTTTCCTTGGCGATCACCTTCCCCTTCAATGTACTGGCTGGCATCCCGCTTTGGCTTTGGGCGGCGCGGCTGGCCACACAATAATCGGGGGGTCGGGGATATGCATACGCGCAAGCGAATCGAAATCATCGTGGAGGCCGTGCGGGCCGAGGTAGTAACCCTGCTGCTGGACCGCATGGGTGCCACCGGCTGGACCATCCTGCCCGTTCTGGCCGGGCGCGGCCATCAGGGCATTCGCCGCGCGGGAGACCCCGGCGGCGTTGATGACAATGTGCTGGTGCTCTGCATAACCTCGGCCGAGGTGGCTTCGCAGGTGCTGGCGGCAGAGGGCGAATTGCTCGGCGCGCGGCCTGCGATTGTGACGTTGTCAGATTGCCAGGTGCTGCGGGCGGATCATTTCTGAGCGGGTTTCGGTTGACCTTGGACAGCACGCGGGCCTAGGGAATACGCATGGGAAGGTCAGGGGGATTGGTTTTTGGCCTGAGTGCCGCCAAACTTTGGCTTGGCCTTGGCATTTCTCTGTTGGCCCCGCTGACTGCTTTTGCCGCGCCCGATAAGCCCGCCAGCCCGCAACGCCCCGCCGCGACCAATGCCACTGCGCGCCCCGCGCCGCCTGCGCTTCCCGAACCCTGGGGGCTTTGCGCCGCGGCCATTGCGGCGGCAGAGCGTGATGCCGGGATGCCGGCGGGTTTGCTTGGCGCCGTCGCCAAGGTTGAAACCGGTCGCCGCGCGCCGGATGGCAGCGTGCAGCCCTGGCCCTGGTCCTATAACGCCGCAGGTGATGGCCGCAATGCAGCCTCCAATGCCGAGGCGATCCAGGAAGTGCGCGCGATCCAGGCGCGGGGCGTGCGCTCGATTGATATCGGCTGCATGCAGGTCAATTTGCTGCATCACCCGCAAGCTTTCGCCAGCCTGGAAGCGGGCTTCGACCCAGCCGCCAATGTTGCCTATGCGGTACGGTTCCTGCGCGAATTGCACGCGCGCACGGGGGATTGGAACCAGGCGGTTGCCATGTATCACTCCGCCACGCCGGAACGCGGCCTGATCTATCAGCAGCGCGTCATGGCGGCGTTGAGCGGCCAAGGCTTTGTCCCAGGTCCCGCACCGGGGGTGATCCCGCTGCCCGGCCCCGCCATGGCGGGGCTATGCGCTTCTGGCCGCGGTGCGGTGATGCTGATTGGCGCACGCGAACCGAGCCTGAAGCCTGTGCCCACCACGCCCGAGGTTGATCTGCGGCTGCGTGGCGGCGGCGCTCCTGGCCCGGCGGCGCGCACGCGGATCCTATGCCTGCCGAAAGCGGGCGCAGTCCTGATGGAAGTAGCAGAGGCGCGGCCCTCGGGAGCAGCCGCGCGGCGTTGAACGGATTCAGCAGGCGGGCCTTATTGTCCCACTCGCTCAGGGAAAGGCGAAGAGCGCCAGGATATCCTGCACGGCGATATTCTGCGCGAGAATAAGGTCATCCCCCGCGCCACCGTTGAAGTTATTCGCAAGCCCATTGCCGATGATGATATCCGCGCCGCTGCTGCCCGTGATGGTGATACCCGTTACCCCATCGGCGATCCTCATATGTTCAACATGATTGGGCATGGTGAAGGTGACGGAGGTGCCTACTGTGTCTGAACCATCGCCACCGGCTTCCAGCACCAGATCACCGGCATTGTCCACATGGAAGAAATCATTGCCGTTGCCGCCATCCATGCAATCGGCGCCGCTGCCCCCATAAAGGGTGTCATGGCCACCCAAGTCCCTGAGCGATTTATTGCCGCCAAGGCCATTCATCTGGTTGTCGGCTTCCGTCCCTACAAGGACATCATCAGTGTCAATGGGTTCCGTGCCGGCGCCCGAAACGGCGATTGCCGATGAGGATGACAAGGTCACCGTACCATTGGCGAAGGTGGTAAGGCCGTCACTGGTTGTACCTCGCAACCAGCCTGCATCGGTAAAGGTGATTGTACTGGCGGCATCGCCGTAGATCATCAGCTGTCCGCCGCCCGAGACTTGCTGGATGATAGAGACAGAAAGAGTGAGCGCCCAACTTCCGCCGGTCAGGTCAATGGCTTCGATGCCCGTGACATAAGTGAGCGGCAGGAAGGGTTCGGCGTAGACGGGCTCATCCCCGCCCGCTGGACTGGCCATCTGAGAAAGGCCACTGCTTTCCGGAGCGGCGAATGGGCTGAGCGTGTCATTCCCGGACATGCCTTCCAGGGTCAAGCTGCCCGAGATCCGCAAACGTATCAAATCATCGCCAGCATCGCCCGAGACAAAAATGGAGTCAAATGAACCTGGTAGATCAGGAATGATGGTATAATTATGTTCCTCGCCCATGACGGTCGGGCAACCAAAGCCTGAGACGTTCAATGCGTCATTGCCATCACCGCCAAGAATGCCGTCAAAGCCGCCGCCGTCAACCAGATCATTTCCTGAGCCGCCAAGCAGGGTATCTGCGGTCGCAAGGTAGCTGATTTCGCTGGCGACGCCGGACGTGGCAAGAAGAGTGTCATTGCCAATGTCACCCGAAATGTAATCCGATCCCGCGCCACCGTCCAGTACATCATGCCCATCGGCACCTTGGATGGTATCACCGCCAAGTCCACCGTAGAGGCTTTAGGCCCCGTTCAACCCCAAAATGCTGTCATTGAAATCGGAGCCCAGCACCGCCTCGAAGCTGGAAAGCGAATCTGTACCGCTGAGCCCATCCTGCGCGCGCGCTGGCCAGATTGACTGTCACCTCAGCCAAGGCGCTGCTGTAATCCACCGTATCATTTCCGGCGCCGCCAACTAGGCTATCGCTGCCGGCGCCGCCGGCAAGCAGATTATCCCCGCCGCTGCCAAGCAGGGTATCCGCACCGTCACCGCCACGCGCATTTTCAATGCTGATCAGCGTATCGGCATCACCGCCTGCGGCATTGAAGCCGCGCCCGGTGGCAAGATCGACACTGACTGCCCCTGCGGCGCCAGTGTAATCCACCATATCGGCGCCATTGCCGCCATTGATCGTATCGAGCCCGTCATAGGGGCGGAGGATATTGTTGTTGTCATCGCCAAGGAGCGAATCGGCTTGATAGGATCCAGCAACATTGGGCACGCCCGAAAGACTGTCTGTGCCGCCATGCCGGTCCTGTGCAATCCCCAATACCAAATCCACAGTGACACTATGGGCAGCGCTGCCGCTGCAATAATCCGCGAAAAACAGAGCTACCGGCCCAAAGCCTTCGATCGTGTCATTGCCGCCTCCGCCGTCAAAGGAAATTGCGCTTCCAGTGCCGGTGCTGGAGACTTGCGCAACATTATGACCCGCAGTGCCTTGCGGAATCTCCATGGCCGTCACCAAGGCGATTTGTGAACCGCCATGGGAGACAGAGGCGCCATGTGAGTTGACATTTGTGCCCGGCCCTAAAGAAACGCCAAGGAATGAAATGGAAATCGCCGAACCTTCAAAATAGACCAGATCGCCGATGCCATCGCCGGCATTGATCAGGTCGCTGCCACCCACACCGCCGGTCAGCGTATCATTGCGAGCGCCACCGGAGAGGTTTTTGCCGTATTCATTGCCGCAGATGCTGTCCCCAAATTTGGAGCCAATGATGCCGCCAATACCGACAAGCGTATCCACCGCGCCACCGGTTTCAGATGCGCGGCCTGTCTGCAGATTGACAGTCACCACACCGACAGCATCGGCGTAGGAGGCGTAATCATAATCAAAGCCGGTTTTGCGCCCGACAGTTGAATCGCTGCCCGCGCCACCAGCCAGCGTATCACTGCGATCATTCTGCAAAAGGGTGAGCAAGGTGCCGTCGTAATTGCCGATAACAAGGTCATCCAGCCCGTCGCCATTGACATCCGCCGCGGTAGGCCCGGCATCCATGCCAACATCAATGCCATTGAAGGGATTGTTGAGGCCGGTCAGTCCAATATGGGTTGTGCCGTCATTGCGCTAGACACGCAGCGTTCCACCCGCTATCCCGACGACAAAATCAAGATCACTGTCGCCATCAATATCCACATAGGTACCGCCTGTCGCCGAAAAAAGGGAGCCTTCCCGCCCCGAATAAGGGCCAGGCACCAGCGAAAACCCTGAAGAATTCTGATGGAGCCAGAGACCGCTTGGGATGATGGTGAGATCATCATCCCCATCACCGTCAAAATCGGCGAGGGTCAAATTCTGGGAGCTTAGGTAGCTTACAGGAAAAAGGGGTATATTCAGAAAAGGATTTCGTGCTTTTGACAGCAGCGTGAAACTTGTCCCGCCATCATTACGGTAAACGCGAAGTCCACCGCTATCGGCGCCAATCAGCAAATCCGCATCGCCGTCGCGATCTATATCGCCGAGCATAATGACTGCCGCTTCGGGGAAATCAGCAGCCAGAACAGGGAATGGGTTAGCAATCCAGGCATTATAAACGCCATTGTCATTTCGATATGCATAGAGCGCGCTGTTACCGGTAATCGCACCCCCTGAGCCGGTATAGGTGGTACCCGCGACCAGCAGATCGAGGTCGCCATCACTATCGATATCGGCGAAGGCTGGGCTTGAACGATAAACTACATCTATGCTGGAAAGGGGTCGGAAGAATCCAGCACGAAGCCATCACCCCCACCACCAGCAATCAGCGTATCGGCCCTATCACCGCCAAGCAAAGAATCAGCGCCGGGCCCACCAATCACGGCATCAGCACCGCCAAGGTCCAGATAGGTATCGGCGCCGGCAAGCAGGTTGATCGTGTCATTGCCGGCTGTGTCGGTCAGGTTGTTATCGCCAATGGTCGCGGAGATGAAGAATCCTTCCCGAAAAGACGAAGCTGAGCTGCGATGGACGAGCTGCCGCTGGCATCTGCTAGGGCGCGGCCTTGCTCGCTCATGCCTGAAGCAAAATGTGACGCTATCTGAAGAGGAAACTGAGTAAGCTACAATTTGTCACAGCAGCCTTGGGGTCTAGGCAACGGGAAAGAGCGAAACCCGTCGCCGATTTATATCCCGCGTCGGAATTTCTACCCTGTGTTGTAAATTTGCCAAAACCCTGGAAATTCTTTGTCTTGGTGGGGATCACCCACCCCCAAGCCGCGCCATGCCGCCCATGTAGGGTCGCAGTACTTCCGGAATGGCGATGCTGCCATCCGCCTGCTGATGGGTTTCCAGCACCGCAATGAGCGCGCGCCCCACCGCCACGCCGGACCCGTTCAGCGTATGGAGGAAATGCGCGCCCTTGCCGTCCTTAGCGCGGAAGCGCGCCCCCATGCGGCGCGCCTGGAAGTCCCGGCAATTGGAGCAGGATGAAATCTCCCGCCACGCCTGCTGGCCAGGCAGCCAGACTTCCAGATCATAGGTGCGCGCGGCACCAAAACCCGTATCGCCAGCGCATAGAATAATCCGCCGCCACACCAGGCCCAATTCGGTCAGCACGCGTTCCGCACAGCGAATCATGCGCTCATGTTCGGCGTCGCTATCTTCCGGCTTCACGATGGAAACCAGTTCCACCTTCGCGAATTGATGCTGGCGCAGCATGCCGCGCGTATCGCGCCCGGCGCTGCCGGCTTCAGACCGGAAGCAGGGCGAAAGCGCGGTCAGACGCAAGGGAAGATCGACTTCCGCCAAAATCTCCTGCGCGGCGAAATTGGTCAGCGGCACTTCGGCGGTTGGGATCAGCCAGCGGCCATCGGTGGTCCGGAACAAATCCTCAGCGAATTTCGGCAATTGGCCGGTGCCGTACATGGTGGTGTCATTCACCAAAAGCGGTACGGCGCTTTCGGTATAACCATGTGCTTCCGTGTGCAGATTGAGCATCCATTGCCCAAGGGCGCGTTCCAGCCGCGCGAGGGCGCCTTTCAGCACCGTGAAGCGCGCACCGGCAAGCTTGGCCGCGGTTGCGAAATCCATCAGCCCAAGCGCTTCGCCCAATTCGAAATGTTGCTTCGGCTTGAAGGGAAGTGTCGGCGGCATGCCATGCTGATGCTTCACCAGATTGGCGCTTTCATCGCGCCCATCCGGCACTTCGGCGTCCAAGATATTGGGGAGCGTTTCCAGGACAGCCTGTTGCGCAGCTTCGGCCTCGGCGGCTTCGGCTTCCAGGGTGGCCATGTCATTGCGCAGTTGCACCGCTTCGGCTTCCAGCGCTGCCGTATCGGCGCCATGGCGCTTGGCGATCCCAATATCCTTGGACAGCGCATTGCGCCGCGCCTGCTTTTCCTGCAACGCGCTTTGCGCCGCACGCCGCGCCTCATCATGCGACAAAATCCCAGAAGCCGCCGGGGCCATGCCGCGCCGCGCCAAAGCTGCATCGAAAGCCGCCGGGTCGCCGCGCAATCGCCTTATGTCTTGCATGATACAGACCCTTTTAGAGCATTTTTAAGCCAAGTGGAAACAGTTAGCGGCTCGGAAAATGCGACCAAACAAGCGTTTAGTGCGTGTCGCGTGAGCCCATGCGAACGAGACGCACGCTAAAGGGATCGTTACGTCTTACTACACTCGCCTTCGGTCTTCGGTACCACCCACCGCGCCGCCAGGATGGAAATTTCATAAAGCAGGATTAACGGCACCGCCAAGCCGATTTGGCTGATCACATCTGGCGGAGTCAGGATGGCAGCCGCCACGAACATGCCAACAATGGCGTAGCGCCGACCTTTGCGCAGGCTTTCCACATTCAGAATACCAACCCGACATAAAAGCGTGAGCAGCACCGGCAATTGGAAGGCAATGCCAAAGGCCAGGATCATATGCATGACCAGCGACAGATACTCACCCACCTTCGCTTCCAACTGCACCGGAACGCCTTCCGATCCCGGCGGTGTTTCGAAGGAGATGAAGAATTGCCAGGCCAGCGGGAAGATGAAGTAATAGGCCAAAGCCGCGCCCGCCAAAAACAGAAAGGGCGAGGCGATGAGGAAGGGCATGATCGCGCGCTTTTCGCTCCGATAGAGCCCCGGCGCCACAAACAGCCAAAGCTGCGTGGCCCACATCGGGAAGGAAAAGAACACGGCGCCGAAGAAGGCCACCTTCAAATAGGTGAAGAAGGCTTCATAAAGCGCCGTGAAGATCATACGCCGATCGCCGCCGCCCTGCTTCATCAGGATATCGGCCAAAGGCTGCGCGAGGAACGCGTAAATCTGCGGCGAGAAATAATAGCAGACCGCAAAAGCCGCAGCGAAACCGCCAATGGACCAGAGAAGCCGCGTGCGCAGCTCCTTCAAATGGTCCATGAGTGGCATGGCCTTGTCGTTTATCGGATCGTCATCCCGGGTGGTGGACACGGAAATTCCTCAAGCGCTGGCGGCGGGTGGGCTGGATGACGTAGCAGGCGGGGCCGGCGCGGGTTCAGGCGCGGGCGGCAAGGGGGCGGCGAAGCGCGCAACCGTTGGCGGCACGAAGGCAGGCGAATCAGGGGCTGGCGGCAAGGGCGGGGGCACATAGGGCGCGGGCGGCGGCGGCATGAAGGTGTCGCGCAGCGGGTCCTCGGCCATGGTGTTCTGCAGCGTGCCATCCGCATCCACAGCTTTTTGGATTTCGCCCTTGATGTCGAAGCTGCGGATATCGTTGATGGTGCTTTTCATTTCCTGGATCGAATTGCGCACATCATCCAGCTTGGCTTCGCGCACCAGCTCATCGGCCTGTTGCTGGAATTCCCCGGCCATGCGGCGCAGCTTCTGCACGCTCTTCGCGACACCGCGAATGGCCTCCGGCAAATCCTTCGGACCGATAATGACAATGGCCACCACCGCAATCACCGCGATTTCTGACCAGGCGAGGTCGAACATGTTATCCTTTGTCCCCGCGCGTCACTTTAACGGGGGTGTTGCGTTAGCAGGAAGCCGGATGCGCGCCAACCGGCCCGATATGGCGCGCCACCCGCCTCAATGAAAGCCGTGTCAGGTCTCGGCGCGCGGAAAGACGAAGGCGCGTTCGGGGTCGAGTGCGACGGCAATTCGCTCCCCGCGCCTGAGCCGCCGCCCCGGGGGTAGCCTGGCATGCAGGTGCAATAGCCCGCCCGCGCCATCGGGCAGCGCCAAATGGGCCAGCGTGGTGGCGCCGAGCAGGCGGAAGGCTTCAACCTCCACAACCGGGCCTTCGGCGCCAAGCTTCAGCCCCTCCGGCCGGACGAGCACCTCAACCTCGGCGCCTTCGGCGAAGCCGGGGGCGGCCAGGGCGCCGAGTGCGGTCTCGGCCAGGCCGGCGGTGATGCGGGCGGGCAGGCCATTCACCTCCCCCAAAAAGCTCGCAACATAGCGATCTGTGGGCGCCAGATATAGCACTTCCGGCGCGCCCACCTGCAAAATGCGGCCCTGCCGCATCAGGGCAATGCGGTCACCCATGAACATGGCTTCTTCCGCGTCATGCGTCACCAGCAGGGTCGCAATGCCGGCTTCCTGCAGCACATGCAGCGTGTCATCGCGCACTTTCTCCCGCAGTCGCGCATCCAGGCTGGCGAAAGCCTCATCCAGCAACAGCACTGTGGGGCGGGGGGCGAGGGCGCGGGCGAGTGCCACGCGCTGCTGCTGCCCGCCTGAGAGCATATGCGGAAAGGCATTCTGGAAGGCTTCCAGTCCCACACGGGCTAGCGCATCCATCACGCGCCAGACCCTTTCGCCGCGCGGGGCGAAGCGCAGCCCGAAGGCGACATTCTCGGCCACCGTCAGATGCGGAAACAACGCGTAATCCTGAAAGACAAAGCCGATATGCCGCGCTTCGGGCGGCACTTCCCGCCCAGCTTCAGCAATCAGCCGACCACCAATGTCAATCCGCCCATGCTGGAGCGGTTCAAGCCCTGCCGCGAGGCGCAATAGCGTGGTCTTGCCGCAGCCAGAGGCACCCAGCAGGCAGACAATCTCCCCTGCCGCGACACTGAGTTCAATGCCGGCCAGAACCTCCCGCGCGCCATAGGCATGGCGGATATCGGCGAAGTTGAGGCTCACCTGTCGCCGGCTTCCTCGGCAGCTTCGGGGGTCGGTGCGGGGGCTTCTTCCTCGGCTTCGTCCCTGCTGATGGGCGCATTCAGGCCGGGCAAGGGCGGCGCATCGCCGGTGATCAATTCTTCCTTGCGCGGCAGATCGGCCAGCGATTTCAGGGAGAACTGTTCCAAAAACTTCGGCGTGGTGCCCCAAAGCGTGGGTCGGCCCGGCACTTCCCGCCGTCCGCGCGGCGCCACCAGGCCAAGTTCTAGCAGCGCTTCAAGCGTCGTTTGCGCGAGCGTGGCGCCCCGGATTTCTTCCACATCGCCCCGCGTGCAGGGCTGGTGATAGGCGATGATGGCAAGCGCTTCCATTGCCGCTCGCGGTAGCCGACGAGGGCTTTCAACCACCTTGGTCAGCCGGGGCGCGAGGTCCGCCGCCGTGCGAAAGGCATAGCCGCCGCCGATTTCAGCCAGGACCACGCCGCGCCCTTCACAGGCGGCAGCAAGCGCTGCGCAGGTAGAGGTGGCGGAAACGCCTTCGGGCAGCACCGCGGCAAGGGTTTGCGGTGATACCGGGTGGTCGGCAGCGAAAATCACTGCCTCCGCAATGCGGAGCGCCGCGGCCATGGTCGCTTCATCGGGCGCCGTGGTTTCAGTCGGTTCTTCCATCGCTGCCCCCTTCTTCTGTCCGACGACGGATCATGATCGGCGCGAAGGCCGCTTCCTGGCGCATATCTATCCCGCCGCCGCGCGCCATTTCCAAGCCCGCAACCAAGGTGGCCGCAAGCGCCGCGCGCTGTTCCACCGGATCGTCAAAGCCTTCCGGCAAAAAGTCGCGCAATTCGGACCAGCTTGGCAGGGCGCCGACCAGCTTGGTGAGCCGATCCAAGGCTTCCTGCACGGTAAAAAGCTTGCGCGGCTTGGGCCGATAAGGCCGCGCAGCCATGGCCCGGCGGCGCCCGTTGACATAGGCTTGCAGCAGCGCCGGCAGATCGGCGGAGATGCCGGAACGGTCTTCCACCTTAAGCCGTTCCGGCGCGCCACGGGCGAACACATCATGGCCAAGCCAGGGGCGGCGGTTCAGCCACAGCGCGGCGGCGCGCATCCGCTCCAGCGTCGCCAGCCGATCTGTCAGCGCCTCGGCCAGCGCTTCGGCATCTTCGCCTTCCACCCGTTCCGGCGGGATCAGCATGCGGGATTTCAGCCAAGCAAGCCAGGCGGCCATGACCAGCCAATCCGCCGCCAATTCCAGCCGAATGCGGCGCGCGCCTTCAATAACCGCCAAATATTGATCGACCAGGGCGACGATGGAGAGCTTGGCCAGATCCACCTTCTGCGCCCGGGCGAGTTCCAGCAGCAAATCAAGCGGGCCTTCATAGCCATCAAGCTGCAATTGGAGGGAGGAGTCGCTCATCTGGTTCCGTTACCCGTGTCCGGTGAGCATGAGAACGAAATCGAAGCCGGGCGCAACCACCCCCCGAAAAAACCAGCCCATGGGATCATAGCCGGGCAGCAGATGGGGCAGGATGAAAAGGCCAAACATGACCAGCAGCAGGCCAAAGGGTTCGATCCGTGCGAGTGCCATGGCGGGGGTGCGGGGCAGCAGCCCAACCGCGATGCGCCCGCCATCCAAGGGCGGCATGGGAAACAGGTTGAAGAGCCCAAGCACTATATTGACCAGGATAAACAGGGCAACGGCGCGATAGGCGAAGGCAGTGCTATCTGCCCCCAGGCTGGGCTGCCAGGGTTCGACCACATGCGCGGCCAGCCCCGCCGCCAGGGCAGGCGCGAAATTCGTTGCCGGCCGGGCCGCCGCCACTGCAACCATGCCATAGCGCGGGTTGCGCAGCTGCCAGATATTGACTGGGACGGGCTTGGCCCAGCCGAACATGGCCTCCACCCGGCCAATGGTAAGCAATTGGGACGCGAGCAAAAACCCCGGCAGCAGGATGGTGCCGACCATATCCACGTGGCGAATGGGGTTCAGGCTGAGCCGCCCCGCGCTTTCTGCCGTGTCATCGCCCAAGGCACGCGCAGCATAGCCATGCGCCGCTTCGTGCAGCGTAATTGCGATGATGGCCGCGAAGACCGAAGCCGCCAATTCCGGCAGCCAGGCGGGCATGGGCGTTTCTCCCTAAGGGGCTGGGCTGCCGGGATAGACGGGAAGCAGGGCGAAGGGAAGGCGAAGCGGTTCAGGCCCGCTTGCGCTTCTTCACCGGCGCTGGGGCGGCGTCCCGCAACAAGGGGGCCAGGAAGCGCCCGGTATGGCTTTCCGCCACGGCGGCGATGTCCTCCGGCGTACCCTCCGCGACCAATTTGCCGCCGCCTTCGCCGCCCTCTGGCCCCAGATCCAGCACCGAATCGGCGGTTTTGATCACTTCCAGATTATGTTCGATCACCACCACCGTATTGCCGGCATCCACCAGCGCATGCAGCACTTCAAGCAATTTGCGCACATCTTCGAAATGCAGCCCGGTGGTGGGTTCATCCAAAATGTAGAGTGTGCGCCCGGTGGCGCGGCGCGACAGTTCCTTGGAAAGTTTTATCCGCTGCGCTTCCCCACCCGAAAGCGTGGTGGCCTGTTGCCCAAGATGGATATAGCCAAGCCCCACCTTGCGCAGCACCGACAGTTTTTCGCGAATGGCGGGGACGGCGGCGAAGAATTCCTCCCCTTCCTCCACCGTCATGTCGAGCACGTCAGAGATGGATTTGCCGCGAAACTTCACATCCAGCGTTTCACGGTTGTACCGCTTGCCCTTGCAGGTATCGCAGGTGACATAGACATCGGGCAGGAAGTGCATCTCAATCTTGATGACGCCATCGCCCTGGCAGGCCTCACACCGACCGCCCTTCACATTGAAGCTGAAGCGGCCTGGCTTGTAGCCACGCGCGCGGGATTCCGGCAATTCGCTGAACCAATCACGAATGGGCGCGAATAGCCCTGTATAGGTGGCGGGGTTGGACCGCGGCGTGCGGCCAATTGGCGATTGGTCAATATCAATGATCTTGTCGAGGTGTTCGAGCCCTTCGATGCGATCATGTGGCGCCGGCACCTCCGCCGCGCCCATCAGACGCCGCGCTGCGGCCTTGTAGAGCGTTTCAATCACCAGCGTTGATTTGCCGCCGCCGGAAACACCGGTAACACAGGTAAAAGTGCCAAGCGGCAGCGCGGCATTCAGGCGCCGGAGGTTGTTCCCACTGGCGCCGACCACGCGCAATTGCCGCTTCGGGTCAATCTTGCGGCGCTTTGCGGGGATTTCAATGCGCCTGGTGCCCGAGAGATACTGCCCCGTCAGGCTGGCGGGATTCGCGGCGACTTCGGCGGGCTTGCCCTGCGCCACCAGCCGCCCGCCACCCTTGCCGGCGGCGGGGCCGATATCCACCAAATGATCGGCGCTGCGGATCGCATCCTCATCATGCTCGACGACCAGCACGGTATTGCCAAGATCGCGCAGCCTTTTGAGCGTGCCGAGCAGCCTTTCATTGTCGCGCTGATGCAGGCCGATGGAAGGTTCATCGAGCACGTAAAGCACGCCGGTCAGGCCGGAACCGATTTGCGAGGCCAAGCGTATGCGCTGCGATTCGCCGCCCGATAGCGTGGTGGAAGACCGCGCGAGGGAGAGATAATCCAGCCCCACATCCACCAGGAATTGCAGGCGATCATTGATTTCCCGCAGGATTCGCCGCGCAATCGCGCGCCGCTGCGGTGTCAGGTTTTCTTCCACCTGCGCAAACCAATCCCGCGCGCGATGAATGGGCATGGCGGAGGCTTCGCCGATATGCAGCTTGGCTACTTTCACTGCGAGCGATTGCGGCTTCAGCCGATGCCCCGTGCAAGCCGCACAAGGCCGTTCCGCCTGATAGCGGGAGAGGTCTTCGCGCACCCAAGCATTATCGGTTTCGCGAAAGCGCCGTTCCAGATTGGCGATGACACCTTCAAAAGGTTTTTTGACCTCATAGGCGCGAAGCCCATCCTTGTAGCGTAGTGTCACCACCTCATCGCCCGTACCATGCAGAATGGCCTGCTGCACGCGGGCGGGAAGTTCCTGCCAGGCGGTGGTCATCTTTACCTTGAAATGCGTGGCAAGGCTTTGCAGGGTTTGGTCGTAATAGGGGGATGACGCACCCGTCCAGGGCATGATGGCGCCATCCTTCAGCGCGACATCATCCTGCGGCACCACCAATTGCGGATCGAAAAAGCTTTCCGTTCCAAGCCCATCGCAAACCGGGCAGGCGCCATGCGGTGAATTGAAGGAGAAAAGGCGGGGTTCAACTTCTTCAATGGTGAAGCCGGAAACCGGGCAGGCGAAGCGGCTGGAAAATACCGTGCGTTCCCGGCCATCGGCGTCCTCCGCATAGGCGATGCCATCAGCCAAACCGAGCGCGGTTTCGAAGGAATCCGCAAGGCGCTGCATGATGCCATCCCGCACCACGATTCGATCCACCACGACTTCAATATCGTGCTTGAGCTTCTTGTCGAGCTTGGGGGCATCTGCGATTTGGTAGAGCGTGCCGTTGATTTTGACGCGTTCAAAGCCTCGGCGCTGGAATTCGGCCAATTCCTTGCGGAATTCGCCTTTCTTGCCGCGCGCCACTGGGGCCAGCAGCAAAAGCCGCGTGCCTTCCGGCATGGCCATGACGCGGTCCACCATTTGGGACACGGTTTGCGCTTCAATCGGCAGACCAGTCGCGGGCGAATAGGGCACGCCAACCCGCGCCCAAAGCAGGCGCATATAATCATGGATTTCCGTGACGGTGCCGACGGTGGAGCGCGGATTATGGCTGGTGGTTTTTTGCTCAATCGAAATCGCAGGCGAAAGCCCCTCGATCGAGTCCACATCCGGCTTTTGCATCAATTGCAGGAATTGCCGCGCATAGGCCGAAAGGCTTTCCACATAGCGCCTTTGGCCTTCCGCATAGATGGTATCGAAAGCGAGCGATGACTTTCCGGAACCCGAAAGCCCCGTGATCACCGTCAGCGTATCGCGGGGGATATCAAGGTCGAGGTTCTTGAGGTTGTGCTGGCGCGCGCCGCGGATGCGAATATGGCCGGTCATGCAAGGGGGGCTCCGACCGCCGACCCGGGGAGGGGAAAAGCGGTTGTTCTAAAAATGTTCTGGACATATATGCGCCTGAATGGCTCCCTGGGAAGGGTGCGGGATGGCCCGCCTTGGGGCGATGGTCTATCCTGTTTGGCAATATCGTGGGAGGTCTTAGCCATGGCGGGTATCAACAAGGTCATTATCTTGGGCCGTCTGGGGCGAGACCCGGAAGTGCGCAATTTCCAGAATGGCGGCAAGGTGGTGAACCTGCGCATCGCCACGTCTGAGCGCTACAAGGACCGGGACGGCAATCAGCAGGAACGCACCGAATGGCATTCGGTCGCGATTTTTAATGACCGCCTGGGCGATGTGGCCGAAAAATACCTGCGCAAGGGCGGTGAGGTCTATGTTGAAGGCCAGTTGGAAACCCGGAAATGGCAGGACCAATCCGGCCAGGATCGCTACACGACCGAAGTCGTGCTGCGCCAATATCGCGGCGAATTGCAGCTGATTGGCGGGCGCGGCGCGGGTGGCGGCATGGATGATCCGGGCGAAGCGGCGGGGGATCGCGGTGGCGCGGCGAAGCCAGCCCAGCGTCCCGGCGGCTGGGATGCCAAGAAATCTGATCTGGATGATGAAATTCCTTTCTGATCCAGTCACTTGACCATTGTTGGGGCGGGGCAGCCCCGTGGTGGTTGACGCGGCGCGCCTGAAAGGGCCTATGCGTCTTTCCCAATGTAACTTCCCCGGAATGGCGGCCTTCAGAATCGGTCTTCAAGCGTGAGCGACACCCAAAACCCCGGCCAACCCCCGCAGGATACGACCCCGGTCGCGCTTGAGGAGGAAATGCGTCGCTCCTACCTCGATTACGCGATGAGTGTGATCGTGGCGCGTGCGCTGCCCGATGTGCGCGATGGGTTGAAGCCTGTGCATCGACGCATTCTCTTTGCAATGCAGGAAGCGGGCTATACGGGGGACAAGCCCTATCGCAAATCGGCGCGCGTGGTCGGCGATGTGATGGGTAAATACCATCCGCATGGCGATGCTTCGATCTATGATGCGCTGGTGCGCATGGCGCAGCCCTTTTCCATGCGCCTGCCGCTGATTGATGGGCAGGGAAATTTCGGCTCGGTTGATGGCGATCCGCCGGCGGCGATGCGCTACACGGAAGCGCGGCTGGCGCCTGCAGCCGGTGCGCTGTTGGCCGGCATTGACGAAGACACGGTAGATTTCCAGCCGAATTACGATGAAAGCGTGGATGAACCGCGAGTATTGCCGGCGGCCTTCCCCAATCTGCTGATCAATGGCGCGGGCGGCATTGCGGTGGGTATGGCGACCAATATCCCGCCGCATAATCCAACCGAAATTCTGGATGCAACGCTTGCGCTGATCGCCAATCCGGCGTTGACGTTGGAAGAGCTCATGAAGATCGTGCCGGGGCCGGATTTCCCGACCGGGGCGTTGATTCTGGGCCGTTCCGGCATTCGCACGGCGTTTGAAACCGGGCGGGGTTCCATCCCGCTGCGTGCGCGGGCTGAGATTGAGGAAACGCGCGGCGGCCGCCAGGCGATTGCCGTTTCCGAAATCCCCTATCAGGTCAATAAGGCGACGTTACTGGAAAAAATCGCCGAGTTGGTTCGCGCCAAGGCGGTGGAAGGCATTTCCGATCTGCGCGATGAAAGCGACCGTTCGGGCATGCGCATTGTCATCGAATTGAAGCGCGATGCGACCGCGGAAGTGGTGCTGAATCAGCTTTATCGCATGACGCAGTTGCAGACCTCCTTCCCGGTGAATTTCGTGGCCCTGCATGAAGGCCGGCCACAACAAATGGGCCTCAAGGACGCGCTGATGGCCTTCATCGTCTTCCGTGAGGAGGTGATTCTGCGCCGGTCCCGCCATCGGCTGGCCAAGGCGCGGGAACGTGGGCATTTGCTGATTGGCCTGGCGATTGCCGTCGCCAATCTGGATGAGGTTATTCGCGGCATCCGCGAAAGCGCCGATGGCGCCGCGGCGCGCGCAGCCTTGATGAGCCGTGATTGGCCGGCGGGTGATGTGGGTGTGCTGCTCGACCTTGTGGATGATTACCGCAATGCGGTGTCGCCGGAAGGCACGGTGCGGCTCACGGAAGAACAGGCACGCGGCATTTTAGATTTACGCCTGCAACGCCTGACCGGGTTGGAACGCGGAAAAATCGTCGCCGAACTCGGCGAAGTTGGCGGGCGCATCCGCGAATTGTTGGAAATCCTGGCGAGCAGGCCTCGGCGCCTGGCAGTGATGGATCAGGAATTGCGCGAAATCCGCGCCGAGATCGCATCGCCGCGCATGACCGAGATTGTGGATGGCATCGCCGATGTGGATGATGAAAGCCTGATTGAACCCGGCACCATGGTGGTGACGCTGACACGTGATGGCTATGTGAAGCGCACACCTTTGGAAACCTTCCGCGCCCAGGGGCGCGGCGGCAAGGGGCGCAGCGCGGCGGCAACGCGTGAGGATGATGTCATCATCCGATCCTTTGTCGCGCATACGCATCAATGGGTGTTGTTCTTCACCGATCGCGGCATCGCCTTCCGCGAAAAGGTTTGGCAATTGCCGGAAGCCGGGCCGCAGGGGCGTGGGCGTTCTCTCCGCCAGGTATTGCAGTTGCAGGAAGGTGAAAGTGTCACCGCTATTCTCCCGCTGCCGATAGATGAGGACCTCTGGGAAGGGCTGCACCTGGTCTTCGCCACCGTGCAGGGCAATGTGCGGCGCAATCGGCTGTCCGACTTCAAGAATGTGCGCTCGGTCGGCCTGATTGCGATGAAGTTGGATGAGGGTGACAGCCTGGTTGGCGTCTCGACCTGCCGCGAAGGCGATGATGTGATCCTGGCGACACGCGGCGGCAAATGCATCCGATTCACGGCGGACGCCGATACACTCCGCGTTTTTGCTGGGCGTGATTCAATCGGCGTGCGCGGCATCAAGCTCGCGCAAGGTGATGCGGTGATTGCGCTTTCCGTGCTGCGCCATGTGGAGGCGAGCACCGAAGAACGCGCGGCCTATCTGCAGGCCGCCGCGCAACGCCGCCGCGCCGCCGATGACGAAACGGAGGCACCAGCGATGGCCGAGGCTGAGGCAGAGGAAGCGGTGGCGGAAATCACGCTTTCCTCCGAACGGTTTGACGCCCTGGCGGAAGCTGAGGAAATTCTGCTGACGGTTACGGATGCCGGCTTCGGCAAGCGTTCTTCCGCGCATGAATACCGCGTCACGGGCCGAGGCGGTCAGGGCATTGCCGGCATTGTCCTGAGTGCGCGCACGGGCCGTGAGGTGGTCGCCACCTTCCCGGTGCGACCGGGCGATGACATCATGCTAGTTACAAATGGCGGGCAATTGATCCGGCTGAAGGCCGACGATGTGCGCCTGACCGGGCGCATGGCGATGGGTGTGACACTGATGCGCCCTGCAGAAGGTGAGCGCGTGATTTCCTGCTTCCCCGTGGCCGATGAAGGCAGTGATGAGGAAGCCGCCCCCGCGCAGGAGGAAAACGGCAATGGCTGAACGCCTTGCGCTCTATCCCGGTACGTTCGATCCGGTGACGAATGGACATTTGGACATTATCGGCCGCGCCGCGCGGCTGGTGGATCGGCTGGTGATTGGCGTTGCCATCAATATCGGCAAGGGGCCGCTGTTTGAATTGGCCGAACGCGTTGAATTGGTGCAGGCGGAAGTGGCGCCGATTGCAGCACGCACCGGCACCGCGATTGAAGTGCGGCAATTTGAGGGCCTGCTGGTTGGCTTTGCCCGCGAAGTCGGCGCCGGCATGATTGTGCGCGGGCTGCGCGCGGTAACGGATTTCGATTACGAATTCCAGATGACCGGCATGAATCGCCGCCTGGATCAGGAAGTTGAAACCGTGTTTCTGATGGCGTCTGAAACCAACCAATTCATCGCTTCGCGCCTAGTCAAGGAAATCGCTCGGCTGGGTGGTGATATCAGCAGCTTCGTACCGAAATTGACCTTGGAACGCACCATGGCGCGCGTCAATGCTGGCGCCTGAGAAAAGGAAAAACCCATGCATCGCCGCCTTATGCTCGCCGCCGGTATGGGCGCCCTGGCCACCCCCGCTTTGGCGCAGGCAAATGATCCGGAAAAAACGCTGTTCCTGGAATTGAAGGATGGGCGCGTGACCATCCAATTGCTGCCCGATCTGGCGCCGCGCCATGTGGAACAGATCAAGGTGCTCGCGCGGCGCGGCTTTTACGACAATACGGTGTTTCACCGAGTGCTTGAAGGTTTTATGGCGCAGGGTGGTGATCCAACCGGTACCGGCACAGGTGGTTCGCCTTTGCCCAATCTGGCCGCGGAATTCAGCCCACCATCTCGCGCGCGCTTCCTGCGCGGCGTTTGCGGCATGGCGCGCACCAGCAACCCCGATAGCGCGAATAGTCAATTCTTCATCATGTTCGCGCCATCGCCTTCCTTGGATGGGCAATATACCATCTGGGGCCGCGTGACCGCTGGCATGGAAGCGGTGGACAGGATCAAGCGTGGTGATCCGCCGAGCGGTATGGTACGCGGCCCCGACCGGCTGCGCAGCATGCGCGTTGCCGCTGATATTCGTTGAGACCTGAAGCGAAAGACCAAAACCATGTCCGAAACTGAAGCCCCTGCCGGGGAAGGCGAAAACACCCTGCTCATGGAAATTGAGTACGGCACCGTGACCATCAAGCTGCGGCCCGATCTGGCGCCCTTGCATGTGGAACGGATCAAAACTCTCACTCGGCAGGGGTTTTACAATAAGGTGCCCTTCCATCGCGTGATTGAAGGCTTCATGGCCCAGGGTGGCGACCCCACCGGCACCGGGACGGGTGGCTCCGATCTGCCCGATTTGCCGGCAGAATTCAGCGAAGCTTCACGCGCGCGCTTCCTGCGCGGCGTTTGCGGCATGGCGCGCACCAGCAACCCCGATAGCGCGAATAGTCAATTCTTCATCATGTTCGCGCCAATCCCAAGCCTTGATGGCCAATACACCATTTGGGGTGAGGTCACTGCCGGCATGGATGCGGTGGATAAGATCAAGCGCGGCTCTGGCGGGTCCGGCATTGTGCAAGGGCCGGATCGCATCCGCAGCATGAAGGTTGCCGCGGATAACGGCTGACGCCTACTGTTGGTAAAGGCGCGGCGCCGTGCTAAAACGGACCTCATGTTGGGAGCTCGTAGCTCAGCTGGTAGAGCAACGGACTTTTAATCTGTAGGTCGAGGGTTCGAATCCCTCCGAGCTCACCAAAGATAAACTCGCCTGCTGTTGCGATTTCCTGACGCACAGATGGCGTTTTGCCGGTCATCCAGTCAGCGCCAAAGCGCATCCCTTAATCATAGGTCACCAGCCGCGCCGCGCCTTCCCGGTCGTAGCCCTTGGAAGCCAGCAAAAGCTGGCGCGTATAGGCCTGCGTCGGGTCTTCGCGGCGAAGGGTCGCGATATCCATCTCCTCCACGATCATGCCGCGATTCATCACTGCCAGCCGGTCGCACATATGCGCCACCACCGCCAGGTTGTGGCTGACCAGAATGATGGTCAGGCGCTGCGCCATGCGCAGCCCGCGCAGCAGGTTCAGGATTTCCGCCTGCACGCTGACATCAAGCGCGCTGGTTGGTTCATCCAGCAGCAGCACCTTGGGTTCCAGCATCAGAGCGCGCGCAATGGCCACGCGCTGCCGTTGCCCGCCAGAAAGCTGATTGGGATAGCGGAAGCGAAAATTCGACCCAAGCCCAACATTGGCCAAGGCTTTTTCGACCCGCGCGGCGACATCGCCAATGCCATGGATTTCCAGCGGCTCCGACAGGGTGCGATCAACCGTATGGCGTGGATGGAGCGATGCGTAAGGGTCCTGAAACACCATTTGTACGAGGCGCGGCAGGCGCGCGTCACGCGTGGCCACATCAAGGCCATTGATGCTCGCCTCACCGGTCCAGTTGCGATTAAGCCCGGCTAAGGCGCGCAGCACGGTGGATTTGCCGCTGCCGCTCTCCCCCACCAGGCCGAAACTTTCGCCTTCTGCGACTGCAAAGGAAATGCCGCGCACGGCATGTACCGCGTCAAGCCCCTGCCCGAAGCTCACCACCAGATCCTGGGTGGTGATCATCGCCTAGGCGTCCAACCAGGCCGGATCGCGCGACAGGGTCGGCAATGCCGTGCGGTTATCGGTGATGCGCGGCAGGCTGCGGAGCAGGCCTTGCGTATAGGGGTGCGTCGCGGCAGCAAGATCACGCGCGGCGCGTTCTTCCATGACGCGGCCGGCATACATGACCAGAACGCGATCACAAAAACTGCCGACCAGATCTAGATCATGGCTGATGAAAATCAGCCCCATACCACGTTTAGCCACAAGATCATCCAGAATGGCCAGAACCTGCATCTGCACCGTGACATCAAGCGCGCTGGTTGGTTCATCGGCAATCAGCAAATCGGGTTCGGGCACCAGCATCATCGCAATCATGATGCGCTGGCCCATGCCGCCTGAAACCTCATGCGGGTAAAGCCGTATGACGCGTTCCGGGTCGCGGATGCGCACTGCTTCCAGCATCTCCAGCGCCTTGCGCCGCGCCTCACGCGCGGAAACCCCGCCATGGATGCGCGCGGCTTCCGCAGTCTGCTCGCCGACCGTCATGACAGGATTTAGCGAGTATTTCGGATCCTGCAGCACAAGCGAAATGCGGGCGCCGCGAATACCGCGCAATTGGCGGGCGGAGGCACTCAGCAAATCAATCCCATCAAAACTGAGCTTGCGTGCTTCCATCCGCGCTGCCGGCGGCAACAGGCGCATGATGGCGCGCCCAGTGAGCGATTTGCCTGAACCGGATTCGCCCACAATGCCAAGCCTTTCACGCCCAAGGCTGAAGGATACGCCGCGCACGGCGTCAAGGCGTCCGGTTGGCGTGGCGAAGCTGACCCGCAAATCTTCCACTTCCAGAAGCGGCTTCATTTCTTCTGCCTTGGGTCAAGCACATCGCGCAGGCCATCGCCCAAAAGATTGAAGGCAAGGCTCACGATGAAAATCGCCAGCCCCGGAATGGTCGCGACCCACCATTGATCCAGAATATAGCGCCGCCCAGACGAAACCATCGCCCCCCATTCTGCCATGGGCGGCTGTGCGCCAAGCCCCAGAAAGCCAAGCCCGGCTGCGGTCAGGATGATGCCGGCCATATCGAGCGTTACGCGCACCGTGAGTGAGGATACGCAAAGCGGCATGACATGGCGGAGCAGGATGCGCCCGGTGCCAGCGCCCTGAATACGCGCCACCGAGATGAAATCACTATTGCGGATGGTCATCGTCTCGGCCCGCGCGATGCGCGCATAGGGCGCCCAGGACGTGAGCGCAATGGCAATGACCGCGTTCTCAATCCCTGGCCCCAAAGCCGCGACAAAGGCAAGCGCCAGAATAAGGCTTGGGAAGGAAAGGAATACATCGGTAATGCGCATCAGCGCGGCATCAAGCCAGCCACCCAGATAGCCCGCTGCGGTGCCAACCATCAGCCCGATGGGTGCTGCTATCAGCGCGACCAGCACCACAATGTAAAGCGTCACACGCGCGCCATAGATGATGCGCGAAAGGATATCGCGCCCAAATTCATCCGTGCCCAGCAGATGCGCGTCCGTGCCGAGCGGAAGTAATCGTTGCGCCAGATTCTGCTCATGCGGGTGATGCGGCGCAATCCAGGGTGCCAGCACCGCGATCACGATAAGCGCTACCACAATCGCAAGCCCCAGCAGCGCAAGACGGTTCTGGCGGAATTGCAGCCAGCCACGATAAGCCTGTCCAAGCTTCGCTTCACGGCGAGAGCGCGGCGTTTCAGAAAGCAGCCGGGCGCGCCAGCCTTGTTCGGCGCGGTCGCTCATTTCGCGCGTGGGTCCAGTAAGCGATACAGCAGATCGGACAAAAGATTGATGCCGACGAAGATCAGCCCGACAACAATTGTCGCCCCCAGCACCGCATTCATATCGGCGGCCAGCAGCGCCGTTGTCAGGTAGCGGCCAAGCCCGGGCCAGGCAAAGACGGTTTCGGTGAGCACCGCCCCTTCCAGCAGCCGCGCATAGGAAAGCGCGATAACAGTGACTAACGGGACCGAGACATTGCGTAAGGCATGCACCCAGATGATGCGTGCTTCTGACACACCTTTCGCGCGCGCGGTGATGATGTATTCCTGATTGAGCTGTTCCAGCATGAAGCTGCGTGTCATGCGCGCAATATAGGCCACCGAAAAATAGCCAAGCACCGCTGATGGCAGCACAACATGGCCGAAGGCATTCCAGAACACCTCCCACTCCTGCGCAATCGCTGCATCAATCAGGATCACGCCGGTGACCACAGGCACCATGTCTTCAAAGAAGACGCCGAGCCTTCCAGGTCCCTGCACCCAGCCGAGAATGCCGTAGAAGACCAGCAAGCCGATAATGCCAAGCCAGAAGATCGGCACGGAATAGCCAACAAGCCCGACCACGCGCACCAGCTGATCCGGCCAGCGATCCTGCCAAACGGCGCCCGCAATCCCCATGGGCACGCCAAGGGCGACACCGATGATGGTGGCGAAGGTGGCCAGTTCCAGTGTTGCTGGGAAAACGCGCTTGATGTCCTCGATCACCGGGCGATTGGTCACCAGCGATTGCCCAAAATCGCCCGCGGCCAGTTTCTGCACATATACCCAGAATTGCCACCAAAGGGGTTGGTCGAGCCCAAGCTCGCGCTTCACCGCTTCATAGACATCGCGTGGCGCCTGGTCGCCCACCACGGCGAGCACAGGATCAATCGGCACGACCCGCCCGATGAAGAAGGTGACCGCCAGCAATCCAAGCAGCGTCAGCGCAACCTGAAACAGGAAGCCTGAGCTTTGGCGTAGCGCAATATTGACCTTCACCTTATCCCTTAGTGGCACGCCAAAGAATTGCTGAAAGCCCAGGCGAGCTTGCTGCATAGCCGGTCAGGTTGCTGCGCACGGCGACCTGCACCTGTTGCTGCGCAAATACTGCGAAGGGGGAGGTACCCATGAATTCCGCCTGGATCTGGCGATAGATCGCCGCACGCGCATTCTGATCGCGCTCTCGCATCGCGGCTTCAGTGCGCGCCGTGAGTTCCGGAATATTCCAATTGTTGCGCCAAGTAAGCTTGCCCGGATTATTCGCCCCGGGCGGATTATGCGCGAAGCTATCGGCATTATAATGCGGGTCAGGATAGCCCAGCCCCCAAATGCCGATGAACAATTGATGGTTACGCGCACGGAATTTCGCCAATACCTGCGCGCCGGTTGCCGGCAGCACTTCAAGCGTCACGCCGCCGCGGGCGAAGCTTGCCTGCAAGGCCTGCGCAACATCAAGCGATGGGAAGGTATTTGCCGTATCCATGGTCAGGCGAATGCCATTTGGGTGCCCCGCTTCGGCGAGCAAGGCACGCGCGCGCGTCGGGTCAAAGCGCCAGGGGCGTTCATTCACCTCGCCCAGGATGGAGCGCGGGATGAAGGATTGATGCGGAAACACCTGCCCCGGCAGCAGGTTAGTCGCGATCGCGTCATAATCCACGAGATGCTTCAGCGCTTCGACGACGCGCAGATTGGACAGGATCGGGTCTCCCAGATTCGCGCTGAAATACTGAATGGTGCCGCGCGGAAATTCCTGAATGGTGATGCCGGGTCGGCCACGCAGCGCTGCAATATCTGTGGGCGTCAGGTTGCGCGCCACATCCACATCCCCGCGTTCCAACAGCAGGCGTTGGGTGGCGGCTTCCGGCACATGGCGCACAATCACGCGCTGCGTATTGGCCCGGCCACGCCACCAAGTATCATTGCGGTCCAGCGTATAGCTTTCATTGGGCTGATAGCGTGTCAGGCGAAAGGCGCCAGACCCCGCTGAATTGCGATTGAGCCAGGTATTGCCGCGATCCTCTCCGGCGTTTTGCAGCACAAGCTTGCTGTCCAGCACGGACGCAATGGTCGCCGTGAACAGGTTTTGGATAAGTGTTGGCGCATAGGCTTCATTGAAGGTGATCTGCACTTCAAAATCGCCGGTCTGCCGCACGGTCTGCTCAACATTATCCGCGGTCAGCCCGACCGAACGATACATGAAGGCCGGCGTACGATTGATCTGCAGCGGCCGGCGCAGTGAAAACGCCACATCTCCAGCCGTCAGCGGATTGCCGGAATGAAAGCGCACGCCTTGGCGAATGCGGAAGGTGAAGGTCTTGCCATCGTTAGAAGTCGTGAAGCTTTCCGCAAGCCCCGGCAGCAATTCGGCGCTGGGCTTTGAATCATCAATGATGAAAAGCTGGTCATAGACATTCTTGAGCAGATCGCTGCCGGTGACTTCAAAGGAATGATGTGGATCGAGTGCAACAAGATCATCAATCTGCGCGGCGATTACCAAGGCATTGCGCGGCGTTTGCTGCGCGGCCGCCTGACGCGCACCGGGTAGGGCTGCGGCGGCAAGGCCAGCGGCGCCGGCGGTGAAAAGGGCGCGCTTGGAAAAATGGGGGTTCATGACAACGTCTCCAGCTCCATGCTTTGCCACTTCGTCGCACCCGATGAAGCCCCATGTCAACGCCATGGGCAGGCCTTGCCACAAGCCAGCACAACAAGGGTGCAGGCCAAGTTGCAACATTTGGTCGCGCATGATGTCCTGGAAAGATCGGACATTGCCTTGAAGATGCAGTATTTTATTCCCGCGCCTGAGATATGCCGTCTAACCGGCGCAAATCGAAAGCCTTCTTGTGTCAACAGCTGGGGATTCCCATGGTTGATGGATCAAACCTCGGTCTGTGTCGTGCATTCCAAACGCCAAAGGCAATTTTCGAGTTTACGCAACTCGATCTACGCCACGCCCCTCGGCATTATCAAGGCTCACCCGTTCAGCAAAGGCGGTCGGTGCATCTTTCAAAGGGGGACAATCCGGGACTGCTCGCAAGAATGATTTCAGCGGATTGACCATTAGGGGAGATATCACTCGGCAAATCCACGCCAAAGACCATCGCAGCGGGATAGGCATCAGGCTCCCGACGCGTTGGAATACTGACCGAAATCTTGCCAGTCATGTCGCGAAACTTCATCACCAGAAGGCCTAAATTGCGGTCAATCCGCAGGCGTGGATCTGGAGGGCCGGCGTCTGGCAAGGGAGATGGCGGCGCTGAGCAGGCAACACGTTTTTGCCCAGCGCTCGATGAGACAGGCTTCGATGTATCTCAGACGGCACTCTGGCGCACGAGCAAGCTTTGGCTCACAATCATTCACCAAATAAATGCTAAGCACAAAGGTCCTAAATAGTCAAGAAAGTTAGCAAGTTCCTTAATGGCGCCGGGCTAGGCGCTTTCCGCCAGGGTGGTAAGTTTGGGCTGTCGTGAGGCTAAAGTGTAAGTAATAAACATCTGTTTTTATTCTATTTTTTCATTTCCTGCAGCGTGGGGCGCTGCAGGCTCCCGGCCCTGCCTCAACCCAAAACGCGCTTCGCCACGACATCCAGCTTCGCCAGCAGATCAGGGTCGCGCTTTTCGGGGGCCGTGATCAGCGCATATTCGAGGGCACGGTCACAGCCGGCGGGGCAGGGGCCGCGCACGGCGCCGAGGGCGGGCACCACATGCTGCACCAAGGCACGCGCCTTACCAGCGTTGGAGAATAACACCTTCACCACCTGATCCACCGTCACCGCATCATGATCAGGGTGCCAGCAATCGAAATCCGTCACCATGGCAACCGTCGCGTAGCAAAGCTCAGCTTCGCGGGCGAGTTTTGCTTCGGGCATATTCGTCATGCCGATCACGCTGCAGCCCCAGGCGCGGTAAAGCTCACTTTCCGCCTTAGTGCTGAATTGCGGGCCTTCCATGACGAGGTATGTACTGCCGCGTGTGACCGGCAGCGCTAGTTCGCGCGCGGCCACTTCCAGCGCATCACCCAAGCGTGGGCAGACCGGATGCGCGACCGAGACATGCGCGACACAGCCCGTGCCGAAGAAGGATTTCTCGCGCGCGAAACTCCGGTCAATGAACTGGTCCACAATCACGAAATGACCAGGCGGCAAATCCTCGCGCAGCGAACCCACGGCAGAAAGCGAAATGATTTCCGTGCAGCCAATCCGCTTCAGCGCATCAATATTGGCCCGGTAATTGAGCGCGGAGGGCGGCGTGGGATGGCCGCGGCCATGGCGCGGCAGAAAGGCGCAGGGTACGCCATGCAGCCGCCCGGTCAGGATTTCATCCGAAGGATCACCCCAAGGGGTACGAACCTTCACCCAGTGGCGATCTTCCAGCCCCTCCATGTCATAAAGCCCAGAACCGCCGATCAGGCCGATCATAGGTTGGATGCTGGGTTGAGTCTCGGTCATGGCAGGCATTCCGTTCAAGGCTTCAATGGGCGGGGCTTTAGCGCAGAGCGCGTTTTCATGCTAACCCCAGCGCGGATATTGAGGAGAGTGCGGCATGGCGCTCAGATGTGTGATCTTGCTGGCCCTGGCGTTGGCGGCCTGCGAGAAAAGCGAAAACCAAAGCGCCTTCGGCCCGCGCGGCACGGCGCTGCCGCCGCCGGGGCTTACGCCGCCATAATCACGTCTCCGCGCCGCCATTCACCTGGATCATCTGGCCATTGACGAAGGCGCCACCGTCAGAAACCAGCATGGAGACAACTGCGGCCACTTCATGCGGCTGCCCAAGCCTTCCCACCGGCACGCGCGATACCATGCTGGCGATGTGGTGATGGGATGCCTCATCATCCCGTTCCCCCGCGATGGGGCCAGGTGAGACCGCATTGGTCGTGACGCCCTTGGCGCCGAATTCCTTTGCCAGCGCCTTGGTCAAGCCCCAAAGCCCATGCTTGGAAACCGAAACCGCCGCGCGGCCATTATAGCCATGAATGGCATTCATGCCGAGCAAGTTCACGATCCGCCCCCAGCCGCGATCCAACATGCCCGGCAGGCAGGCGCGGGCGAGCCACACGCTGGAATCAAGATCCACCGATATCACACGGCGCCACGCCGCATCACTCATTTCCAGGAAGCGACCATCAGGGCGGAGCGCGGCGTTATTCACCAGCGCATCCACAGCGCCGAAGATGGCTATGGCGTCGCGTGCAATGCGCGCGCATTCCTCGGCCACGCCAACATCGGCCATGGCAACCAAAGCCTCCACGCCGCAGGCACGCGCTTCGGCGGCAACTTTTTCGCAAGCATCGCGATTGCGTGAGCCGTTGATAATGACATTGAACCCCATGCGCGCGAGATCGAGCGCGATGGCGCGGCCGATATTGCGGCCAGCACCGGTGATCAAAGCGGTTTTAGCATTTTTGGTCATGCCTTAGTCTTTTAGTTAAGCGCAAGCGAGAAGTCTACACGGGCTTTCAAGCCCCCGAAATAGCGCCTACCTGGCCACCGCCACACCGCCACCACCGCGCGGATCGGCGCCGCCCGCAGGCTTGCCATCACGCAGCAGAATTGCATGGGCGCGGCTCATGGTCGGGTCATAAGAAATTGGGGAATGGCGCACCTCATGTCCCAGGGCCTCGAGCGCTGCTACCACATCGCCCTGCACGCGCGCTTCGCAGAAAACCGGCCCGCCTTCGCAATGAATGCGCGGGAAGGAAACCGCCTCCACCGCTGACATGCCGAAATCAATCGCATTGATGATGGTGGTAAGCACGGCAGAAATAATCACGCTGCCGCCTGGCGCGCCCACAATCAGCCATGGCTCATCATCCTTAGTGACTATGGTGGGCACCATGCCGGTAGTGCGCGCCTTGCCCGCTGCGATGCTATTGGCGCGGCCCGGGCGCATATCAAACAGCTTCATGGCATTGTTCCAATTGAAGCCAAGACCAGGTGTCACGACACCAGCACCGGTGCCGAGTGTATGCGTGACCGAAACGCAATTCCCTGCCGCATCCCAAACAGAAAGATGCGTGGTGCACGAAGGGGGTTCGCCGACCCGCCCGCCCGGCAGCCAGCCACCCCGTATGCGCTTGACCCAGGCGGCCGCGCGGTCCTTTGACATCAGCGACTCAGTGGGCACGCTGACAAAATCCGGATCGCCTAGCGCCTCATCCCGGTCGTGATGTGCAGCTGCCATGGCGCGGGCCACCACATCATAATGCCCGGCACTGCCGGCGGGCAGCGCGCCGAGGTCGAATTGCTCCAGGATATTCAGCATGGCGATCAAAACCGCGCCCGATCCAGGTGGCGGGTTCGATGAGACCTTGTGGCCGCGATAAGTGCCGATCACGGGCGCTCTTTCGCGCACGCGATAATCGCGCAAATCATCGGCGGTGACGAAGGCGCCGTTTTGCGTGAAGTCACTGAGTATCTGACCGGCGATCTCACCGGTATAAAAATCCTGCGCGCCCCGGGTGGCAAGGCGTTCCAGCGTGCGCGCCATCTCGGCATGCACCAGCTTATCGCCCACTTCAGGCAATTGCCCTGCCCGGTTCAAATAAAGCGCGGCGCAGGCTTTGGTTTTAGTCACGCGCTGCATGCCGCTCGGCAGGCCAGGCTGGGGCTTGCGTTCCAGGAAATCCCGAAAAAAGGGCGTTACCAGCACGCCATCCCGCGCCATGGCGATGGCGGGCGCCAGCAGATCGGCCCAATCCATGGTGCAAAACTGCGCGTGGAAATGTGCAAAGCCGGCCACCGTACCGGGGGTCATGATGGCGGTATAGCCAAGCTCTGCCCGGTGATCGTCAAATAGCGCATAGCCAGAGATTTCGGATTTGCCCTTGCTATCGGCGGCCCACATATCGGCGCGCACCTTAGCGCCAGCGCGGGCGTGGAAATCAATCATGCCCTGGCGGCCGGTTTTGGCGTCGCGGAATTGCAAAGTGCCCATGCCGCCAATGCCGCACATGAAGGGGTCTTGCACCATTTGGCAAAAGGCGGTGGCGACCGCCGCATCAAAGGCATTGCCGCCTCTGCGCAGAACCTCGGCCCCAACATCCGCGGCGCGGGGCTGCGGGCAAACGACGATGCCTTTGATCTTGGCCATACTGAATCCTCCAATTGGGATCATCGCAGCACGAAGCGGGGCGATGCGCCATGGTGCTTGACGGAACGCGGCGCACAGGCAGCATGGGCGGCATGACAGATAGTGCTGAAACCATTTTGCTCGGCCATGTTTTGGTAACGCCGGAGGCCGCCATTCCCGAAGCAGCGTGGGATGCGGCGCGCATCTTTCTGCTGGATGGCCTCGCGGTCGGGGTCGCGGGCATGGCGCATGCGGCGCGCGCCAGTTTGCTGGCGGCGGCACGCGGCTGGGGCGCTGGGGAGGAAGCGCGCCTCTGGGGTGATGGCGCGCTGCTGCCGGCGTCTCAGGCAGCCTTCGTGAATGCGTTTCAGGCGCATGCGCTGGAATTTGACGCCATCCATGAAGCCGCCGTGGTGCATGCCATGACGCCCACCGTGTCTGCCGCCTTGGCCGAGGCGGAACGGCAAAGCGGCTTGGGCCAGACGGTTTCGGGTGCGCGCTTCATGGCGGCGGTGATCCTGGGGCTTGATCTCGCTTGCACCATTGGCGCGGCAGCACGAGGCCCGATGCGCTTCTTCCGGCCCGCAACGGCGGGGATGTTTGGCGCTTATGGCGCGGTGGCGCGGCTGCGCGGGTTTGACCTCGCCACGGCATCGGCCGGTGCGGGGCTTTTGCTCGGGCAGCTGCCGGGGACCATGCAGGCGCATGCGGAAGGGTCCATGGCGCTGCCGGTGCAAATGGGATTCGCTGCCATGGCAGGGCTGCGCGCGGCGGATTTGGCGGCAGCGGGCGCGGCTGGCCCGGCGCAATGGCTGACCGGTCCCTTTGGCTTTCTGAAGCTGACGGAACCGAAACATGATTTGGCGCCGGGCTTGGCCGCACTTGGCAGCAATTGGCAGGTGACGCGGCTCGCGCATAAACCCTTTCCCTCGGGCAGGTTGACGCATCCTGCGATTGATGGCGCGCAGCGGTTGATGGCGGCGCATGGGATCGCTGCGGGCGACGTTGCGGCGGTGCGGCTTTATTTGCCACCGCTTGCGATGCGTCTGGTGGGTCGGCCCATCAAGCCTGATCTGACCGGCAATTACGTGCGGCTCTGCCTGCCCTATGTGGTGGCGCGCACGCTGCTTTCGGGCAGTGTTGGGCTTGGTGATTTTTCCGACGCCTTGCTGCGCGATCCGGCGACGCATGCGCTGGCGGCGCGCGTTACCTTGCTCGGCGATGGCACTACCGATGAAAATGCCGTGGTGCCGCAGCGTGTGGAAATCACCTTGCGTGACGGGAAAACGCTGGATCAGCACGTGGAAGCCGCCTTGGGAAGCCCAGAAAACCCTCTGCCGCGTGCGGCGCAGATTGCCAAGGTCAGCGCTTGTTTCGCCGGTATTCTGCCCGAGGATCGCGCGGATGTCTTGATCCGCGCGATTGAGGCGCTGCATGCGGCGCCGGATGCAGCATCCTTGGGTGCGCTGCTCCGCGGCTAGAGCGTGTTGCGTTCACACGTGTTCACGCCACATGCTCTACCCCGTTGTTTTTCGGGTATCTTCACACGTTCAGATTTTCCATCTGAACGTGATCTGCTCTAGATCGCGCTATTCACACCCAAGCGCTTCGCCGTTTGCAGAATATTCGCCCAAGTATCGGGCGGCAGCGGCACGCCATCAGCCAGCCGTTCCGCGCGGCGTGTCGCTTCCGGCTCACCGGGCAGCAGCACCGGCGCGTCAGGATTGGCCGGGCGCGTTTCCGAAACCCAAGCGGCATAAGCCAGGCCCATGCGTTCAAACTCTGCCTGGGTGCCGAAATGCTTGGGCGAGATGAAAATCGACAGCATGCCATTGGCAATACGAGAACGTTCCGGAACCCGGCCGCTGGTCCCGCCCGCGGTCAGGCAGCCCGCCAGCATTTCACACATGAAGGCGAGGCCCGACCCCTTGTGCTCACCAAAGGCGCGAATGGCACCTGTGCCTTTCGAAACATCGCGCGGGCCGAGCGTGTCATAAGGCCCGTATAGCGTGTGCGGGTCAGTCGAAAGCCGGCCATCGGCTTCAATCAGCGCACCTTGCGGCAGCGCCTTGCCGCCTGATGACGCCACCAGCACCTTGCCCTCCGCCACAACCGATGTCGCGAAATCCAGCAGAATGGGCCGGCCCGGCAAGGGTGCACCGATCGAAACCGGATTGGTCGAAAAGCGCCGTTCCACCCCGCCAAAGGGGGCGACAAGGGTCGAGCCCGCGACATTGACGAAATGGATCGAAATCAAGCCCTGTTCCATCGCCTGTTCGGCATAGGCACCCACGCGGCCAATATGCCCGGCATTACGAAGCGCTGTGATGCAAACACCATTTTTGACCGCGCGCTTGATGCCAAAATCCACCGCCTGGGGTGCCACTGTCTGCCCAAAACCCCATTTGCCATCAATCACCGCAAACGCGCCGCCATCCGTCACCACATCGGCGGTCTGGCCCTTCAGCACATAGCCCGCTTCCAGCCATTCCACGTAACGCGGCACGCGCACCACGCCGTGGCTGTCATGCCCGGCGAGATTGGCATCCACCAAATGGCGGCTGATGCGGCGCGATTCCGGGCCATCACAACCGGCGGCCTGAAAAACATTGACGACCAGGCCATCCAGCGCTTCGGCATTGATCATCTCATAGGGGGTGGTGCCCATCAGTCGAACTCCGCAAAAGGAAAGCGCGCTGAGAGCATGGCTCGGCGCGGCACAATTACATGGCGGCGATCTTCTTCGCCTGCGGCGCCAGCAGCCGCATGTAGGTCGGCGTCACCAGCATTTCAGTGATATTGGCGCGCGCCGGCATGGTGGCGACAAAAAGCGCTGCGGCTGCCAGGTCTTCTGGTTGCAGCAGGCGTTCAATATCTTCCTGCGGCACGGGTTCAGGCCGGTTCTTCAGAATATCGGTCGCGACTTCGCCCGGGCAGATGCAGCAGGAACGGATATTGTGGATGCCGTTTTCCTGATTGATGTTTTGCGAAAGCGCCACAAACCCATGCTTCGCCGCCGTATAACCAGGCCCGGAGAGGAAGGAGACATTTTTCCCCGCCATGGAGGCGATTTGGATGATATGCCCGCCGCCACGTTTCCTCATGCCAGGCAGCACTGCGACCGAGGTGAAGAACGGCGCGGTCAGATTGCCATCCACCAGGCTGCGAATGGCTTCCGGCGTCAATTGATGCAGATAGCGCTTGGGCAGATTGACCCCCGCATTATTCACCAGAATATCCGGCCCACCGATGGCGCTTTCCACCTTGGCGAGTGCGCTTGCCACCTGCTTTTCATCGGTCAGATCGGCCGGCACAATCACCGCGCCGCTGCCGATCATCTTCGCGGTTTCCTCGAGCGGTGGGACGCGTCGGCCGGTCAGTGCAACCTTCGCTCCTTCGGCGGCGAATGAAATGGCAATCGCGCGGCCAATGCCGCTGCCGGCACCGGTGATCCAGGCGGTTTTTCCTTGAAGGCGTTTCATCACAGAACCTTGTCAGAGGTGGAATCAATCAGGTGCATCTGATCCATATGCGCAATCAGCGATAGTGGCGCGCCGACGGCAGCCGGTGTTGCTGGATCAAGCCGGGCCGAAACCTCGCTGCCATCAAGCTTGAAATGCACCAGAGTTTCCATGCCCATGGGCTCGATCACCTCAGGCCGTAATGTGATGGGCGCGGTATTGGATTTGTCTGTCGGCTTGTCATCCGTGAGGTGTTCCGGGCGGATGCCGAACAGCACATCCTTGCCGGCATGCGCCTGATAGCGCGCCGTGCGCGCCGCCGGCACATCGAGCATAATGCCCTGCGGCAGATGCAGGCGGAGCGCCCCAGAAGCCTGTTCCAGCTTGGCAGGGATGAAATTCATCGCCGGGCTGCCGATGAAGCCGGCCACAAATTTCGTTGCCGGGTTGTGATACAGCTCCTGCGGCGGCCCGACCTGTTCGATAATGCCGTGATTCATCACCACCACGCGGTCCGCCAAGGTCATGGCTTCCACCTGGTCGTGGGTGACATAAACCGTGGTGGTATTCACGGTCTGATGCACTTTCTTGATTTCCGTGCGCATCTGCACGCGCAGCTTGGCATCAAGGTTGGAAAGCGGTTCGTCGAACAGGAACACCTTGGGATCGCGCACAATGGCGCGGCCCATCGCCACACGCTGGCGCTGCCCGCCTGATAGCGCCTTTGGCTTGCGATCCAGAAGCAGCGTGATGTCCAGAATGCGCGCGGCTTCCTTCACGCGGCGATCAATCTCCGCCTTGGGGAATTTCCTGAGCATCAGGCCGAAGGCCATGTTGTCGTACACACTCATATGCGGATAAAGCGCGTAATTCTGGAACACCATGGCAATGTCGCGGTCGCGCGGCGGGATGTCATTCACCACCGTGCCGCCAATGGCGATATCGCCTGAGGTGATTTCCTCCAGCCCCGCAATCATGCGGAGCGTGGTGGATTTGCCGCAGCCTGAAGGCCCGACCAGCACGACGAATTCATGATCGTCGATGTCAAGGTCGATGCCTTTCACCGCCTGAACACCGCCTTCAAAGGCCTTGACGATTTTGCGAAGCGATACCTGAGCCATGTTCGATCAACCCTTGGTCGCGCCAGCGGTCAGGCCGGCGATGTAGTAATCCATGAGGAAGGCGTAGACGATTACGGGTGGCAGCGCGGCCAGCAAGGCGCCTGCGGTGATTTGTCCCCAGATGAAAACATCCCCGCGCACCAGCTGCGATACAACGCCGATGGTGAGCGGCATCTGATCCGGTGTGGTGATGAAGGCCGTTGGATAGACAAAGGCCGCCCAGGAAACCGTGAAGGCGAAGATTGTCGCAGCAATAATGCCAGGCAGCGCCACGGGCACGAAGATCTTGAGCAGCATTTGCGGCCACGTAGCGCCATCAATCAGCGCCGCCTCATCCAACTCCTTGGGGATGGAGGCAAAATAGCCAATCATGATCCAGGTGCAGAAAGGCACCGTCAGGGTCGGATAGACCAGCACCAGCCCCCAGATGGAATTGAGCAAGCCAAGCCCGCCAACAATCTGATAGAGCGGAATGAACAGCAGCGTATCCGGCACCAGATAGGTCAGGAAGACGCCAGTGGCCAAAACCTGGCTGCCCCAGAAGCGCATGCGCGCCAGCGCGAAGGCCGCCATGATGGAAATCACCATCGTCAAGGCCACAACCACCAGGGTCACGATCACGCTATTGATGAAGAAGCCCTGGAACAGCGAATTGGTGATTAGCTCCCAGTAATTCTCCAGCGTGGGATTGCGGACAATCCAGGGATTACCCTTTTGATCTGCAATCTCGCCACTGGTCTTAAGGCTGGTGATCAGCATATAGACCGGCGGCGTCAGCAGAATAATCGCTGAAAAGATCAGCGAAATATAAGCCCAGATCAGCGCCCAGCGCCGTTCCGAACGGAGCGATCCTGCCTTGCCATAAAAGCTCGGCATATCGCGATTGGTTGCCACGGTCGCGGACATTACATCTGTTCCTTATTGCGACGGGTGACGCCACGCAGCACGAAAAAGGCGCAAATGGCAAGGATCGGGAACATGAATAGGCTGATCGATGCGCCGCGCGGGATATTGCCGGAGAGGATCCCAACCTGGAAGGCGTAGGACGCAAAGACATGCGTCAGGTCACGCGGCCCGCCATTCGTCAGCACGCGCACAATATCGTAATTGGCAAAGGTGACGATCAGGCTGAACAGCACGGTGATGGAAATGATATTTGCCATCATCGGCAGGGTCACATAGCGCAGCCGCTGCCAGCTTGTCGCACCATCAATCGCCGCAGCCTCATAAAGCTGTTCCGGCACGGATTTCAGCGCAGCCAGATACATGATCATGAAAAAGGGCGCACCATACCAGACATTGACAATAATGATGGAAAGCCGTGCCCACCATTTCTCGCCCAGCCAGGGCACTGCCGGAATGCCAAAAACCTGAAACAGCCAATTGATGGATGAATAGGCAGGGTCAAACATCCACCACCAGCCAAGCGTGGACAGTGCCGGCGGGATGACCCAGGGGACCAGCAGCATGCCACGCCATTTCCGCTGCCCCTTGGACGGGATGTGGTGCAGCATATGCGCGAGCCAAAAGCCGATCAGCGCCTTCAGGATCACCGCGGTGATGGCGAAAATGCAGGACTGCCAAGCAACGGCCCAGAATGTTTCGCTTTCGAGCAGAATCTCGAAATTGCCAAGCCCGGTCGGCAGCCATTCGCCTTCCATGAAGCCGGTCATGCGGCGATTGAGCGTGGAAAGGTAAATCCCGTAAGCGGCCGGATAGGCCACCAGGCCAATGATCACCACCAGCAAGGGTGTGGTCATCAGCACGGCAATTGTCGAACGCCGCCGCGCCACGCGTTGCAGGCTTGAAGCACGCCCTGATCCTGGTGCAGAAGGCATGATTGGCGCCGTTGTGGCGTCAGCGGCCATGGTCTGAACCTTTCCTGAAGAGAAAGACGGGCGGCGCGGGGCCGCCCGTCATGCGCGGTCAGCCGCCGCGGCGGATGGTGTTGAGCTCACGCTCCACCCAGCCAAGCGCCTGATCCACGGATTCACCACCCTGCACGATACGAGCAATGAGCTTGGTATTCAGGCCCTGATTATACATCTGCACCGCCATCGCCGCTGGCGCGGGCGCCATGGCGATGGAGGTGCGTGCGTTATGATGCGCGCGCACCGGGTAGTTATAGACTGAACCCACCGGCGGGCCTTCGGTTTCCCAAACCTTGAAGTCCGACATGCTGGTGAAGGGCGGAATATCATAGCCATTGGAACCATTGGTCTGGCGTTCCGCCTGCGCACGATCAGACAGCCATTCCAGGAAGGCCTTGGCCGCGCCCTTGTTGCGGCTGAAATTCCAGATGCCCCAGAAATAGGGCAGATAGGCCGAGAAGCGACCTTCCGGCCCGGCGGGCATCGGCACGGTCCAGCAGTTTTCCGCAACCTGCGGCGCATCGCGCTTTGCCACCGCCCAGGCTGAGGGCGGGTTGAAGATCAGCGCCGAACGGCCGGAAATCAGTGCGCGGTTATTGCCGCCATCATCCCAAGCCCAGACATCATTGGGCAGGAAGCGGCTGATGCGGGCGCACATTTCCACCGCCGCACGCAGCTTGGCATTGTTGCGCACCGTCACCGCGCCTTTGTCATCCATCATGAAGGCGCCATAGGATTCGAAAAGGGCACCGACCCAATCCACCGCATCGGTAAAGCTGCCCATGGGCAGGCCGAAGGGGAAGCCGGCCCTGTGGCAAGCTTCCGCGGCACGGGCGAAGGTTTCCCAATTCCATGTATCGGCGCCGGGGCCGCGCTGATTCCTGGCCGGCCACATGGCGCGAATGTCAATGCCGGCATGCTGCTGCAGCAGGTCAAACCGTACGCAGGCAGGCTTCAACTGCGTGCCGGCTACGGCCGGGATCGCCACCCAGGTACCTGCGGGCTTGCCCAGATATTCGGCGGCCGGGGTGACCGCGCCATATTTCTGGATCAGGTTGCGCACCACATCATCCACCGGCTCCAGGGAGCGCTGATGGTTGCTCGGCTCCCAGGTTGGGAAGGACATCAGATCATAGCCGGTGCGTGATTGCGCCTGGGCATTGATGGTCAGCAGAATCTGGTTGCCATTAGAGGTTACCACATCCATCTGCACGTCAACGCGATTGGCCTGGCCCCATTCGGCGCAAAGCTGGCGCATCACCACATTGCCATTGGGCACCCAATGGTCCCAAAAGCCGCAGCGGAGCGTGCCGCCCGTGCCTTGGGCATGGACCATGGGGGCTGAAAGGACGCCCGCCGCGGCCACCCCGGCCCCGGAGCGCAAAAGCGTACGCCGTTTGATATCTGCCATCTTGGGAATCCTCCGCTTTATTCGTTGTTTGTCGCATCCCAGACCGAGGCCCGGTCGAGGCGAGCGGCAGGTTAGGCAAGGATTTGTGACCTTTGCAACCGGTATTGTGATGCAGGGGGTCGCCCCGGGCTGGCGCGGCGGCCCAAACTCGGCTTCAAACCTCGAGAGAGCCCAGCACCAGGACCAATGGCATGACCACTTCGCTGCGCGTCGCTATCCAGATGGACCCGATCGAGACCATCAACATCGATGGTGATTCCACCTTCGCCCTTATGCTGGAGGCCCAGGCCCGGGGCCACAAGCTCTGGCATTACCATGTGCGCGATCTGGCGCTGCGCGGCGGGCGCGTAAGTGCCTGGGCGCGGCCCATCACGCTCCGGCGCGAATACGGCAATCATTTCACCTTCGGGGCAGAGGTGGAATTGGACCTGGGCCGTGATAACGATGTGGTGCTGATGCGCCAGGACCCACCCTTTGACATGGGCTACATCACGGCCACGCATATCCTGGAACATATCCACCCGAAAACGCTTGTGGTGAACGACCCGGCGCAGGTGCGCAATGCGCCAGAAAAGCTGTTCGTCACCCATTTCCCGGATTTGATGCCGGCAACGCTGGTGACCGCAGATCGCCGCCGTATCGTTGCCTTCCGGGCGGAGCATGGCGATATCATTGTGAAGCCGCTATTTGGTAATGGTGGCGCGGGCGTGTTTCACCTCCGCGCCGATGATCCGAACATGAATGCGCTGGTGGAGCTTTTCGCGGAACGCTCGCGCGAACCGCTCATGATCCAGCAATACCTGCCCGCCGTGCGGGAAGGCGATAAGCGCATCATTCTGGTGGATGGTGTTGCCATGGGCGGCATCAATCGCGTGCCGGCGGTGGGTGAGGCGCGGTCCAATATGCATGTCGGTGGCAGGCCAGAACCGACCAAGCTGACCGAGCGAGAGCGCGAGATTTGCGCGCGCATTGGGCCGGAATTGAAGGCGCGCGGGATGATTTTTGTCGGCATTGATGTGATTGGCGGCTACCTCACTGAAATCAACGTCACCAGCCCGACCGGCCTGCAGGAATTGGCGCGATTTGATGGCGTGTTTCTGGAACGCGCCATCTGGGACGCGATTGAAGCGAAAAGGCGCTGAGATGCTCAAACTTTGGGGCCGCACCAATTCGATCAATGTGAAGAAGGTGCTCTGGATGCTCGATGAGATCGGGCAGGCTTATGATCGTGTGGATGCCGGCATGGAATATGGCCGGGTGAATGATGCGGATTACCGCGCCATGAACCCGAATGGCCGCGTGCCGACATTGCAAGATGGCGATTTCGTGCTGTGGGAATCAAACAGCGTGTTGCGCTATCTGGCTGTGAAAGTCCAAAGCCCGCTTTACCCGGCGGACCCAGCGGCACGCGCTTCGGCGGATCGCTGGATGGATTGGCAGCTTTCCACACTCGGCCCCGCGGAGCGCAGCCTGTTCTGGGGCCTGGTGCGCACGGCGCCCGAAAAGCGCGACATGGCGCAGATTGATGCGGCAGCAAAGGCCGCCGGCGAATGCTGGGCCATTCTGGATAGCTGGATCGCGCGCCATGGCGGCCCCTATCTGGATGGCCCCACCATGACCATCGCCGATATTGTTTTGGGCTGTTACGCGCGGCGCTGGTTTGGCCCGGAAGTGCGCCTGCCTGGCATGCCGGAATTCCCAACCTTGGCGCGCTGGTATGCCAAGCTTGGCGAAAGGCCGGGCTTTCAACGCTGGCTCGCGCCACCGCTTACTTGAAGGAGACCCCAACCATGCCCGGCTATCTGATCGCCAATCTGAAAGTCACCGACCCTGAAGGGTTTGAACGTTATCGCGCCGGGGTTCCGGCCGTGATTGCGCAATATGGCGGGCGCTACGCGGTGCGTGGCGGCACCATGGACCGGCTTGAAAATGCCGAGGGCTTTGATCGCATGGTGGTGTTGGAATTTCCAAGCCTCGATGCTGCCCACGACTTCTATCACAGCCCGGAATACGCGCCGCTGTTGAAACTACGGATTGAAACGACGGAAAGCCAGGTGGTGCTGGTGGAAGGGTATTCTCCCTGAAACTTCCGAACGACGAAAAAATCCGCCCGAATCAACCGAATCGCCTTGATCCTGCCACGGTGCCGCGGAATTATAATATGTTATGCGTCCTCTGATCGGCATTTCCTGCTGCTTAAAACCCTTTGGCATCTTCGGCACGCTCAACCATGCGGCGTCTGACAGCTATATCCGCGTGGTGCGCGGCCCGGTCGGGGGCACCCCGGTGCTGCTGCCGGCGGCGGGGGAGGAAGCTGCGCAGGATTACCTCGCCCATATCAATGGCCTGCTTCTGACCGGCAGCCGGTCCAATGTCTGGCCCGGCTATTATGATGGCCCGCCCCATGCCGAGGGCACGCCAGAAGATCAGGAACGGGACGCCACCACCCTGCCCCTGATCCGCGCCGCCATAGCGGCTGGCATTCCCTTGCTCGCGATTTGTCGCGGCATGCAGGAATTGAATGTGGCGCTTGGCGGCAGCCTGGATCAGCGCGTGCAGGATCTGCCGGGGCGGATGGATCATTCCACGCCATCGGATCAAAAAATCCCCCTGGTGCGCACCGGCAAGGCGCATCTGGTGCGGATTCATGGCCAGGGTGCCCTGGCCGCGACGCTGACTGCCGCGTCGAGGGGTGCCGCGCAGCTTGCGGTGAATTCGCTCCATAACCAGGCCGTGCAGCGCTTGGCGCCGCGCCTGGTCGCAGAAGGCTGGGCGCCGGATGGTACGATTGAAGCCGTTCGTGTGGAAGGTGCGCGCGGCTTCGCAATTGGTGTGCAATGGCACCCCGAATATGACTGGGAGCGTGATGCCGATAGCCGCGCCATCTTCGAAGCCTTTGGCCACGCCGCCGCTGCCCATGCCGGGGCGAAGCTTGCTGCCGCTGCGGAGTGACGCGGTTTCTTCACGCGGTAAATTGCGTTTTGGGGCTTTGCTTTTTCGCGGAAATGTTCTAGAAAATCCTTGCTGGCCATGGCTTTGCCGGCGGTCGCGATCCCGGCATCCCCTGCCGGCTCGCCCGACCTTTTCAATCGAAAAATACAAAGTGGCGCCCGGTCACCCCCCTGACCGGGCGTTTTTGTTGGGGCGGAATCTCGGTGCCTCAGACAGATGCGTCGTCACCCTCAGGTAACACACAAAGCACCAGCCCTGGCTTCCGGCAGCCCCCGGCTGGGGCTATAGCGGCCCGAAATGCCCGAAGAGGTCGCCCAGATGGTTTCCTATGTCTTTCCGCCCCCGCCCGTCGCCGCGCTGCCGATCAAGGGCAGTGATGCGCTTTTCCCGGTGCGTCGGATTTTCTGCGTGGGCCGCAATTACGCCGAACACGCGATTGAAATGGGCAGCGACCCGACGCGCGAACCGCCCTTCTATTTCGCGAAGCCTGCCGATTCCGTGGTGATCAATGGCGCGGATATGCCCTACCCATCCGTCACCAAATCGCTGCATCATGAAATGGAACTGGTGGTCGCCATCGGGCGCGGCGGGCGCAATATCGCCGTGGAGGATGCGCTGTCCCATGTCTGGGGCTATTGCGCCGGCTTGGATATGACCCGACGCGACATCCAGAATGAGGCGAAAAAGACCGGCCGCCCCTGGGATATGGGCAAGGGCTTCGACAAATCCGCGCCCATGGGCCTGCTGGTGCCCGCTGCCGGCGTGAACCCGGCCAAGGGCAAGATTGAGCTCAAGGTGAATGACAAGGTCACGCAGATTTCTGACCTTTCCAAGCTGATCTGGTCCGTCCCTGAAGTCATCGCCAATCTGTCGGAATTGGCGGAATTGGCGCCGGGCGATCTGATCATGACCGGCACGCCCGAAGGGGTGGCTGCCGTAGTGCGCGGCGATGTGCTGGAAGGTTTTGTGGAAGGTGTGGGCGATATCCGCACGAAGATCATCTGATCCGCGTGCGCGCTCGAATGGCCAAGGATCGCAGCCGTTTCGTCTGCCAGGCCTGCGGGGCAGTCAGCCCCAAATGGCAGGGGCGCTGCGACGCCTGTGGCGAATGGAATACGCTGATCGAGGAAACCACCGCCCCGCGCGGTCCCGGCCCCGCCGCCAAGACTGCTGGCGGGCGGCGCGTTGAATTTGTTGGCCTGAAGGGGGAGAGCGCGCCCCCGCCGCGTATCGTCACCGCCATTGCGGAACTGGACCGCGTTTTGGGTGGCGGCTTTGTGCCCGCTTCCGCCGTGCTGGTGGGCGGTGACCCCGGCATCGGCAAATCCACCATATTGTTGCAAGCGGCGGCACGCTTGGCCTCTGGTGGGCGGCGGGTGCTTTACATCTCGGGCGAAGAGGCGGTGGAGCAGGTCAGGCTGCGCGCCGCGCGGCTTGGGCTTTCCGATAGCCCCATGGAATTGGCCGCCGCTTCAGCGCTGCGCGATATTGGCGCCAGCCTGGAACAGGAAACCGATGCCGCGCTGGTGGTGATGGATTCGATCCAGACCGTGTGGTTGGATGCGCTGGATTCCGCCCCGGGCACGGTGGCGCAGGTGCGCGCCTGCGCCACCGAGTTGATCCGCCTCGCGAAATCGCGTTGTTTTGCGCTGGTGCTGGTCGGGCATGTCACCAAGGAAGGCACGCTGGCCGGGCCGCGTGTACTGGAACACATGGTGGATGCGACGCTCTATTTCGAAGGCGATCGCGGGCATCAATTCCGCATCCTGCGCGCGGTGAAAAACCGCTTTGGCGCCACGGACGAGATTGGTGTGTTTGAGATGACCGATCGCGGCCTGGTGGAAGTGGCCAATCCATCCGCCCTGTTTTTGGCGGAACGCCGCGGCAATGTCTCCGGCTCGGCGGTATTTGCCGGCATTGAAGGCACGCGCCCGGTGCTGGTCGAAATTCAGGCGCTGCTTTCACTTTCTTCGGGCGGGTCGCCGCGCCGGCAGGTGGTGGGCTGGGATTCCGGCCGGCTTTCCATGCTTCTCGCGGTGCTGGAAGCGCGGTGCGGCCTCAGCCTCGGGCAGAATGATGTCTATCTGAATATCGCGGGCGGTTTGCGCATTACCGAACCGGCAGCGGATTTGGCGGTGGCAGCGGCGCTGATCTCGGCGGCGACGGATCGGCCCACGGATTCGGGCGCGGTGTATTTTGGCGAGGTCGGGCTCTCGGGTGAGGTGCGGCAGGTTTCGCAAGCCGAGTCGCGTCTGCGAGAAGCGGCGAAGCTTGGCTTCACTGCCGCCACCCTGCCGCGCCGGATTGCGCGTGGCGGGCGCGCGGCGGCAGCAACGGAAGGGCTGGGCCTGTCGGAAATCGGCCATTTGACCGATCTGGTGGCACGCTTTGCGGAAAGGACCTTGCCCGCGAAGGGCAAGGCGTGACGCGCCCGCCTGCCAGGGCTATAGAGACCAGCGATGAATTGGGTTGATGTCATTCTGCTGGGGGTGATTGCCTTGTCGGCGATCCTCGCCTTTTTCCATGGGCTGGTGCGCGAAGCGCTGGGCGTGGCGGGCTGGGTTGGCGCGGCGGTGGTCGCCCTGCTGGCGCGGAAGGAGGTTCAGCCCTTCCTCGACCCCTATTTCACGCCGCCCTGGCTTTCGGAAGCGATTGGCGCTGGCGTGGTGTTTCTGGTGGCGCTGGTTGTCTTCAAGCTGATGATCAATGCGGTGGCGGATCGTGTACAGGAGTCCGCTTTGGGCGGCGTTGATCGCGTGCTTGGCTTGGTTTTTGGCGCAGCGCGTGGCGCTTTTCTGCTGGTGGTCGCCTATATCGTCGCCGGATTGCTGCTGCCCGGCGAACGCTGGCCGGAACCGGTGCTGGAAGCCCGTGCTCTGCCCCTACTTTCGCAAGGCGCGCATCGGGTGATTGAAATCATGCCGGCGGAATATCGCCCGCGGCTGAATGAACCGCCCTTGCCGCGTTCGCCCACGGTTGAAGAATTGCTACGCCCCCCCGCGCGCAGCCGAAATTGAGGTTACCATGCCGCTGCCCCTGCGATTTGAGGATGACAAGCCATATGAGGAATGCGGCGTCTTCGGCGTGTGGAATGGCGGCGATGCCGCAGCACTGACGGCGCTTGGGCTGCATGCGCTGCAGCATCGCGGCCAGGAAGCGGCTGGCATTGTCACCTTGGATGAGGCCGGGTTGTTTCACGCCCATAAGGGGCTTGGCTTGGTTGGCGATAATTTCGGGGAAGCCAAGGTCATCGCATCGCTGCGTGGGCCGCATGCGGTCGGGCATAATCGATACGCGACCACAGGTGAAACTGCGCTCCGCAATGTGCAGCCGCTTTATGCCGATTTCGAATTTGGCGGTTTTGCGGTCGCGCATAATGGCAATCTGACCAATGCATATGCGCTGAAGCGGGCCCTGGTGCGGCGCGGCTGCCTGTTCCAAAGCACCACGGATTCCGAGGTTTTCATTCACCTCATTGCCATCAGCCTGTATTCCACCGTGATTGACCGGCTGATTGATGCGCTGAAGCAGGTGCAGGGCGCCTATTCCCTGGTTGCCTTGCATAATGGCGCGCTGATCGGCGCGCGCGATCCTTTGGGCGTGCGGCCTTTGGTGCTCGGGCGGCTTGCCAATGGCGGTTTGGTTCTGGCGTCCGAGACTTGTGCCCTGGATATCGTAAGTGCGGAATTCGTGCGCGATATCGAAGCGGGCGAATTGGTCGTGATTGACGATAGTGGCTTGCGCAGCATCAAGCCCTTTGCGCGCACTGATAGCCGCTTTTGCATTTTTGAATATATCTATTTTGCGCGGCCAGACAGCGTCATGGAAGGCATGCCGGTTTATGAAACGCGCAAGCGCATCGGTGCCGAATTGGCGCGCGAAAGCGGCGTTGCTGCGGATTTGATTGTACCGGTGCCGGACTCCGGCGTGCCGGCAGCGATGGGCTATGCGGTGGAATCCGGCATTCCCTTTGAACTTGGCATCATCCGCAATCATTATGTCGGGCGCACTTTCATCGAACCGACAGATCAAATCCGCCATTTGGGCGTGAAGCTGAAGCACAGCGCCAATCGCGCCATGATCCAGGGCAAGCGCGTGGTGCTGGTGGATGATTCGATTGTGCGCGGCACCACCAGCCGCAAGATTGTCGAAATGGTACGCCAGGCAGGCGCGACGGAAGTGCATATGCGCGTCTCCTCCCCGCCCACGACGCATTCCTGCTATTATGGCATTGACACACCCGAACGCGCAGACCTGATGGCGGCCAAGCATGGTATCGCCGAAATGGCGCGCATCATTGGCGTGAATAGCCTTGCTTTCATTTCACTCGATGGGCTTTATCGTGCGCTGGGTCAGGCCGTGCGCGATGCGAAAAAGCCGCATTTCTGCGATGCCTGCTTCACTGGGGATTATGCCATTCCGCTGACGGATTCGACTGATAATGCGGACCGGCAGCTTTCCCTGCTGCAACCGGCGGGACAATGATGATGGCGGCGTTGGAAGGCCGGGTGGCGCTGATCACTGGCGCGTCACGTGGGATTGGCGCCGCACTCGCCTTTGAATTGGCGAGGCTTGGCGCCCAATGTGTATTGGTGGCGCGCACCCAGGGCGGGCTTGAAGAAGTGGATGACGCGATCCGCGCCGCCGGCGGTAAACCCGCCACGCTGCTGCCGTTCGATCTGCAAAAGGCCGAGAGGGATATTGATATGATCGGGCCTTCCATTGTGGAACGCTTCGGCAGGCTGGATATTCTGGTGCATAATGCGGGTGCTTTGAACAAGCTGACGCCGGTTGCCCATATTGCACCGCGCGATTGGGCAGAGGTGATGGCGGTGAACCTGACCGCAAGTTGGCGCCTGATCCGCAGTTGCGATCCGCCTTTGCGTGCTTCTGATGCGGGGCGCGCGGTGTTTGTGACCAGCGGACGCGTGCTGCGCCCACGCGCCTATTGGGGCATGTATGGTGCCAGCAAAGCGGGCATGGAACATCTGGTGATGACATGGGCGCAGGAGGTGGAGGCTACACCCTTGCGCGTGAACCTTGTTGACCCAGAAATTGTCGCCACCAAAATGCGCGCCGCGGCCATGCCGGGCGAAGATCCCTCCACAATCCCTCAACCCGCAGATGTCGCGCCTGGCATCACGGCGCTTTGTCTGCCATCTGAAACGCGGCATGGCGCGCGCATAAGGCTTTGGGGATAGCAGTATCATGAGGGTTCCGCGCCGGTTGCTGTTAAACCTGCCGCTGCTGCTTCCCGTTACGGCTATCGCCCAAACCGCTTCATCCCAGGCCGCGCGCATCACAGCCGGCAAGGCGGCCATCGCCGCCGCCAATGGGGGGCGCTGGGCGGAAGCCGAAACCTATGCCGCCGCCGCTGATCCCTTGGTGCCAAAAATCGTACTGTGGATGCGCCTTACGCATCGCACCGCGCCAGCAACGGCAGCAGAGCTTGTCGGGTTTTTGGGCGACAATCCCGATTGGCCGCAGGTGGATACCATCGCGCGCCGGGCAGAAGCCGCCTTTGGAGGGCCAGCGGATGATCCGCTGGTGCTGGCGCATTTCAGCACCTTCCCGCCGCGCAGCCTTTCTGCCGCACTGCGCCACGCTGAAGCGCTAACGCGTAGCACGAGAAGTCAAGCACCATTAGGCAATTTCCTGGATATGATGCGGCGCGGACCGGACAATACACCTGGCGCTGTGCCACGACCTGGTGCTGAGGCTGCGCCGAATCTGCAAGGGGAAGCCGGCGCCCAACAGACCCTCTGCCGCGCCTGGGTGGAAGCGCCTGGCGATGCCAGGGCTGAAACTGCCATCATGGCGCAATTCGGCTGGCTGCTCAGCCAGGAGGATCACCAGCAACGTTTCGATCGGCTATTTTTCGCGCGTGACATGCAAGGCGCACAGCGCGCAGTTGAACGCCTGACCGGCGTAGCGCTGGGTTGGGGCCGAATGCGCATGGCCATCGCTGGAGAGCCGCAACAGAACCAAATCTTGCTTCGACCCCTCGACCTTGCCTGGGCCTATGAAAGGGCGCGGTTGCTGCGGCGGCGCGATCAGGATGCCGACGCGGTGGCAAGCTGGATAGTGGCGGAACCCTTCCAGGCAAATATGCCCCACGACATAGCGCGTGCGGTTTGGGCGGAACGGCAAATCCTGGCACGCAAGCTGTTGCGCTTGAACAACGCCAAGCATGCGCATCGGATTGCGGCCTTTCATGGTCAGCCCATGGGCAGCGAAGGGCGGCTTGAAGCGGAATTCCTGGCGGGTTTCATTGCGCTGCGCTTTTTGAACGATCCTGTTACGGCGCAGCGGCATTTTGTCGCGATGGCGCTTGGCACGCGTTCCGTCATTTCCCGCGCACGCGCGTTTTATTGGGAGGGCCGGGCACTAGCGGCGCGTGGTGCCAATGCTGCCGCACGCGAACGCTATGCGGCAGCGGCGCAATTGCCGACGGCGTTTTACGGCCAGCTTGCGGCACTGACAATGGGTGACAGCCAAGAGTCGCTTGATCGTCGCCTGCGTGCGCTGCAAACGCCGCAGATTGATCAAAAGCGCGTGCAGGAATTCGCCCAGCGCGAATTGGCGCGCGCGGTGACGACGCTGGCAGAGCTTGGGGAGACGCGCCGAACGCGCGTATTCCTGCTGCGTTTGCGTGCGGTGGCGGCTGACGCTGAGGATCGGCTTTTGACCGTGAGGCTCGCCAATCATATCGGCCGACCAGACCATGCCGTATGGGTGGCTCGGGCTTCGGCGATTGAAGGCGATATCCTGTTGCCGGAAGGCTGGCCCTCACCTGTCCGTGTGCCGGTAACATCACCGGAGCCCCCTCTTATCTTCTCGGTCATACGGCAGGAAAGCAACTTTGACACGGAAGCGGTCAGCAGCGCCAATGCGCGCGGTCTGATGCAATTGCTGCCGGCGACTGCGCAGACTGTAGCGCGCCGGATTGGCGTGAATTACAGGATCGAGATGCTGACCGCCGATCCGCAGACCAATATCAAGCTTGGTGCTGCCTATCTGGAAGAAATGCTCGGGCGTTTTGAAGGGTCGCTGGTGATGGCGGCGGGGGCCTACAATGCCGGGCCGCGGCGCGTGGATGAATGGCTTGGCACCTATGGTAATCCGCTGCGAGGTCAGCGCGATCTACTCGATTGGATGGAGATGATTCCCTTCGCCGAAACACGCAATTACGTGCAGCGTATTGTGGAAGGTGCGGTGATTTATCGCGCACGCCAGAACCCACCCATGACGGCGCCACACCCCATGGCAAGCTGGCTGGCCAGCGCAAAATGAACCTGCCCCTGCTGGTGGCAACGATGGGTGGCATAGGCCGGCTGAAACCAGCGCCCGGCACTTGGGGATCATTGGTGGTTTTGCCTGCTGCTTTGCTCGGGCCGATGCCTGCCTTGTTGCTCGCTAATTTTGTGACGCTCATTGGTTTTTACGCGGTGCGCCAGGTGCTGCGCGAAACCACTGATCAAGACCCTGGCTGGATTGTGGTGGATGAAGCGGCCGGCATGCTGATTGCGCTGGCGGGCCTGAGCATGACCGCCAGCATCTGGGGCGTGCTGCTTGCCTTTGGGCTGTTTCGGGTTTTCGATATCCTCAAACCCTGGCCGATTTCCTGGGCGGATCGGCAAAAAGGCGCTTTTGGTGTCATGCTGGATGATATTGTCGCGGGGGCGCTGGCGGCCTTGACGCTGATCCTGGCGCGCCCCCTTTTGCCGGGAGTGATCTGACCCATGCTACCCGATGCAACGCTTGATCAGGCGCGCGGCTTGCTGGCGCAGATGGATGCCAAGGGCATGACCTTGGCCACCGCGGAATCCTGCACTGGTGGCTTAATTGCCGCAGCGCTGACAGCGATTGCGGGCTCATCTTCCGTGGTGATGGCGGGTTTTGTCACTTACGCGAATGATGCCAAGCAGAAGTTGGTCGGCGTGCGCCCCGAAACCCTGGCGGCGCAAGGTGCTGTCAGTGAAGACGTGGCGCGTGAAATGGCGGAAGGGGCGCGTGCGCGGGCTGCTGTTTCACTCGCCCTTTCCTGCACCGGTGTTGCGGGGCCAGGTGGCGCCACGTCGGGCAAGCCGGTTGGGTTGGTATTCATCGGCTGCGCACGCGACGGCGCCGCAACGCTTGTGGAACGCCATGTCTTCCCAGGTGATCGCGCAGCGGTACGTGCGGCGACGGTGGCGGCAGCGCTTGATCTTGCCGCGCGGCGCATCGCGGGCGCCTGATCACCCGCTTGCGGCGCGGCCATACTGGCCGCAGGATGGTCGCAACACAGAAGAAGCGGGGGAAGGTCAGGGTTAGGGTGCGCTGCGCGCTCAGCCATTCCTCTGCCGGTGCTGTGCTGACACCGAATGAGGAGACTCCCATGGCAGCCCCACCTTCCGCGCGCCGCGACCGTATCAATCCGGATTTCCCGAAGCTGGTGGAGATGACCCACCAATATGTTTATGGCGATGTCTGGGAACGGCCCCAGCTTTCCAAGCGCGACCGTTCCATGGTGACGATTGCAGCCCTTGTCGCCATGGGCTGGCAGGAACAGTTGAACAGCCATATCGGCCGCGGCCTGACCAATGGGCTGTCGCGCGCGGAAATCTCAGAAATCATCACGCATCTTTCGATGTATTCCGGCTGGCCTTCCGCCATGACGGCAGCGCATGTCGCCGTTGATGTGTTTGAAGTACAGGACCAGGCAAAGAAGGGCTGACGCCATGAAAATCGGATTCATTGGCCTGGGCACCATGGGCGCCTTCATGGCCGCCAATCTGCAAGAGGCCGGCTATCAACTGGTGGTGCATGACATTCGCCGCGAAGCCGGCGCCAATCGGCTTGCTGCCGGCGCCACTTGGGCGGAAACGCCCAAGGCCGTGGCAGAACAATGTGAGGTGATTTTCACCTCGCTGCCAGGACCCAAGGAAGTGGAGCCGGTGATTTTCGGCACTGATGGCATCCTGGCCGGCGTGCAAAAAGGCGCAGCCTATTTCGATCTTTCCACCAATTCGCAGGGACTGATGAAGCGCATGGCCGAAGCTCTTGCGACCAAAGGTGCTTATGGTTTTGATGCGCCGGTGAGCGGCGGGCCCAAGGGGGCGGAGACTGGTAAGCTCGCCATCTGGGTTGGCGGCGACAAAGTAGTGTTCGACAAATACAAAAAAGTGCTGGACGCTTTTGGTGACCAGGCTGCCTATATCGGCCCGATTGGTACCGCGACGGTCGCGAAGCTCGTTCATAACATGGCGGGCTATGCTATCCAAACGGCGATGGCCGAGGTATTTTCCATGGGCGTGAGGGCGGGAATGGACCCGCTGGATTTGTGGAAGGCCGTGCGCCAGGGCGCGCTGGGGCGCAAGCGCACTTTTGATCGCATCACGGATCAATTCCTGGTGGACAAATATGATCCGCCCGCCTTTGCGCTGAAGCTGGCGCATAAGGATGTGACGCTGGCGGTCACCATGGGCCGCGAATTGAATGTGCCGATGCGGCTTTGCCAATTGACGCTGGAAGAAATGAATGAGGCGCTGAATCGTGGCTGGGAAAACCTTGATAGCCGTGTGCCAATGAAGCTGCAATTGGAACGTGCGGGTGTGGCAATTAAATGCGATCCGGCAGTGGTGCAGGCCGTGTTTGATGCCGACAACGCGCAGTAACCGCCGATGACCTTGCTGATGCAACAGCCGGGGCGGATCGGGCCGCTCCGGATGAAAAACCGGCTCATCATGGCGCCGATGGGCACGAATTTCAGCACCAGTGATGGTCTCTCGACCGAGCGTGACCGCGCCTATTACGAAGAACGCGCCAAGGGCGGTGTCGCCGCCATTGTGACAGAAGCCATGGCGGTCAGTGCGGGTGGGCGCGCGCATAATAACTCACTTTGGATTTATCATGACCGTTTCATCCCCGGCCTGGCGCGGCTTGTGGAGGGATCAAGCGGCATGATTGCGTGACGGTCGGGGCAAATCAATCATCGCGGTGCGCTGTTGCGGCGCATAGTTTTGAATATGGAACCCGTCGGACCCTCGCCCTGGCGCAATCCGAATACAGGCGATGAGGTGCGGCCGCTGGAACAGGCGGAGATCACCGAAATCCAGAAGGATTTTGTCGCTGCCGCCAGACGACTTTGGCGGGCGGGTTATGATGCGGTGGAATTGCACGCCGCCAACGGGTATCTGCTCCATCAGTTTCTCACGCAGCGGATCAATAAGCGGACCGATCGCTATGGCGGTTCGCTCGAAAACCGGGCGCGTATGCTCTTGGAAACCGTGCATCGGTTGCGTGATGCGCTGCCGGATTTTCCGCTATGGGTGCGGATTTCCTGCACCGAATATTGCGATGGTGGCTATAAGATTGAGGAAATCGTCGAACTCGCCAAGCTGCTGGAGGCGGCGGGGGTGACGGCGCTTGATCTTTCGGGTGGCACGAATGAAAGCCCTGAATTGTCGCGCTTTTGCATCCAGCCGCCTTCCATGCCGCGCCGCACTTTGGAGCCGCATGCCAAGCCGATCACGGATGCGGTTTCGATCCCAACCATTATTGCCGGGCGCATCCTTTCGCCCGAGGATGCTGAGGCGGTGCTGGCATCGGGGGCGACGGGTTATGTTTCCTTGGGGCGCGCGCTGACGGCGGATGCGCAATGGCCGCGCAAGGCGTTTGGGGAGAGCAAGGTTGCCATTCGCGGCTGTATTTCCTGCAATGTCTGTTTTGAACGTCTGACCCTGGAACGGGATGTCGCCTGTGTGGTGAACCCCATGCTGGGTACGGAATTGGAAGCGCCGGAATTCATTGATGGGCCATTCGCGCCGGCGCCGGTGAAGCAGCGCGTACTGATCTTGGGTGCCGGCTTGGCGGGTGCCGAGGTTGCACGGCTCGCCGCCGCACGCGGGCATCAGGTGGAGATTTGGGAAAAAGCGGCGCGCGCTGGCGGGCAGGTCCATCTGGCCGTAGCAGCACCGGATAAGGAAGAAGTGCGCCCCGCCTGGTCCTGGCGCTGGGATCAGGTGACCGTACTTGGCGTGCCGGTGCGCTATGGCGTCGCTGCTACGGCCGCTGCCATCAGGGACTTGGCGCCGGATCATGTTGTGCTGGCCACTGGCGCCAAGCCGCGCCCGCTGACGCTGCCCGGCGCTGCGCCGCTGCAAGCCTGGGATGTCATTGCCAATCCGGCTTTGGTGCCTGAAGGCGCGCGGTTGGCGGTGATTGGTGGCGGTATTGTCGGGCTGGAAGTGGCGGATGTTTTGATCCAGCGTAGTTGCCGCATCTCGATCCTTGAGGCACTGCCCGCCATCGCGCCCGCCATGGCACGCAATAACCGCACCGATCTGATGATCCGCCTGCGCGCTGCCGGGACCAGCTTTCACACCAAGGCGCGCGATGCGCGCATGGTGGGCGATGTGCTGCATTTCACGGAAGATGGCGCCGCGCGAGAGGTGGCTGGCTTGACGCAGGTGATTGCCGCGATTGGCGCGCTGCCCAATCTTGATGCGCTGCCGGCTGTGAAGGCGAGCGGCATTCCCTTTACGGTGGTGGGTGACGCCAATCAGCCTGGTGATTTTCTGTCCGTTCTGCGCGATGCCTCCATGGTCGGGCTCGCGCTTGGGATGGTGCCGTTGAGACAGGAGCATATGGCATGACTGAACCCGAATACGGCGTCTATGCGCTGCGCTACGCCCTGCGCGATGCCAAGCGCGCCGAGCATTTCATCGGCGGCGATCCGCATGATGCGCCAATGCCAATGGATTACTTCGTCTGGGCCGCGGTGGATCAAGACCGCGCCGTCATCATTGACACCGGCTTCACGGCAGAGGTCGCCGCCAAGCGCAAGCGCAATTATCTGCGCTGCCCAGTCGAAAGCCTGAAGCTGATCGGCGTTGATCCCGATAAGGTCGAAGATGTAGTGATTTCCCATCTCCATTACGATCACGTCGGCAGCTTCCATAAATTCGCCAAGGCCAAGTTTCATTTGCAGGAATCGGAAATGCAGTATGCAACCGGCCGCTACATGAAATACCCCAAGCTGCGCCATTCCTTTGAAGTTGAGGATGTGGTTGGCATGGTGCGCATGAATTTCGCCGAGCGTCTTATTTTCCACAACGGCGATGCGGAAGTGGCGCCCGGCATCACGGTACATGCCTGTGGCGGGCATTCCATGGGGCTGCAATGCGTGCGAGTGAATACGGCGCGCGGGCGCGTGGTGCTCGCTTCCGATGTGACGCATTTTTATGAGAATATGGAAGCCGGCCGGCCCTTCACCACGGCGTTTCATATCGGTGAAATGCTGGAAGGATTTGATAAGCTCCGTGCGCTGGCACCCAGCCCAAAGCACATCGTGCCCGGCCATGATCCGGAAGTGATGCACCGCTATCCGGCGCTGCCAGGACAGGAAGGCATTGTGGTGGAATTGCACCGCGAACCAACATCATAAATAAAGGGAGGTCAGCATGATCAAACTCACCCGCCGCGCCGCACTGATTGCGGGGCTTGCCGCGCCGGCCATTGCGCGGGCGCAGGGTTTTCCAACGCGGCCCCTGCGCCTGGTGGTACCATTCCCGCCCGCCGGTGCTGCCGATATCACCGCGCGTTTGGTCGCTGAACGCATGGGGCCGCTGCTGGGTCAGACAGTTGTGATTGATAACCGCCCCGGCGCTGGCGGGAATATCGCGGGCGAAGCCGTGGCGCGCAGCGCGCCGGATGGCCATACGCTGTTTCTGGGCGGAGCGACGATCCTGCTCGCGAACAAATACCTTTACCGAAACGGCATGCCTTTCGATGGCATCCGTGATTTCACGCATATCTCGCGCGTATCGGTCGGGTCCACACTGTTCGTCGTGAATGCCAACCGCCCCTGGAAAACCTTTGAGGAATTTGTAGCAGACGCCAAGCGCAACCCAGGGCAGATCAGCGCAGCATCATCCGGCATCGGTACGATCAGCCATTTGACGATATCGAAGCTGATGAAGACAGCAGGGATTGAGGTTTCGCATGTGCCCTATCGCGGCCTGGCGCCGGGCTTGAATGATCTGATTGCCGGCAATGTGGATATGATTTTTGATGGCATGCCCGCACTGATGCCGCATGTGCGCGAAGGGCGCCTGCGTGCGCTGGCGGTGGGCAGCCAGAGGCGCCAGCCTCAGGTCGCCGGGCTTGAGGATGTGCGCGGCATGGCGGAACTTATCCTCGGTTCCGACATGGATATGGAATTCTGGTATTGCATCTCCGCCGCAGCCGGTACGCCAGCGCCGATTGTACAGGCTTTGCACCGCGCTACCATCGGCGCGGCGCGCGACCGCGAATATGGCGAAAAGCTGATCCCGCTTGGTTTCAGCGCCATTTCGGATGATACGCCGGAGGGCTTCACGGAATTTGTGCGCAGCCAGGATCGCGTTTGGCGCGACCTGGTGGAAATCTCCGGCGCCAAATTGGATTAATCGCATCAAGGGAGAAAAGCGATGCTCTATGAACTTCGTATTTATCACTGCCAGCCCGGGCGCCTGCCCGATCTGGTGAAGCGGTTTGACACCATCACGCTGAAACTCTGGGACAAGCACGGCATTCGCCAGGCGGGTTTCTGGACCACGCTGATCGGCGATTCCAACCACAGCCTGACCTATATGGTGGCGTGGAAGTCACTCGCGGAACGCGAAGAAAAATGGGCGAAGTTCCAGGCTGATCCGGATTGGATCAAGGCGCGCGCGGAAACCGAAGCGAATGGCCCGCTGCTGACGAGGGTGATGAATGAGATTCTTCAGCCGACTTCCTTCTCTGCCGTGAAGTAATAACAATCCCCGTTATGAGCCAGTTGCGCCCGCCACAGGCGGGCGAGCGCCCGAATGGGCGCCGCTGCTTATGCGGCCAAGCCAAGCGCGCGGAGGCGCGCGCCGGCGTTGGAGGGCGGATCGGTCACAATCCGCTATAAACAAACGCAAGCCAATGGCTTGCGAGAACGGGGGAAGGCCTACTTCCCCCCGCCCACCCCGTGCTGTTCGCGCACGGCATGGAAGCGGATCGCCGGCCATTCTTCTTCCGCACGACGGCGGCGCCAATCGCTGCTGAAAAACGCGACAAGCGCGCCATCATGATCTTCCGCGACATCGCGCCGATTGGCTTCCGCGAAACGATCCGGGGCGCCGGCTTCATCGGATACCATCCAGCGCACCTGTTCCCAGGGTGTGCCATCAAACCCCGCCGGCACGCCATATTCCACCTTGAGCCGGCTTTGCAGCACATCCAATTGCAGCTGCCCGACAACGCCGACCACGGGCGGAGATCCATCGCGCGGGCGGAATAATTGCACCACGCCTTCTTCTGCCAATTGATCCAGCGCGGTGCGGAGCTTTTTGGCCAGCATAGGATCATCCAACCGAATATGGCGCAGGATTTCCGGCGCGAAGGAAGGCACGCCGTGAAAGTCCAGCGGCTCACCTTCTGTTAGCGTATCACCGATGCGGAGCGTACCGTGATTGGCGATGCCGATCACATCTCCGGGCCAGGCTTCCTCTGCCACTTGCCGGTCCTTCGCGAAGAAAAACAGCGGCGCATTCACCGGCACCTGCTTGCCGGTGCGGCTTTGGCGTAACCGCATGCCCTTGGTCAGCCGCCCGCTGCATAGCCGCACAAAGGCGACACGGTCGCGGTGATTGGGGTCCATATTCGCCTGGATTTTGAAGACAAAACCGGTCAGCTTTTCCTCACCGGGTGTCACCAGGCGCTGATCCGCCGGCCGCGCGCGCGGCGGCGGTGCGTGGCGCGCGAGCCCATCCAGCAAATGCGCAATGCCGAAGTCGCGCAGCGCCGAGCCGAAAAATACCGGCGTCAAAGACCCTTCCAGAAAACGATCCACATCGAATTCCGGATAGCCGGCGCGGGCGAGCAAGACTTCCTCGGAAAGCGCCAGCGCCCTTTCATCGCCCACCAGTGCCGCGAGTTTCGGGTCTTCCGACGATTCAAGCTGGACCGGTTCTGCGCTTGCCGCCACCGGCAGAAAGCGATCAGTCGCCAGATCATAAACCCCGGCGAGATCAGCAGCGCGGCCCACTGGCCAGGCGGCAGGTGTGGTATCCAGCGCCAGCAGGTTCTGGATTTCATCGAGCAATTCGAAAGGCTCCTGCGCTTCGCGGTCCATCTTGTTGATGAAGGTGATGATGGGAATATCGCGCATGCGGCAAACTTCGAACAGTTTGAGCGTTTGGCTTTCAATCCCCTTGGCAGCATCCAGCACCATCACCGCGGCATCAACCGCGGTCAGGGTGCGATAAGTGTCTTCCGAAAAATCCTCGTGACCTGGCGTGTCGAGCAGGTTGAACACCACACCATCACGCTCAAAAGTCATGACCGAGGTCGCTACCGAAATCCCGCGGTCCTGTTCGATCTTCATCCAATCCGAACGCGTGCGCCGCGCATTGCCCTTGGCGCGCACCGCGCCAGCAAGCTGAATGGCGCCGCCCTTCAGCAGCAGTTTTTCCGTGAGCGTGGTTTTGCCCGCGTCAGGATGAGCGATGATGGCAAAGCTCCGCCTGCGGGCGGCTTCTTCGGCGATGCGGGCGGCAGGGACGGCGATGGTGGACATGGTGAAGGGGGCTTAGCAGGACAAGTGCCTTCTGTCGCGCGTGGTATAGGCCCCGCCGCGTTTTGCGGCTATGAAACCCCAGATGATTCCCTCCACCATTCCCCCCGCTGCGCTGGTCACGGGCGCTGGCAAGCGGCTCGGCCGTTCCATGGCGCTTGCGCTTGCCAAAGCTGGCTTTGATGTCGCCATCAATTACGCCGCCAGCGCCGATGCGGCGGAAGCGACGGCGAAAGAAATCCGCGCCCTTGGCCGCCGTGCCATCACGCTGCGGGCTGAACTCGGCCAGGAAGCCGAAGTGGCGCCGCTCATTGCGGATGCGACCAAGGCGCTTGGGCCGCTTGGTGTATTGGTCAACAACGCCTCCACCTTCGAACGTGATGAATGGGATGACGCAACGCGCGAATCCTGGGACCGGCATATGGAACCCAATCTGCGCGCGCCCTTCGTGCTGACGCAGCTTTTTGCAAAGGCGCTACCGGCTGCGGCGCAGGGCTTGGTAGTCAATATGCTCGATCAGCGCGTCTGGTCGCTGACGCCGCATTTCGTTTCCTACACTGTATCCAAGGCCGGGCTTTGGGCGCTGACGCAAAGCCTGGCCCTGGCCCTCGCCCCGCGCATTCGGGTGAACGCGATCGGGCCCGGCCCCGCTTTGCCCAGCCCCCGCCAATCCCAGAAGCATTTTGACCGGCAGGCTGAGGCGACTCCACTTTCACGGCCAACCAGCCCGGAAGAAGTGGCGCGCGCACTGATGGCGATCCTGTCGCTGCCATCCATGACCGGGCAGATGATTGCGCTCGATGGCGGGCAGCATTTGCAATGGTCGCCGACGTTCGGGCAGGAACCCTTGGAATGAGCTTCGCCCCAGATGCCGCGACGGGGCTGCGGCTGGTTTTTGTGCGCAACCTGGGAGTCCAGGCCCTGCTTGGCGTTTATGCGCATGAGGAAACGCGCCCGCAGCGCGTGATCCTGGACCTGGAACTGGCGGTGGAGGATCAGGAAGCCCCCGTAGCCGAAGGGCCGGACCGGCTATCCCGTGTGGTGGACTATGCGGCCGCAGCCGAAACCGCACGGCGGATTGCCACTTCCGCGCATGTTCGGCTGGCTGAAACCCTGGCCGAGCGTATCGCCATCAGCCTTTTGGAAGATACGCGCATTCGGCGTGTCAGGGTGGGGGTGTCCAAGCCGGACGCGATGCCCGGTGGCATCAACGTCGGCGTTGTCATTGAAAGATCACGATTTTGACATTGACCGCGCTGCGGATTGTCCACTGCCCGATAACCACGCCCAGGAGCTTTTTGCGGGTGACCGCAAATTTCCCCCTTGACGGCAGAGTAAGATTGCGCCTGCAAATAAAAACTCTACAAAACAATAGCTTAATTTGCTATAGGCTGAACGCCTCAGAACTGGGCGATGACTTAGAATGATTGTGTAACATAGTCTTAACCGAATTGTCTTGGTGGCTTCCCACAGGTTTATCCACAGGTTTCGTGGACAAATTCGTCTCCCTTTTGCCATAAGATAAGAAGAATGACCGAAACCGCGCCCCCCGCCCCGGAAAGCCCCTCCTTCCAGGGTCTGGCGGTGTTGGAAGCGGCGCTGCCGACCCTTCCGCTCACCCCTGGCGTCTATCGCATGCTGGATGAAAAGGGGGAGGCGCTTTACGTCGGCAAGGCGCGGTCGCTCAGGAAGCGCGTTACCTCCCATACCCAGTTGAGCCGCCTGCCGGAACGGCTGCGGCGCATGGTGTTCGAAACGCGGTCCTTGGAAGTGGTGACCACGGCGTCTGAGGCCGAGGCGCTGCTGCTGGAAGCCAATTTCATCAAGCGCTTCCGTCCGCGCTTCAACATCGTCCTTCGGGATGACAAATCCTACCCCTGGCTGGTGATTACGGAAGACCACTTTTTTCCGCAGATTACCAAGCATCGCGGGGAAAGGCGGAAGGGCGCTTCCTATTGGGGGCCTTTTGCGTCTGTCTGGGCGGTCAATCAGACCTTGGCGGCGCTTCAGCGCGTGTTCTTGCTGCGGTCCTGCCGGGATACGGTGTTTGATACCCGGACGCGCCCCTGCCTGCTGTTCCAAATCAAGCGCTGCGCCGCGCCCTGTGTGGATCGAATCTCGCAGGCCGATTACGCGGCGCTTGTGGCGGAAGCCAAGCAATTCCTGTCCGGCGAAACGCCATCCATCCAAAAGCGCCTGGCCGCTGAGATGGAAGCGGCGGCGGCAGGTTTGCAGTTTGAACGCGCGGCGGCGCTCAGGGACCGTATCCGGGGGCTCACGCATATTCAGGGCAAGGATCGCGTCAATCTGGAAGGGCTGGGCGATGCGGATGTGATCGCTTTGCATCAGGCGGCGGGGCAAAGCTGCGTGCAGGTGTTTTTCTTCCGCGGCGGGCGCAATAACGGCAATCGCGCCTTTTTCTTGAGCCACGCCAAACAGGACCAAAGCCCCGAGGAAGTCATGGGCGCCTTCCTTGGCCAGCTTTATGAGGATTTGCCGCCGCCGCCCTTGCTGCTGCTGTCGCATGACCCGCCCGAAGCCGCGCTGATTGCCGAAGCCTTGGCCATCAAGGCTGGGCGGCGCATTGAATTGCGTCGCCCGCAACGCGGCGAAAAACACGAAGCGCTGGAACACGCCGCGACCAATGCACGCGAGGCCCTGGAACGCCGCATGGCGGAAGGCACTGCGCAGGCGGCGCTGCTGGAAGGCACCGCCACTCTTTTCGGCCTGCCCGGCGCGCCGGAACGGATCGAGGTTTACGACAATAGCCACATCCAGGGCGCCAATGCCTATGGCGTCATGGTGGTGGCCGGCCCTTCAGGCTTCATGAAACAGGGCTATCGGAAATTCGCCATCAAAACCGCCGCCACTAATGATGATTTCGCCATGATGCGCGAAGTATTCGAACGCCGCTTTGGCCGCGCGCTGCGTGAAGACCCGGCGCGGGCTGGCGAAGGCTGGCCTGATCTTGTGTTGATTGATGGCGGCGCCGGCCAGCTTTCCGCCGCGCGAGAGATCATGGCTGGCCTCGGCCTGGATGATCTGCCCTTGGTCGCGGTGGCGAAAGGGCCAGACCGCGATGCCGGGCGCGAATGGTTTCACATGGTGGGGCGAGAGCCCTTCCAGCTTCCTCTGCGCGACCCGGTGCTGTTCTATTTGCAGCGCCTGAGGGATGAGGCGCATCGCTTCGCCATTTCCGCCCATCGCGCCGGGCGTTCCAAGGCGCTGACGCGGTCTGAATTGGATGAGGTGCCAGGGGTGGCGGCGGCGATGAAGCGCAAATTGCTGAACCATTTCGGCTCGGCCCGAGGCGTGCGTCAGGCGGGGCTCGCGGACCTGGAAGCCTGCCCGGGCGTGGGGCCGGCCATGGCGCAGCGGATTCACGACCATTTCCACCCGAATGCAGCGCTTGGCTGAATATTGCCGTCCAAGGGTGCCAAAACGCTGCGTTCCGGGTTAAGGAAAGGGAAATGCTGACCGACCTGCCCAATCTGCTGACGCTTTCGCGCATTGCGGCCATACCTCTGCTGGTGATGCTGGCTTCGATCAACGCGCCGCAGGCGGATATGGCGGCCTGTGTCGTGTTTTCGCTTGCCGCCATCACGGATTACTTCGATGGCAAGATCGCGCGGGATCGCGGTGCGGTTTCCGACTTTGGCCGCATGCTGGACCCGATTGCCGATAAGCTTTTGGTTGGCGCGGTGTTGATGCTGCTGGCAGGCTATGGGCGGCTTTCTGATGCCGGGCTGTTTCCTGCGATTGTCATCATGCTGCGCGAAATCCTCGTCTCCGGCCTGCGCGAATTTCTGGCCGAATTGCGCGTTGGCCTGCCGGTCACACCGCTTGCGAAATGGAAAACCGGGTTTCAGATGGGCGCGCTTGGCACCTTGCTTGCAGGTGATAACGGCGCGCCGGTGGTCGGTCTTGGCTTCCTGCCGGTCTCCCTGATTGGGGAGGGGATGCTCTGGGCTGCCGCGGTGCTGACGCTGATCACGGGTTGGGATTATTTGCGCGCGGGGCTTGCTCTCGCGCAGGCAGAAGCGCCGAAAAGCCATGATGCGCCGGCAAAACCGCCAGGGCAGTCTTGAGTATGAACCCGGGGCAGCGCATTTTACAGCAGTGCCCGTTCAGATCGAAAATCTGCACGTGTGAAGATGGTCGAAAAACAACGAGGTAGAGTGGGTGGCGTGAACACACGTGAACGCAACACGCTCTAGCCAAGGAAGGGACGAGGAAAGCCATGCGATATTCTGTTTTGCTGCTTGGGGCAATACTGGCGCTGCAAGGCTGCGGGCCGAATTGGCAGCCAAGCTGGAATACCAGCGGCAATGCCGCGATTCCTTTGGCGGATAGCCTGACTTTGCGCCGCGTGACCAGCGGCGATAACAGCGCGGAAGTGCTGCGCACTGAAAACCTGGATTATGCGGCGATGCGCGCGCCCGCCACGCCGCCCGCGCCCATGACGCCACATGATGCTTTGCGCCTGCCCCCCCCGCCGCCACCACCGCGCAGCAGCAGTTCAATGCCGCCCCCCATGGCATCCGTGCCGCCACGCGCGCCCTCGCCGCCGGCCACGATGCCTTCCGCCATGCCTGCCCCGCCACCTGCGCGGGTTGAAGGCACCGTGATTCCCGGCACGGGCGGCCAGCCGGCTGGCATTGTCGCCGGGGGCAATGAGCGCACGCAGGTCTTCAACCAGCCCGGCACAGCGGGTGGCGGCATTGCGGTGCGTGATGGCGGCACCACCACCATTATCGGGCCGGGCGGGCGCATCACCTCGGTGCCCACACCGCGCTGAAACGCCATGCGGATTCTCTATTTTGCCTGGCTCCGCCAGAAGACCGGCATCGCGGAAGAAGACGTGGCGCCGCCCGCCGAGATTCGCGACATTGCCGGGCTGCGCGATTGGCTAGCGACCCTTAGCCCCGGCCATGCAGCGGCCTTTGCTGACGCCAAGCAAATCCGCGCTGCCGTCAATCAGGATTTCGCCGCGCCGGATCATCCCGTGGCAACCGGGGATGAGATTGCCTTCTTCCCGCCCGTGACCGGGGGCTGAGCCATGGCGCGTATCCAGGTGCAGGAAGCGCTGTTTGACATGGCCGCCGAAAGTGCGGCGCTGACGGCGGGCCGCACCGATGTTGGCGGGGTTGCTAGTTTTCTCGGTGTTTGCCGTGGCGATGATGGCCTGGCCGCGATGGTGCTGGAACATTATCCGGGCATGACGGAACGCGCCCTTGGCCGCATCGCGGCCGAGGCTGAGGCACGTTGGCCGCTCACCGGCTGCACGGTGATCCATCGTGTTGGCCGCATTCTGCCTGGTGAGCCGATTGTGCTGGTGCTGACCGCATCGGCGCATCGTGCCGCGGCACTTGAAGCCAGCGCCTTCCTGATTGATTGGCTGAAGACCAAGGCGCCCTTTTGGAAGCGCGAGGAATTCGTCGGTGGCGATGCGCGCTGGGTGGCCGCGAAGAATGAGGACGCCGCCGCCGCCGCACGTTGGTCGGCGAAACAGGGGTGAGGTCTGGCGCGACGATTATACTCGGCGCGGCATTGCTGATCTGGCCGGCCTTTTTCAATGGCTACCCCATGTTGTTCAGCGATAGCGGCGGGTTTTTGCATCAGACACTCGGGCCGCTGATGCTTTGGGATAAGCCTTATATTTATGGGCCATATCTGCACGCGTTTCATTGGCGCATCAGCCTTTGGGGACCGGCGATCGCACAAGGTGTGATCCTGTCCCATTTGCTGTGGCTGATGCAGCGCGTGATGCGTGGTGATGCGACACCGCTTTGGCATATCGGGCTTTGCGCCTTTGCCGCTTTGGCAACGGCGGCACCGTTCAGCGCGGCGCTACTGATGCCCGATATTTTCGCGCCGGTGGTGGTGCTGGGCTTGTTCCTGCTGGGGTTTGGTGGTGCCGCGCTGACGCGGTTTGAACGTGGCTATCTGGTGGTGCTGGTTGCGCTGGGTATTGCCGCGCATCTCGCCCATTTGCCGCTCGCGCTTGGGCTTTTGGTGATTGCGCTGCTGCTCAGTCTTTGGCGGTATCCGGTACGGCTTTTGGCGATGGTCGTGCCCGTGGTGCTGGCGATGGCTGTGCTGCTGATCACCAATACCTTGGGCCATGGGCGCTTCGCGCTTTCGCCCTATGGCGCCAGTTTCATGCTGGCGCGCTTGCAGGAAGACGGCCCGGCGACAGCGCTGCTCAAAGCGCGTTGTCTGGATGCTGGCTGGTATCTTTGTGCCTTTACCGATCATCTGCCCATGCCGGCGAATGATTTCCTCTGGGCGCCGGATAGCCCAGTCAATCGCGATGCCGCCGGCAATCCGCGCTTTCTCGGCGGCATGATGCTGGCGCCGGAGGCCGGGCAGATTGTCAGTGAGACCCTCCGCACCGATCCGCTCGGCGTGGCGCGCGCGATGCTCGGTAATATGCTGCTACAACTCAGCAGTTTTGGTATTGGCGATACCTTGGATGAGGCGCATTTCGCGGTGGCGATCCGCCCGCGTATTGAACAGGGTTTTTCAGCGCGCGAATTGGCGGCTTTCGATCAGGCGCGGCAGGCACAAGCCGCGCTGAAGGATGTGCTGATGCCGCTCAATCATTTGCATCTGCTGGTGGTGGTGCTGGCGCTACCCTTGCTGGTTTGGGCCGCTTGGCGCTGGCAAGATCTGATGCTTGCTTTCGTGCTGTTCCTGCTGGCGGCGGTGCTCGGCAATGCGCTGATCTGCGGCGGGCTTTCCGCGCCGCATCCGCGCTATGGCGCGCGCATCATCTGGTTGCTGCCAGTGGCGGCGCTGCTCTGCTCGCTTGGCGCGATGATGCAGCGGGGCCGAAAGCGTGGCTGATGTTTTCCTGATCGGCCTGATTTTCGTCCTGGCTGGTTTCGTGAAAGGCGTTGCTGGCTTTGGCCTGCCGACCGTGAGTGTCGCGTTGGTGGCCCTGCTGCGACCGATCCCCGAGGCCATTGCGTTGATGCTGGAGCCGGCCTTTGTCAACAATCTCTGGCAGGGTTTGGCGGGTGGCCAGTCGCGCGAGGTGCTGCCGCGCATTGGCGTGTTTCTGGCCTGCGCCGTGGTCGGCACCATCGCCGCTGCCTGGCATTTGGCATCGGTGGATGGGCGCTTGCTGTCGGGGCTTTTGGGGCTGAGCCTGCTGGCTTCAGCGACCCTGGCGCTGGCCGCGCCCAAGCTACCCGCCCCCGACCAGCCGCTGGAACGGTTGCTCGCTGCCCTCATGGGCCTGGTGTCCGGCGTTTTGGCCGGCTTTACGGGCAGCTTTCTGTTACCCGCCGCCCCCTGGCTGCAAGCGATCCGCCTGCCGCGCGAGCAATTCGTGCAGGGCTGAGGGTTTTGCGTGTTGCTGATCAATGCGTCCCTGACGCTGGCCTTGGCCTTCGGCGGCAACATTACCGGCGATATCGGCGCCAAATCCTTATTGTCATTGGGGCCGGCCTTTGGCTGATTGGGGCTTGGTTGGCGCTGCGGGCTTTCCGCTAAAAGTCAGGGCCACTTCACCGCTGGCGGCATAGACATCAGGATCGCTTCCACATTCCCCCCGGTTTTCAGGCCGAAAATCGTGCCGCGGTCATGCAGCAGGTTGAATTCCACATAGCGGCCGCGGCGGATTAGTTGATGGTCACGCTCTGCCTCGGTCCAGGGCTCATGCATGCGTTTGCGGATGATGGCGGGATAGGCCTGCAGGAAAGCCTGGCCCACATCGCGGGTGAAGCTGAAATCGGCCTCAATCCCCTTGCCAGGCGTGCGATCCCCCAGCCAATCATAGAAAATCCCGCCCAGCCCGCGCGGTTCGCCGCGATGGGGCAGAAAGAAATACTCATCGCACCATTTCTTGAAGCGCGGGTAATAAGTTTGGTCGTGCTTGTCGCAGGCCCCTTTGAGGGCCGTGTGGAAATCTTTAGCGTCGGCCTGGGCTTCGGGTGCTTCGGGCGTCATTGGCGTGATATCCCCGCCGCCGCCAAACCAGGCATTCCGGGTCACGATGAAGCGCGTATTCATATGCGCCGCCGGCACGCGCGGGCTTTGCATATGTGCCACCAGAGACACACCTGTGGCCAGAAAACGCGGGTCTTCCTCGGCGCCAGGGATCTGTTTGCGGAATTCGGGGGAAAACTCGCCGAAGACGGTGGAGACATTGACCCCCACCTTTTCAAAAACCTGCCCCTTCAAAACGGATATGACGCCCCCACCCCCTTCCGGCCTTTCCCAGGCGGTACGGGTAAAGCGCCCCGGCGGCAGGCCGGTACGGGGGCCGGCGGCCAAGTCATCCTCAATCGCCTCAAAAGCCGTGCAAAGCCGGTCCCGCAATTCCTCAAACCAGGCGCGGGCAGGGGTAACGAAGGGGTGGCTGGCAGGGTCAGTGGCGCTTCTTTCCATGAGTTAACTCCCTCTTAAACGCCTGGGCGGATTTACACCTTGCAAACCGCTCTACTATATCGACCCTACCCGGCGGGGTCGATTTTTCGGCGCCGCCATTTAATTGTGGTCTTGGCACTCAAGGGGTGCGGGCCTAAATCGTGCGGCGAAGTGAAGCCCTCGGCAAGGGGGTTCCCCGTTGCAGAGGGATGATGAGGATGGCTGATACCGCTCATGCGGCGCCCAGTGGCGCGCCGCGGCGTGACTTTTTGAAGCTCGTGACCGGCGCTTTCGCGGCGGTCGGTGTTGGCGCCATGGCCTGGCCCTTCATCGCTTCCTTGATGCCCGCGAAGGATACACTGGCGCTGGCGAGCACTGATGTGGATCTGGCGCCGATCACCGAAGGCCAGGCGGTGACCGTGATGTGGAGAGGCAAACCGGTTTTCGTACGCAATCGTACGGCCAAGGAAATCCAGGAAGCGCGCGCCGTTCCGGTCAATTCCATGCCCGATCCGGCGACCGATCAATCCCGCGTCCAAAAGGATCAATGGCTTGTGCTGGTAGGCATTTGCACCCATCTAGGATGCGTGCCCACCGGCCAAAGGCTGACTGATACGCGCGGCGATTATGGCGGCTGGTTCTGCCCCTGCCATGGCAGCCACTATGATACATCCGGCAGAATTCGGAAAGGACCGGCGCCCCGGAACCTTGACGTTCCGCAGTACGCCTTCACATCCGACACGAAGATCAGAATCGGTTGAGGAAAAGAACATGTCAATCGGCTTGTACAAGAGCGAATTCTCGAATCCGGTGGTGCGTTGGATAGACCAGCGCCTCCCCGTCTTCACCATGATGCAGAAGGAATATGGGACCTTTCCGACGCCGCGGAATTTCAATTATTTCTGGAATTTCGGCGCACTCGCTATGATCACCCTGATGATCATGATTGCGACTGGCATTTTCCTGTCCATGCATTACGTTGCGAATACCCATCTCGCCTTCGACAGTATCGAACGCATCATGCGTGACGTGAATGCGGGCTGGCTGATACGCTATGTCCACATGAATGGCGCCAGCATGTTCTTCATTGTGGTCTATATCCACATCTTTCGTGGCATGTATTACGGTTCCTACAAGGCGCCGCGCGAATTGCTGTGGATGTTGGGGGTCACGATCTTCCTGTTGATGATGGCAACGGCTTTCATGGGGTACGTGCTGCCCTGGGGTCAGATGTCTTTTTGGGGCGCGACCGTCATCACCAACCTGTTCAGCGCCTTCCCAGTGGTGGGCAATTTCATCGTGGAATTGCTCTGGGGCGGTTTCAGCGTGGATAATGCTACACTCAACCGCTTCTTCAGCTTGCACTACCTTTTGCCTTTCGTGATCCTGGGCGTGGTCTTCCTGCATGTCGCCGCGCTGCACATCACGGGGTCCAACAACCCGCTCGGCATTGAGCCCAAGGGCCCGCAGGATACACTGCCCTTCCACCCGTATTACACGGCGAAGGATAGCGTGGGTCTGGTGGTCTATTTCATCGTTTTCGCAGGGCTGGTATTCTTTGCGCCTAATTACCTCGGCCATGCGGACAATTACATCCCGGCTAATCCGCTGGTGACGCCGCCGCACATTGTGCCGGAATGGTATTTTCTGCCCTACTATGCCATTCTGCGTGCAGTGCCGGACAAGCTTGGCGGCGTTCTGCTGATGTTCGGTTCGATCTTGATTTGGTTTGTTCTACCTTGGCTTGATCGGTCGCCGGTGCGGTCCATGCGCTTTCGCCCGCTGGCACGTCCGTTCTTCCTGCTTTGGGCGGTGAATTTTCTTGTGCTGCTTTGGGTTGGGGCCAAGCCGGCAGAAGGCACCTACGTGTTGATCGCACAAATTTGCACCGCCTATTACTTCGCCTACTTCCTGGTGGTTCTGCCACTGCTTGCGAGGCTTGAGCGGCCCTTGCCACTACCAGAAAGTATATCCCGACCCGTGCTGGGCGGGGGGCCGTTGCCCATGGGCGCCGCAGCCAAGCCGATGGAGAAGGCCTGATCATGTTGCGCACTGCCTTCAAGGTACTTATCTTGATAGTCGGCTTAATTGCCGCTCCCCCCGCCTATGCGGCGGGAGAAGCCACTCCAATTCCGGATCGGAAATTCTCCTTTGATGGGGTTTTCGGCACCTATGACCGCGCTAGCGCGCAGCGTGGCTTCCAAGTCTACAAGGAAGTTTGCGCGGCCTGCCACTCCATGCGGTTGCTGTCTTATCGCAATCTGCGCGACTTGGGGCTGACCGAGGCGCAGGTTGAAGCAATTGCAGCGCAGTTCGAAATCAAGGATGGCCCGAACGACGAAGGCCAGATGTTTGAACGCCCCGGCCGACCGGCGGATCGCTTCCGCAGCCCCTTCCCCAATGATGCCGCCGCGCGCGCTGCCAATAATGGCGCGCTTCCGCCCGATCTTTCGGTCATGACGAAGGCGCGGGCGGGTGGTGCAGATTACCTGTACGCGTTGCTGACCGGCTATGAGGATCCGCCGCCCAGCGTCACCGTAATGGATGGGATGCATTTCAACCGTTACTACCCGGGCAATCAAATCGCCATGGGCGCGCCGCTGAATCCCGATCAGGTTGACTATGCCGATGGTACCTCAGCCACTGTTGAACAGATGGCGCATGATGTTAGCACCTTCTTGCAATGGGCCGCGGAGCCGGAGCTTGAACAGCGCCGCGCCCTTGGCGTGAAGATCATCATCTTCTTGACGATCCTTGCGGGTCTGACCTATGCGGTGAAGCGCAAGATTTGGGCTGACGTCGAACACTGATCGCTTGTTTGGCGATTTGGACTGAGGCACGCGCCCCCTCTAGGGCGCGTGTTTTTTTATGCGAGACCAGCGATTTCCATCGGTACCGGTTCTGCGCTACTGACTTGCCTTATGCAGCCATCCGGACCCGTTGCGCGCTTAAAAGTGCAGGTGACGTTCCTGCGCATGGATGCGCCCCCAACCACCCCTGCCCCGGCCCTGCCGGCAGATGCGCGCTTGGAGTGGGTGCGGCATTGTTCGGTGCCCTTCTATCGCTACCTGTATGATACGGTGGGCGCGCCCTGGCTTTGGTGGATGCGTCGCATCGCAACTGACGCGGAACTGGCCGGCATGCTCGGGCATCCTGCGGTCAGCGTGCATGTGCTGATGCGGGATGGCGAACCGGCCGGGTTTTATGAGCTGGATCATCGCAGCGGGCAGACCACAAACCTTTCCTATTTCGGGCTGATGCCCTGGGCGATTGGCACTGGGCTTGGCGCGGCCTTTTTGCGCCATGCGATAGATGCCGCCTGGCATATCGGCCTGCCCGCGGTCACGGTGAATACTTGCAATGCGGATCATCCGCGCGCCCTGCCCGGTTATCTGGCGGCGGGCTTTCGGCGGCTGCGCGCGATTGAGGAAGTTTGGCCCGTGCCGCTTTCCCTTGGCATGGTGATCCCACCGCATCTGCCGTGCTTGCCCTGATCCGGCATATTCCCAGGAACGCCACATCAGCCTTTAATGCGGGTGGAGGAAGAACCGCCATGAAGAATGCCTCGCGCCGGGTGCTGCTCGGCTCCGCGCTTGCCTTGCCCTTCATCGGCCGTGCCGGGGCGCAAGCCCCTTGGCCGGATCGGCCGGTGCGCATCGTCATCCCCTTTGGCGCGGGCGGGCCGATTGATCTGGTGGGCCGCTTGCTGGCGGAACATCTTAAGGAAAGGCTTGGGCAGCCCTTCATTATCGAAAATCGCCCAGGGGCGGGCGGCAGCATCGGCATTCATACCGTGGTGCAATCCCCACCCGATGGCACGGCCTTTGTGCTGACCAGCGCGTCACTGGCCAGCGTGCCGGCGCTTTACCCCAATCGCGGGCTTGATCCGCGCACGGCCTTGGCTCCCGTGAGCCTGGTTGCGGATATTCCGACCGCCATGGTGGTGCGTGCGGCGTCGCCCTATCAAAACGTGCAGGCTGTGTTGAATGCCGCCCGCGCTGCGCCGGGGCGGCTCACCTATGCCAGCGGGGGCGTTGGGTCTTCCAACCATCTTTCAGGCGCGCTGTTTGCCCTCGCCGCCAATCTTGATTTGACGCATGTATCCTATCGTGGTGCGGCGCCAGCCATGACCGCGCTTTACGCTGGCGAAATAGACATGGTTTTCGCGAGTACGGTGGAAACCCTGCCGCATGTGCAGGGCGGTCGTGCGCGGCTTTTGGGTGTGGCAGGGCCGAGGCGCCTGCCAGCCCTGCCTGATACGCCCGCGATCAATGAAATTGTGCCGGGCTATGTCGCGCTGAATTGGTATGCCATCGCCGCACCGCGCGCCACGCCGCCCGCCATCATCGCCCGCATGGCGGAAACCTTGGGCAGCATTCGTGACCTGCCAGATGTGCGCGCGCGCTTCGCCGCCGCCGGCACCACGCCCTTGCTGACCGGCCCGGCTGAACTGGCGGCACTGTTGGAAAGTGATGTGCCGCAATGGCAGCGTGTTGTGGCGGCAACGGGCATCAAGGTGGAATAGGCGCGCCGCTTTTCACGTCACGATCTTGACCAGACAATAAAACCCCCAAAGGCAGATCGCCACGGCGCCGACCCTATCGGCATGCCAGCGCAGCCGGTTTGCGAAGGCAAGGCGCATCGCGTTCTGCATCGGCAGCGCATCCGGGGAATGGCGTTCCGCCACCATCAACCAAATCTTGCTATGGCGCATATCCTGGCTTGGGACGTAGGCGAGTTTCAGCAGCACAATCAGCCACAGCAACGTCACCAGCATTGCGCCGGAACGGAGCGCCAGCGCCCATTGGAAAGTAAGCGACAGGAAAATGAGCACGATGGCAAGGCTCGCGAAGCCAAGCGCGCGCCGGATGACCAGATCAGCCAATGCCTCAAGCCGTTCCAAGCCGTGGTTCTTATGCTCCCAGGATATCCGGGGGCAGTCACGAAGAGCCTAGCCCTTTTTATGCGCGGCTGGAAACAGGCAGTTGCGTGAAGCGGCGCTCAGCCCAGACTCAGCAAGACCAGCAAAAGCGCCATGCCGAACCAGACCATCATCGCCCTATCAAGGCTAAGGCCAAGCCGCTCTGCAATCGCCGCCGGCACAGCAGAGAGCAACAGCGTCGCGGTGGAGACGATTAAGGAGGCACCGTAGAACACAACCTCCTTGGTTGGTGGCAAAAGCTCCGGCAGCCAGACGGGGAAGAGATGCCAGACAATGGGCAGGGTTGGGCTGATCATGCCATTCAGCAGGCAGGTCGCAACCATTGCCACGAAAAGGTTTTGCGGGGTCATCATGGCGGCTACTCTGCTCCGGGCGGGCTGATCCGCGGCGCATAGCCAACCCCAACCATCAACAGGCCAAAGATCATCCGCACCGCGAACAGCCAAAAGGCCGCAACCAGCGGCAGGAAGGGCGGCGTAACATAAGAAGGCACAAGGCGCTCAGCGGTCCAAACCGCCCAATTGGTCAGCATCTGAAAGCCGCGCCAGATGTAATTGCTGTTGGTCGGCGTCATGAAGAATTGCATCATGAAGCGCCCCAGGCAGCTCCAGCCGGTCAGCGCCAGGAAATAGGTCACCACCCAAAATGGCAGATACCCAAGGATGAAATCGCTTTCCATGAAGCCCTAATTGATGGGGCGGCTGCGTTACCGCGACCGCCCCAATATTGTCTCAACCAAGGGCGAGATTTTTTATTCCACCGCCTCGCGCTTGTCAGCCAGACGCACACCACCCTTTGGGATGCGGATATCGTCAATGAAATCCTGCATCGCCTGGCTTGGCGCCGTGGTGAATTGCGACACCACATAGATGACCAGGAAGGAGACCGGCACGCCAAAGATCCCGGCGGAAATGCTGCCAATCCCCCACATGCGCCCGGTCACCCGGTTACGCAGCACGACGGTATCAGTGTTCATTGGGCTGCCCCAGATATTCCCAAGCCATGCGAGCGCCCCATCCTTCACATTGGCTGCATTGGCAATAATGGCCTGAGCTTCAGCCCGGAGCGCCTCAGACGTGAATTGTTGATTGATCGCGATCACCTGACGTGCCGCGGCAACAATCTTGTCCGAAGTGCCAAAGAGCTGAATGAAATGCAGCCCGAACCATTCAGAATGCAGCATGTAGCCAAAGGTGATCACGTAGCCCACGGCCATACCGACGACAGCGGCAATATTGGTGGTTTTCTTATACCACACCCCCATTACCAAAGCCGCGAATAGCCCGGCGGCAGCGATGGAGAAGGCCCAGGCCACAAGGAACAGAATATCTGCCCCGGCATTGCCCGCCACCCAAGCCGCGGCAACTGCCACGGTCAGCAACAAGACGCGTGAGACGGTCAGCCGGCGCGCGGTCGGCGCGTTGCGGTCAATCATCTTGTAGTACACGTCATGCGACAGCGCATTGGCGAGTGCGAGCAGCAGGCCATCGGCGGTGGAAAGCGCCGCCGCCAGACCGCCAGCCGCCACCAGACCCGCGATCACATAAGGCAGCCCCGCGATTTCCGGTGTGGCAAGCACAACCACGTCCGGATGGATGCGAAATTCATTCCATTGCAGGATGCCGTCCCGGTTCACGTCTACAATATTGATCCACGGCACGCCATAGGGGGAGACGATCTGCCAGTTCTTGATCCAGTCCGGCAGGCTCGCAATTGGTTGGCCGATGATGTTCTGGTAGATTTCCACCTTCGCGAAGGCGGCATAGGCCGGCGCCGTGAAGTAGAGCAGGAAGATGAAGAACAGCGACCAAGCCACGGATTGGCGCGCTTCCTTCACCGAAGGCGTGGTGAAGTAGCGCATCAGGATATGCGGCAAGGAAGCCGTGCCGACCATGAGGCAGAAAACCAGCGCGAACCAATTGATTGCCGCCGGCAAGGAGAATTGCCCATTCGCCCCGATGAAGGGCGCGCTATGCCAGCCGGTCACACCGGGCGGCGGGGTCATGCCCGCAGCGCGGAAGCCGTTTTCCAACTCAGCAATCCGCTCCAGCGCAAAGCCATACATCACCTGCGGGAGCGGCACGCCCGTGACCTTGGCCGACATCAGGAAGGCCGGGATCAGATAGGCGATGATCAGCACAATATACTGCGCCACCTGCGTCCATGTAACGGCGCGCATGCCGCCCAGCATGGAGCAGACCAGAATGCCGGCAAGACCCACAAACACGGCAAGGGTGAAGGACACGTCCAGAAAGCGTTGGGTGATGATACCGACACCGACGATTTGTGCAACGACATAAACGAAGGATGCGGTGATCAGGATTGTCACGCCGATCAGGCGGGCGGCATTGCCGCCATAGCGCGCGCCCAGGAAGTCCGGCACGGTATATTGACCGAATTTCCGCAGATAGGGCGCCAACAGAATGGCGACCAGCATGTAACCGCCGGTCCAGCCCAGGATGAAGGCAAGACCGCCATAGCCAAGGGCGTAAAGGCTGCCCGCCATGCCGATGAAGCTTGCCGCTGACATCCAGTCCGAACCGGTTGCCATGCCGTTGTAAAGTGCAGGCACACGCCGCCCTGCGACGTAATATTCAGTGACTGCCTGGGTGCGGCTGATGATGCCGATATAGGCATAGACGCCGATTGTGAGGCCCACGAACAAATAGCCGAGAATGCGATCCGGCACGCCCATTTGTTCGAGAATGGCGATGATCACGACAAAAGCCGCGAACCCGCCCGTATAGCCGGCGTAAATCTTGCCGAGCGAGGCGATAAAGGGGTCCTTTTCCTTGGAAGCGCCGCTCATGGGATCAATCCTCCTGCACGCCGAATTCTTCGTCGACCTGGTTCTGGCGGTTGGCGAACCAGAAAAGCGCCACGACGAAGATGATCAGGCTGCCCTGCGCGGCCATGTAAAAGCCAAAGGGGAAGCCCAGAATGCGGATGCTGTTAAGCGAGGGGGCGATCAAATGCACCACGAAGCTTGCGAAGAACCAAATGCCCAGAACAAGCAGCATCAGGCTGGATGTTTTGGCCCAATGGGCCGCAGCGGTGGCCTCACTCACCGCGGGGGCTTCCGTATTTGATGGCGCACCCCCAGGTTCAACCAACGGCATGAAACTCCCTCCTCCGATGGTCGCCCCTTGGGAGCGACCTGTTTGACCTGCCCTGACCACGCTGACGCGCGACCCGATTCGGGCATTTGACAGCCTGAATCGCTGGCGGCGATAACATGCTGCTAACCCAGTCGCAACAAGCTTTTTTACAAGGAATTCAGCCCCTGATGCGCTTCCTACGCCGCCTGCTGGGCAGCCCGCCCTCTCCGGCGCCCCAGGATTTCGGGACCTTCCTGCACCGCCAGGGCGCCTTTGTCGCGCAAAAGACGGTGCTGGATTATTGCCGGGTGAAGGTGGGGCGGAATGAGGTCGCCTTCTTCGGTGATCCAGATTTTCAGGCCGCGCTGAACCATTGCCGCTGGCAGGTGTTTCTGGCTGCGCAAAGCGATGTCATGGCCCTGGCGGAGGCCTGGCTTCGGCCCTTCTGGCGGGGTCAGGAGCCGCTTTTACTGGAAAGCCTGGTCGCACTGCATGCCGATTTCATGGCCGATGGCACCCCTCCGGAGGAGGAAAGGGCGGCTTTTGGCGACAGCCTAACTGCCCTGCCGGGGCATCTGGCGCGCCTGCAATTGGCCGCGCCGCATGATGCGCGGACGCTCCCCCTGCTGGCCGAGGCACCGCTTTTTGCAACCCTGCCGATCCATCCCGACCAAAGGAAGGACGAGGGCCCCGCGATCCGCGGCGCCTTGCGGTTTCATATGCTTTCGACACAGCAGGAAATGGAACGCGGCTTCGACCCGGCGGGGCTGAGCCTGCGCTGGCGCAATCAGCCAAAGGATGTTTTGCCCGAGACATAACCAAATGTCAGCAAATGACGGGTCATTGAAAGGCGTGCGCCTTGGAGATGACTTGGACGGAAAAGCCTAACCTGGGAGCTGATGCCCCCATCGCCGTGCTGACCGGCCTGGCCAGTGCGGCCATGGGTGCGGCGCCGCCGGCGCTGCCAGCCGCAACGCCCTTGGGCAAAGCCATCGCCGCCATGGCTACGGCGCGGGCTTCGGTCCTGATGGCGCTGGATGACACAGGCCGTGCCATTGGCATTCTGACCGAACAGGATATCGCCCGCCGCGTGGTCTTCCGCCTTGGCCCCGAGGCACCGCTTGCGGCCGCCATGACCGCGCCGCTGATCGCCTGCACCCGGGATGAAGGGCTCTGGCGCGCCATTGCACTGCTCCGCCAACATTGCCTCAGGCATTTGTCGGTGCTGGATGAAGCCGGGCTCTGCCTTGGCATGCTGCATCGGGCCGAGGCGCTTGCGGCTGTCTCCGGCGGGCTGCTGACGCATCTCGCAGCGCTGTCGGGCGATGTCGCCGCCATCAAAGCGGCCCAGGCCGGTATTGCCCGCGCGCTGTTGGGCGGAGGGCTGAGTGCGGAAGCCGTGGTGCGGCTAGTGAACGGCACCAATCTGGGTTTACATCGGCGCATTCTTGCGGAAACACTCGCCGATCATGGCCCAGCGCCGGTGCCCTTCACCCTGCTGGTCATGGGCAGCCTGGGGCGGGGCGAAAGCCTGCTCACGCCTGATCAGGATAATGGCCTGATATTGGAAGACTACCCGGATCAGGATCACGGCAGCGTGGATGCCTGGTTCCGCCCCTTTACCGAGGATTTCAACCAGCGCCTGGATCAGGCTGGCTTTCCGCACTGCCCTGGGGGGATCATGGCGCGCAATCCGCTTTGGCGGAAAACGGCGCGGCAATGGCGCGATCAAATGGGCGTCTGGGCCAATCGCCGCGCCGGGGCGGCCTTGCTGTTTGGCGATATCGTATTTGATTTCCGCCCCACGCGGGGGGGCGAGGCAGAGGCGGCTTCGCTCAGGCGACATCTGGCCGCGCTATTGGCGTCCCGCCCGCCCTGGTTGGCGGCCATGGCAGCGCAAAACAGCAGCCTGCAGGTGGGGCTCACGCTATTTGGTGGCTTTGCCGATGATGAACCCGGCCCCGGCAGCCGGACGGATTTGAAGCTGCATGGGCTGATGCCGCTGGTGGCCGCCACCCGGCTTTTGGCGCTGCGCGACGGCATCACCGAAACCGGGACTTCAGCGCGCATTGCGGCCCTGGCCACGCGCGGCAGCATCGCCGCGCGGGAAGCAAGCAGCGTGCAGGCTGGCTTTGCCCTGCTGCTGGATGTTGTCTTGCGCCAGCAATTGGCCGATCACGCCGCCGGCCGCCGCCCCGGCAATCTGGTGGATACGGCCGCCATGCCCAAGGAAGCGCGGCAGGCATTGCGGGAGGCTTTGAAAGCCGTGCGCAGCTTCTCCCACTCCAGCTTCGCGGGTTTCACAGGTGAAGTCTGGTAGGCGGCCTTTTCAGAAATGCTCTGCCGTCGCGGCCATGGCGGCCGTCAGGCGGCTGCGCCGGGCCAATTCCGCCAGATCATCCACGCCGCGCGCCGCGGCACGTGCGATCAGGCTGACCCAAAGCGCCGCTGTCGCCTCCGCATCACCCAGCACTTGATGCCGCCCGGCAATCGCAATGCCCGCCTGGCCACAAAGCCCATCGAGGGAATGATCCGCCTCCTGCGGATCGAGCCAGCGTGACGTCGCAACACTTCACAGGAGGGGATTGCCGATGGCGGGCGCGCCGCGAAACTCCCCAGCAAAAAAATCAGGGCGCGGTCAAAGGCAGCATTATGCGCGACCAGCACATCATCACCGTTAAATTCCTGAAACTGCGCAAGCGCTGCGGCGGCGGGCGGTGAGTCGGCTACCATGGCGTCGGTAATGCCGTGATAGCGGATGGACCCGGGCGGGATGTTGCAAGCGGGGTTGACCAGGGTGGTGAAGCTTTCGCGCGCCTCGCCATCGCGCAGCCGGACTGCGCCGATGGACAGCAGCCGGTCGCCGCCGCTGACATCAAGCCCGGTTGATTCCAGATTAAACACCACATAGCGCTGGGCGATCAGCGGGCCGGCGGGAAGGGGCGCACGGAAATGCGCCCGGGCGCGGAGGGATTCGCGAAAGCTTGGCTTCAGCCCATTGCCGAATGCGCCCAGGGCACGGCGGAGGAAGCCGCTCATGGACGGGCGTGCTGGCTTGGGGTGGGGCGGGGCAGAGCCATGGACTCAGCCTCGCATAGTTTGGCTGAGGGTTTCCAGAAATCTCGGCGGGTGGCTTGCGCCAGCGCAAAACCAGGCGGCGCGGCACGCGATTATTGCATCGGGGCTTGCGCTGCGCCCCGCCAAGGCGGCAGGCTCAATTCAGTCCGGCGCTGCCGCATCAAAGGGGTAACCATGTCCGAGGCCACGAAATATGACGCGACCCATGCGCGCTGGAAGCGCGACCCCGAAGCCTATTGGGCAGAGGCTGCGCGCGGCATTGATTGGGACCGCGCACCGCGGCGGATTTTCGATACCTCGATGGGCGTTTATGGGCGCTGGTTTCCCGATGCGGCCCTGAATACCTGCCATAATGCTGTGGACCGCCAGGTCGCCGCCGGGCGCGGGCAGCAGGATGCGATCATCTATGACAGCCCCATGACGGGGCAAATTCAGCGCATCACCTATGCCGAATTGCAGAACCGCGTGGCGAAGCTGGCTGGCGCCCTGGCCGCGCGTGGCATTACCAAGGGCGATCGCGTCGTGATCTATATGCCGATGGTGCCGGAAGCGGCGATTGCCATGTTGGCCACCGCGCGGCTTGGCGCCGTGCATTCCGTCGTTTTTGGCGGCTTCGCGGCGGCGGAACTCGCGAGCCGCATTGCGGATGCCAAACCGAAAGCGATCATCAGCGCATCCTGCGGCTTGGAGCCAGGACACGTCGTCAAATACAAGCCGCTGCTGGATGAGGCAATTGCGCTTTCGCCGCATAAGCCATCCTGCGTGCTGATCCTGCAACGTCCGCAAGCGCCTTGCGATCTGACGCCGGGACGGGATGAGGATTTGCTGGCGGTGGAGGCAGCCGCCGCGCCGCACCCTTGCGTTTCTGTCGCCGCCACTGATCCGCTTTATATCCTGTACACTTCAGGCACCACCGGCCAGCCCAAGGGTATTTTGCGCGATAATGGCGGGCATGCCGTCGCGCTGCATCATTCCATGGAACTGGTCTATGGCATGAGGCCCGGCGATGTTTATTGGGCGGCTTCTGATGTCGGCTGGGTGGTGGGGCATTCCTATATTGTCTACGCGCCGCTGCTGGCCGGCTGCACCACCGTCGTGTTTGAAGGCAAGCCGGTTGGCACGCCTGATCCGGGCACCTTCTGGCGCGTCTGCGCTGACCATGGCGTGAAGCTGCTGTTCACCGCGCCCACCGCCATTCGCGCCATCAAGAAGGAAGACCCGGATGGCGTTTTTCTGAAGAAATATGATTTGTCGAAGCTGGAAGCGCTTTATCTGGCGGGCGAGCGTTGTGACCCTGATACAATCATTTGGTCAGAACGGCTGTTGCAAAAACCCGTGGTGGATCATTGGTGGCAGACCGAAACCGGCTGGACCATCACCGGCAATTTCCGGGGCCTCGGGCTTTTCCCAACCCGCGCCGGTTCCGGCGGCAAACCCGCGCCCGGCTATGATGTGGTGGTGCTGGATGAGGCCGGCCAACCGGTTCCGCGCGGGCAGATTGGCAGCCTTGCGGTGAAGCTGCCCTTGCCGCCATCAGCCTTGCCGACACTCTATCAGGCCGATGAACGTTTCAAGGAAGCCTATCTGTCGCATTTCGCAGGCCATTACAGCACTGCCGATGCCGGGATGATTGACGAAGAGGGCTATGTTTCGGTGATGAGCCGGACGGATGACATCATCAATGTCGCGGGCCATCGGATTTCGACAGGGGCGATGGAAGAAGTGCTGGCAGCGCATCCCGATATCGCCGAATGCGCCGTGGTTGGCGTGCGCGATACGCTGAAGGGGCAGGTGCCACTCGGCCTGGTGGTGGTGAAATCCGGCGTGAACAAGCCAGAAGATACGCTGGCGCGCGAATTGGTGGGGCTGGTGCGCGAGAAGATCGGCCCCGTTGCTGCCTTCAAGGATGCGAAGGTGGTAGCGCGGCTGCCGAAAACACGTAGCGGCAAGATCCTGCGCGCCACTATGCGCAAGATCGCCGACGCCGAGCCCTATACCGCGCCGCCCACCATTGATGATCCGGCAATATTGGATGAGATCACGGCCGTGCTGAAACGGGCGATGCGGTGAGCATTTTCAAGCCAAGTGGAATCACTTGGCTGCTCGGAAAATGTGATCAAAAATAGCTTATTTTAGTCTTCAATCCCATCGCGGTTTTCGATGGCCATGAAGGTCGCGGTCAGGAAGGCGATCAGCCTTTCCTGATCGGCGGTCACCGCGAAGATTTCCGTCTGCACGAGGCTGAGCGTGCGCCCGGCCTTCAGTACCTTTCCGCGCGCGATGATGTGATTTCCCACAGCGGGTGCCAAGAAATTGATTTTCATTTCTGTCGTCAGTACGCCGCGATTGGCAGGCATGAGACTGAGCGCAGCATAACCTGCTGCGCTATCGGCAATGGCGGTCAAGGCGCCGCCATGGACAAAACCATGCTGCTGCGAAAGCTCTGGCTTTGGCGTGAGTGAGATTTCAACCTCACCGGGCGCGATACGCGTCATCTCCGCACCAAACAGCCGCATCAGCCCTTGCTTGGCGAAGCTGGTGCGAAGGCGGGTTTCCACCATGCCGATGGCGCCTATTCCACCGCAAGATTGGCGTAGATATTCTGGATATCGTCGTGGTCATCCAGCATATCGAGCAGCTTCATCACATCCTTGGCGCGTTCCTCATCCAGCTGGAGGCCATTGGTGGACCACCATTCAAGCCTGGCCGCTTCCGCCGTACCAAAGCGCGCTTCCAGGGCATCACGCACCGCGGCGAAGTCTTCCACACTGGTGGAAACCTCATGCCCGTCTTCGGTGCTTTCCACATCCTCGGCGCCGGCTTCAATCACGGCTTCCAGCATGGCATCGGCCGAGGCGATATCCGGCTTGTAGCGCAGCACGCCCTTCCGTTCGAATTGGAAGGCGACCGAGTTCGTCTCCCCCAGCGTACCGCCATTCTTGGCGAACATAGACCGCAAATCGCCACCAGTGCGGTTGCGGTTATCGGTCAGCGCTTCGGCGATGATCGCAATGCCATGCGGGCCATAGCCTTCATAGCGCACTTCCTCGTAATCCTCGCCCTGCCCGGCGGTCACCGCGCGCTTGATGGCGCGGTCAATCGTATCGCGCGTCATATTCGCGGTCAGCGCGGCCTTCATCGCAGCGCGCAGCCGCGGATTGGCCGCCGGGTCGGGCAGGCCAATCTTGGCGGAGACAGTGATTTCGCGAATGAGCTTGCCGAAGACCTGCGCCTTTTTCGCACCCTGGGCAGCCTTGCGGTGCATGACGTTTTTCGCGTGGGAATGGCCGGCCATTGCCGTAACTTCCATATGTGTATGTAAGAAACCGACGCGGCTTATATCCCTTGACGGGGGGGACGCCAAGCGCGCGCGGGGCGCCCGGCAACCGCTGTGCGGCCCAAGGGGGCGCCGCTTCAGTCAGAAGGCGCGCAAATTATCCCGGAACTGGGTGAATTCATAAGCCCGTCGCACCAACCCGCGCGCCTGCAGCGCCGGTACCAGCCCATCGGCAACCTCGGCAATTGCGCGGCGGCTGACATTGCCGAGCGACAGCAAAAGCCCATCACCGCCGGCTTCTTCCATCGCATCAGCCATCTGTGACGCCACGGCATCGGGTGTGCCAATCAATTCAATGGAACCCGGATTGCCGCGATAGGCGAACATGGCCTGGCGCAGGCTGCGCTTGCCGGCGAAGCGGCGGAATTCATCCAGCAATTGCTGATGCCCATTGGTCCAAAGATTAAGCTGATCCACCGGCGTATCCAGATTATATTAGCCGAAATCAATATTAGTGATCTTGCCGATATGGGCGAGAAGATTTGGTACCTGCGCTTCTGCCCGTGCGAGGCGATGACGATGCCTGAGCGTCGCTTCTTCCATGGTATCGCCAAGCTCTGGCACCATGGTGAACAGCACCTTGATGTCATCGGGGTTGCGCCCGGCAGCAATGGCATGGGCGCGCACATCATCGCGATAGGCGCGCATGCCGGCGGCCCCCTTCACACTCGCGACGATTGTGTCGGTATGCTGCGCGGCAAAGCGCTGGCCACGCGCGCTGGCGCCGGCCTGGGCAATCACCGGGAGCCCCTGTACGCAAGGTCCGGAATTGAGCGGCCCGCGAGTCTTGCACCATCTGCCTTCGAAATTCACCGCATAGACCTTGGTGCGATCCACCAAAACGCCGCTATCCGTATCGGCCAGAATTGCGCCGGGTTTCCAACTATCCAAAAGCGCATTGACTGCCGCCATATATTCATCGGCCATGTCATAGCGCAGATCATGTTCCGGTATGCCAAGCAGGCCGTAATTCATGGCCGCGAAATCGATGCTGCCGGTGACCATATGCAGCCGATGCGGCCATTGGAAACTTGATCCAGGCTGGCGACCAGGCGCGCCAGCAAATAGGGCGGATAGGCGAAGATTGATAAGGTCGGCACAATGCCAATCCGGCTGGTGGCCGCTGCCATCAGGGTTACGATCACACTCGGGTCCTGGCGCGGCACGGAGAGACCGTTGCGCAGATAGATCTCGCGCGTGCCGCCGAAGCTTTCACCGATATAGCTGCTATCTTCAATCAACAGATAATCAAAGCAGGCGCGTTCCAGCGCGCGTGCCATGTCGCAAAACAATTCCGGCACGCGCCAATCACGCCCAATAGCGCCAGTCCAGGGCTCGCCCAAGGCCTACACTGAAGCACCATGCAAGAACCAACCGCGGTGAAACTGTTTGGGCATGCGGCATGTTCCTGACCTGAGGAATATAAGGTAAGGACAAGAAACACCGTGAATGGAAGTGGCGCTCAGCCGGGCAAGATTGGCTCCAACCCACCGCCGATACGCAAGGGCGCAACCCGGCGCGCAAGCCCAGTCGCGTCATCCGTCTCCACAAACAGCCCGCAGATCGTCACCTCATTTTCAGCCGGGGCCAGCCGTTCCGCCGGCACCTTGCGCCAGAAGCGGATCGAAGCGCCGGCCTTTTGCATGCCGATCACGCTATCATAATCGCCGCACATGCCGGTATCGGTTTGAAACGCCGTGCCGCCCGGCAAGACGCGATGATCAGCAGTCGGCACATGCGTGTGAGTGCCGATCACCAGGCTCACGCGGCCATCGAAACTATGGCCCATGGCCTGTTTTTCCGATGAAGCCTCCGCATGGAAATCAATGATGATGGCTTGCACCGTGCCTTGCGGGCCCAGGCTATGCTGCGCCAATTCCGCCTGAATGGCGCGGAAGGGATCATCCAGAGGTTCCATGAACAAGCGCCCCATGGCCTGCAACACCAAGGCGCGCCTGCCATCGGCCAGCACCGCCACCACCGCGCCCCTCCCCGGCGTGCCGGGCGGGTAATTCAGCGGGCGGATCAGGCGGGGTTCGCCCTCAATATAGGGGATGATTTCCTTGCGATCCCAGGCGTGATTGCCAAGCGTCAGCACATCAGCGCCCGCGATGAACAAGGCACGCGCCATCTCCGGCGCCAGACCAAAGCCGTGGGAGGCGTTTTCCGCATTCACCACCACAAGATCGAGCCGAAGTTTTTCGCGAAGCCCGGGCAAGGTTGCGATCACAGCATCACGCCCGGCGCGGCCAACAATATCGCCAAGGAACAGCAGCCTCACACGGGGTCTCCACAAAGAATGACGCCCGCTTCGGTGGCGATCAAGGGCAGGCGGAAATCCTGCGGCCCCGCCGGCACTTCGGGCATTTCCTGCCCGGCATAGGCGATGCCGATGGCTGATGCACCCGGCAGCGCGGCGAGTGTGCGGTCATAATAGCCCCCACCATAGCCAAGCCGGCGCCCGGCGCGGTCAAAGGCCAATAGCGGCAGTAGCAGGATATCGGGGCGCAAATCCTCGCCAGAAAAGGGTTCTGAGGTACCCATGGGCCCAGCACGCAACGCCGCGCCGGGCGCCCAGGCACGAAAGGACAGCGGCTGGCCGCGCGGCGGCGTGACCGGCAAGGCCAGGCGATGCCCGTCTGCGGCCAGGGCGAGCATCAGGGGGCGCGGATCCATCTCCTCCCCCATCGGCCAATAGCCGGCGATGATGGCTCCCGGTGCGGGGGTATGGTGGGTCAATAGGGCCTCGGCCAGGCGCATCGGCGCATCGGCGCTGACCAGCGCTGCCCGCTTGGTGCGCGCCAGCTTGCGCGCCGCGGCCTTGGCGTCCCGCAGGGCGGTATCCGATGGGGCGGCGGCTGTGGCCTCGGTCACGCGGGGTTCCTGCTGGCAAAAAGGGTGCGGAGCCACATTGGCCGCTGGCGTCTCATCCTCCCAAGGCCTGCGTCAGCAGGTGGGCGCCAGATACCCGAACCACGGCCCGGACAGAGCCAGCTCCCGGAGGATGTGCATTGGCCCCGGGGATGAATTGCCTGGCGCACCTAGCAGCCCCGCGAGCGTTAGTTAGGCTTCCTCAAGCCGCGCGGCAATGGTCTCAAGCTTTTCCGCGAGCCGGACCAGACCATCGGCGAGCGCGGGGTCGGGCGTGGGGGCTTCGACAACAACGGTGCCGCCGGCCTTCAGCGCTTCATTTTCCGCTTTCAGATCCATTGCCTCATCGGCCAATTGCAAGGCGGCCAGCAGCAGCATGCGCGTTTCGCCAAACTGGATGCCCATGGCCTTGAGGGCGGAGATACGCTGATCCACCTCGGCGGCCATATTGGTCAGGTGCTTTTCCTGACCATCCTGGCAAGCCACCGGATGGGCATAGCCGCCGACACGGACCGTGACCTGCGCCATCAGCCGTCATGCCCCAGATTGGCGCGCAGCTTGGCGATGGAGGCCTCGAGCCGGGTAGCGAGGGCAGCAACAGCGGCCTTCGGCACCATATCGCCTTCAACGGGTGGGGTGGTGGCACGGCGGGCTTCCACGGCGCGATTAAGACGTTCCAGGGCTGCTTCCAGCCGGATCATCGCCGCACCCATTGTGTCAGCTTGCTGCTCGCTCATGCTTTTCCAAATGCCTTGGCGCCAAGACTTCTTGCGGCTAAGGGATCGTTGAAATGCTTGGCATGCAAAGGCCTCTGGGTCAATGGTAGAGGCGTTTCTGAAGCGGCCCGCGATGGTGGTGCATGGGCGCGGGCAGGCCGCATGGGCACTGCGTGTCGCGGCCGGGCGGCCCGTGCTGCTGCTCTCGGCGCCCGGTGCAGCGCTGAATGCGGGGCCAGGCTGGTTCAAATCCGTGCTGGACCAGGCGGCGGCTGAACATCCCGGCGCGAACTTTACCGCCGTGCTGGATTGCGCAGCTGCCCCAGGGGCCGCGCTGGCGGCCTTGCGGGCCGGGTTCAAGCTGCTGGTATTCGATCTCGCGCATCCTGCCGCCGAAAGCGTACTGGGCGCCGCCGCCGAAGCGGGGGCCGAGGTTTTGGGCACCAGACCGATGGCGCTCGATCTCGGCACGCTCGATCCGCGCCGGCGGGATCATGAAAGGCGCATTACTGCGCTTTTCGCCACAGTGCCGCCACAGGACCAGCCGAGATAACGAGCTCGTGACAGGCAATGCCGGCTGGGCTATCGCCACATCCGCCTTTTGAGCAATGAAAAGGAACCCAAGATGAAGCTGACGCGTCGCGTGAAGGAAATCCTCTCCTGGTATGAAAGCGACACACCCGGCACCAAGGCGAATCTCGCCCGCATCCTGATGGAAGGGAAGCTGGGTGGCACGGGGCGCATGGTGATCCTGCCGGTGGATCAGGGGTTTGAGCACGGCCCGGCGCGGTCCTTCGCACCGAATCCAGCGGCCTATGATCCGCATTATCATTTCGAATTGGCGATTGAAGCGGGGCTGAATGCTTATGCCGCGCCGCTTGGCATGATTGAAGCCGGTGCCGCTACTTTCGCGGGTTCCATCCCGACCATCCTGAAAGTCAATTCATCCAATAGCCTTTCCACCACCAAGGATCAGGCGGTGACTGCGAGCGTCGCCGATGCACTCCGCCTTGGGTGTTCGGCAATTGGGTTCACCATCTATCCGTCATCCGAATACCAGTTTGAGATGATGGAAGAACTGCGCGAATTGGTGGAAGAAGCCAAGGCAGCCGGGCTCGCTGTGGTGGTCTGGTCCTATCCGCGCGGGCCGATGCTGGATAAGAACGGTGAAACCGCCTTCGATATTTGCGCCTATGCCGCCCATATGGCCGCGCTGCTGGGGGCGCATATCATCAAGGTAAAGCCGCCCACCGATGTGCTGAGCCTGGATGCCGCAAAAAAAGTTTATATTGAGCGCAAGATTGATGGCAGTGACCTCGCGAGGCGCATCAGCCATGTGGTGCAGGCCTGTTTCAATGGTCGTCGTCTTGTTGTGTTCTCGGGCGGTGAGGCGAAGGGTACGGATGCGCTGCTCGCTGAGGCGCGCGCGATTCATGCCGGTGGCGGCAATGGGTCAATCGTTGGGCGCAACGCCTTCCAGCGCCCGAAGGATGAGGCGCTGAAGCTGCTCGGCCAGATGATCGAAGTCTATGAGGGCAAGGCCTGAGGGTCGGCCCGCGGGGCGGCGCGCGCCGCCCGGCTTGACCCGTAACGCTATGCGGGCCGAAAATGGCCGCGTGTCAAGGCGGCTTTTTGAATGACAGATGATTTTAGCGCGACGGGCTTGGATTTCACTCTGCCCGTGGCGGCGCGTGGTTATCGCTGGTGGTATCTGGATGCGCTTTCCGATGATGGTGCGCATGGCATTACCATCATCGCCTTTCTGGGCACGGTATTTTCCCCCTGGTATGCTTTTGCGCGGCGTGGTGGCGGTGGCGATCCGCTGAACCATTGCTGCATGCATGTGGCACTTTACGGCAAGCCGGCACGCTGGGCGATGACGGATCGACCACGTGGTGCGCTCAATCGTGGTGCTGATTTCCTGCAAATTGGGCCAAGTGCCATGCGCTGGGATGGCAGCAAATTGCTGGTTGATCTTGCGGAAGTCACCGCCCCGATTCCGGGCAAGTTACGCGGGCGTGTGGCGCTTTATCCTGAGGCACTATCGCATCGGGCCTTTCGCTTGGATGGCGTGGGGCGGCATCATTGGCAGCCGATTGCACCGCGTTCGCGCGTGGAGGTTGCTTTTGACAATCCTGCGCTGCACTGGTCCGGCTTTTCGTATTTTGACACCAACACCGGCATCGCGCCGTTGGAAGAGGATTTCCTATTCTGGGATTGGTGCCGCGCGCCCATGCCGGAAGCCACCGCGATTTTGTATAATGCGTCGTGCCGGGATGGATCGGCGCAATCACTCGCGCTGCAGGTGAGCCGCGCCGGCGAGGTTGCCGATATGCCGATCCCCCCGCAGGCCGTGATGCCGCCTGGACTGTGGCGCGTCGCGCGCCCGACACGATCTGAAGATGGCATGGCAGAGCTGGTGCGCGCTTTGGTGGATGCGCCGTTTTATACGCGATCCGAAATTCGTACGCGGCTATTGGGGCAGAATGCCATTGCGGTGCATGAAAGCCTGGCCTTGAACCGGTTTGATAATCTGGCGGTGCAGGCGCTGATGCTGCCCTTCAGAGTGCCGAGGGCGCGGGGCTGAAGGCGCGCTATCTGAAATCCCGGCTCGCGGGCAACTTCCCCCGCGGCGGGCGACAATCATCCTGCGGGCGGCGGATTTCATCGGCGCGGCCAAGCGCTGCCTCTGCCCAGCCGCTGCCCGCGTCGCGCAACAAGCCTTCCAGCAGATCGGAACGATCCACCAGGCGGCGCGCGATCACATGGATGATCGGCACTTCGGCGTGGCGATCCTCACGCTCCACCCGGCCTTCCACTTGCAATAGCCGCGCGCCGCGCAGGGCACGCCGATCACGCGCAGCGATATCGGTATAGACCACCAGATTGGCGGTGCCGTGCTCATCTTCGATGGTGATGAAAATCACGCCCTTGGCGGAACCGGGGCGCTGGCGCATCAGCACAAGCCCTGCCAGGCGCAGCAACCGGCCTGCGGGCCATGTCTGCAAGTCGCGCGTATCACGCAGCCCTTCGGCACGCAATTCTGCGCGCAACAGCGCCAAGGGATGCTGCCCAAGCGTCAGGCCAAGGGCCGCGTAATCATGCACAATATGCTCGCCCTCATGTTCTGCCGGCAAGACAGGTTTCGCTTCGGGCAGGATGGGTGCCTCATTGGCCAAGGCGGCATCCACGCCATCGCGCGGCGCGAAAAGCGGCAAGTCGCGCGGCGTGCCCCGTGCTCCGCGCGCCGCCCAGGCAGCATCACGGCGCAGCACACCAGGAAAGGCATTGGCGGCGGCGAGTGCACTCAAAGCGCCTTGAGAAAGCCGCGCGCGCCAGGCCAAATCCTCCACACTTACAAAGGGCGCACCATTGCGTGCGGCGCGGGCCATCAGTAGCGCTTCCGCATCACGCTGCGCCAGCCCGGCAACCAGGCACAGCCCCAGCCGCAGCGCCAGGCCGCCCGTGCTTTCGGGGGCTTCTTCCAGGCTGCTATCCCAATCGCTGGCATTCACATCCACCGCGCGCACAACAACGCCGTGGTCCCGCGCATCGCGCATGATTTGCGCCGGCGCGTAAAACCCCAAGGGCTGGCTGTTCAACAGCGCACAGGCAAAGGCCGCCGGGTGGTGGCATTTCAACCAAGCCGAGGCATAAACCAGATGCGCGAAGCTCGCCGCATGGCTTTCGGGAAAACCATAGCTGCCAAAGCCTTCGATTTGCGCAAAGACACGCTCCGCCAATTCCTGCGCGTAACCGCGGCGTGTCATGCCGGCCACCAGCTTGTCCTTGTGGCGTGTGACCAGGCCCTGTTGACGGAAGGTTGCCATGGCGCGGCGCAATTGATCCGCTTCTTCCGGCGTGAAGCCAGCCGCGACAATCGCAAGCCGCATCGCCTGTTCCTGGAATAGCGGCACGCCAAGCGTACGCCCCAACACCTGGCGCAATTCATCCGCTGGGCCAAAGGCAGGATCGGGCGCTGGGTATTCCACCGCCTCCAGCCCCTGACGTCGGCGCAAATAGGGATGCACCATATCGCCTTGGATGGGGCCAGGGCGCACAATCGCCACCTGCACCACCAGATCATAAAAGGCGCGTGGCTTGAGGCGCGGCAGCATATTCATCTGCGCGCGGCTTTCCACCTGAAACACGCCAACGGAATCCGCACGCCGCAACATGGCATAGGTTTCCGCGCAATCGTGCGGCAGGTTTGCCAGGTTCAAGGCAAGGCGCCGATGCTGCCCCAGCAGATCAAAACTGCGCCGAAGGCAGGATAGCATGCCAAGCCCCAGCACATCCACCTTCATGATGCCGAGTGCATCAATATCATCCTTGTCCCATTCCAGAACGGTGCGGTCTTCCATCGCCGCCTGCGTCACCACCGCCAATTCCGTGAGCTTGCCGCGCGTGATGACAAAGCCACCGACATGGGTTGCGGTATGGCGCGGGAAATCCTGCAATTCTTCAGCCAGATCAAGCGTCATCGCCAAGCGCGGATCGCTGATGTCAAAGCCCTCATCGACCGCCAATTCCGCCAGGCTCATCTCCCGCCCCGGCCCCCAGCCGGCCTTGGCGAGGCGTGCGGTGATATCCTCGGTCAGGCCCATCACCTTGCCCACTTCGCGAATAGCGCTGCGCGGGCGATAGCGGATCAGGGTCGCGCAAATCGCTGCGCGGTCGCGGCCATAGCGCGCGTAAAGATGCTGGATCACCTCCTCTCGCCGGTCGTGCTCGAAATCAATATCTATATCGGGCGGCTCGCCACGACTGGCCGAGACAAAACGCTCAAACAGCAGATCATGTTTTTCGGGATCAACCGCAGTGATGCCCAGCACATAGCAAACCGTGGAATTTGCCGCCGAACCACGCCCTTGGCACAGAATGCCGCACGCGCGGGCGAAGCGAATAATCTCATGCACGGTCAGGAAATAGGGCGCATAGCCAAGATCATTGATCAGCTTCATTTCATGCGCGATGCGCGTCGTAATCGCATCCGGCACCTGCACCGGCCAGCGCACGGCAACAGCTTCGGCCACACGCGCTTCCAGGCTTTGCTGCGCGGTGAGGCCCGGGTCCAGCACCTCATCGGGGTATTCATAGCGCAAATGATCGAGCGAAAAGCCGCGCGTGGTCGCCAGCACATCAAGGCTTGATTGTAGCGCATCCGGGTAGCGCGCGAAAAGCCGTGCCATTTTGGCAGGGGATTTCAAATGGCGTTCGGCATTGGGCTCCGCCGCCTGGCCCAAGGCTTCCACGGTGCAGCGCAGGCGAATGGCGCTGAGCACATCCGCGAGCCGCCGCCGCGATGGCACATGATAACGCACATTATTGGTGGCTAGCAGCCGCGCCCCACTCGCTTCCGCCAAAGCGGCGTGGTGCGCGAGCAGCGATGCGTCATCGCCCAATAACGGGTACGCCACAGCAATCAGCGGCGGCAAGGCAAGGCGCAACCCACTCAGGCGGCGCAAGGCGGCGGGCGTAACGGGTGGGATGGCGGCCAGCGCCATGCCCTCGGCCGCGTCGCACAGCATATCGAAATCCAGCCGACATTTACCCTTGGGCGCGGCCATGCGCCCGGCTGAAAGCAGCGCCGTCAGCCTGCCATAGGCCGCGCGATCCGCGGGCCAGGCCAGCCATTCCGCGCCATCTTCCAGCCGCAGCCGGCAGCCCGGCGCGAAGGCCAAGCCCGCCGCCTTGGCCGCACCATGTGCGCGCACCACACCAGCAAGCCCATTGGTATCGCAAAGCCCGAACCCGGCATGGCCTAAGGCCGCCGCCTGTTCCACCAATTCCTCAGGATGGGAGGCGCCATCCAGGAAGGAGAAATTGGATCGCGCCGCCACCTCCGCATAGCCGCGCGTGGTCATGGCAAATCGCCCTGCACCACCCAGCGCCCATCGGCATGGCAAAGCCAGAGCCTTTCACCGGAAGCGAGTTGCACGCGGTGATAATCCCGTGCTGGCGGCAATGCGCCGCCATGCCACCATTCTGCTTCCAGCCGTAGCGGCCCCTCCGCACGGGTCAGCGCGTAATGCCGCCCGCGCCAGCGCAGCGCAGCGGGCGCGCCTTCGGCAAAGGCAGTGACCTGCACAGCCTCAGGCCGGCGGCGCAGCAGCACCGGCGTAGCGCGCGCGCCCCAGCCGGGCGGGGTGGGATTGGGTGCTTCATGCGGGGCGGCAGCGCGCCATTGCCTCTCTGGCCAATGGCTTGGCATCGGTGCGGGGCGGGCCAGGTGCAGCCTTTGGCGGAGGCGATCCAGCAATTGCGCCAAAACCCCATCCGGGCGCGGCGCGGCGCCCATGGGCAGGGCGCCCTGCCCTTCTGCGCCCATGGGGTCGGTCGCCAAGGCTTGCAGGGTGAAACGCTCAAAACCGAGTTCCGGCGCCAGGCTGGTGAGGGGCTCAGCGAAAAGCCGCGCCAGATGCGCGGGGTCGCGGTTGGGCACACCGGTGCCGATCATCAGGCGCTGTTCCGTGCTATCCACGCGCCAGGCGGTCAGGCACAATCGCCGCGCGCCAAGTCCGGCGCGGGCCAGCCGCGCACAAAGCGCTACCAGCAGCCGATCGAGCAAGGCGGCAATCGCCTCGGCAGTCAGGATCGGTTCCGGCAGGGCGCGAGTCACGGCCAGATCGGGCGGCGCGGCGATGGGGGTGATGGGTGGCGCGCGGCGGCCCGTGGCGGCATCCAGCGCCTCCAGCAAGGGCGCGCCAAAGCGCCGTGCGAGCGGCGCGCGGGGCTGGCGCAGCACATCACCAATCATGCGCAGTCCAAGCCGGGCGAGGTCTTCCACCATCGCCCCCGGCAGGCGAAGCGCGGGGCCAAGCGGTAGGGGTGCCACGGCTTTTTCTTGCGCCCCTGGCGCGATGATCGGCGCATCCCGCCGTACCCGCGCCAGCGCCATGGCGGAAGCCGCCGCGCTGGCAATGGCGCCCTGGGCGGTAAGCCCCGCCTCGGCCAGCTTGGCGATAAGGCAGGCGAGCAAGGCGGCCTCACCGCCGAATAAATGATCGCAGCCGGTGACATCCAGCAGCAGGCCATCGGGCGGCAGGGCAGCGCTGATCGGGGTGAAGCGCTGCACCCAAATGGCGAGGTCACGGAGCCCCGCAGCGCTGGCTTCCGGCATGGCGGGAAGCACTAGCAAATCGGGCAACAGCGCCTCGGCATCGGCCAGCGCCTGGCCTGGCTCCAGCCCCGCCGCCGCGGCCTGGTGATCCAGCTCAACAAGCAGGCGCCGCGCGCCCTGCCGCGCCCAAAGTGCCAAGGGCTGATCCGCCGGCAGATCGGGGCGGGTCTGGCGCAGATGCTCCGCCGCCCAGAAGGGTAGATGCACAGCAAGGTAACGGCGGGCGGGCTTCATGTGCCCCCCGCCGCCAGATGTAGCCTGTTGGTCGCCGGGTTGAACGCCACATCCCAAGGCCCCGCCGGGGCGCCGCCGCGTTGGCGAAGCAGTGTCAGGCGCCAGTGCGGCGACCCATCAACCGAAAGCGGGGCGATATGCCAGCGCGTGCGCGCGACAGAGTCACCAGTGGCGCCATCCGGGCGGAGCAGCAGGCCGAAAACGCCACCTGCCTCGGCGGCCAGATGCAGGCGGCGCGTTGCGGTCAGATCAAGCCCCTGCCCGCTGCCGGCCATCAGCACGGCAGCGCCCAAGGCAGGGCAGCGCAGGGCTTCTTCCATGGCCCAGAGCGCTTCCGGCCAACGCGCTGCCCGCGCCAGGATCAGATTTTCCGGGGTAAGGCCGAAGGGCAGCAGCCCCGGCGGCCAGACAAGATTCGATTCCTGTTCGGTGGCAATCCAGAGCACCTGCCCGCCGCAATTCGCCAGCAGAATGGAGCCAAAAGCCACGCCAGATCCGGGGCTTGCGGCGTAAACCTCATGTAACGCACCACGCGCCAGGCCAGCCCCGATCAAGCCATTGTCAGCAAAAACCGGAATGGGCGTGCTGGCATGGCCCCTAGGGGCGCGGGTGGTCAGCCCGGCCAGGGTATCGCGCAGCCGGGCCAAGGCAGCGTTGCGGGGGGAAAGGGGATCGGCGGCAGTCATGGGAAAGAAAGCTTATCAAAAGAACAAAATAAGAACAAGTCATATTGTGCAGCCTAGTGACCGCTTCATGCCTCCCTGGGAGCCTGTCTGAGAATTCGCTAGTTTTTTTTCTCCTTATTTCTGATTCATTTGCTTTCATGAGCAAGACCTTCCGAGCGTGGGATGTGGACCAGGGTTGGCTACTTCCTGCTTCGCTGCATCAGTTTGTACCCCCCAGTCATTTGGCGCATTTTGTGCCAGATACGGTGCGAGAGGCGCTGGAGCTTTCGGCGATCACGGGCGTCTACACGTCAGAACAGGGACAGCCGCCCTATCATCCAAGTATGCTGGTGGCGCTGCTGCTCTATGGCTATAGCCGGGGGATTTATTCTTCGCGGCAATTGGCGCGTGCCTACGAGGACCGGTTGACATGATGGCGGTGACTGGGCTGAACAAGCCTGATTTCCACACCATCAGCACATTCCGGCGCCGGCATCCGGTGGCCTTGCGGGGCCTGTTCGTGCAGGTACTGCGGCTTGGCCAGAAGGCAGGGCTGCTCAAGCTTGGCCATGTCGCGGTGGATGGCACCAAGCTGCGTGCCAATGCCTCTTGACACAAGGCGATGAGCTACAAGCGCATGGCGGAGCAGGAGCGGAGCCTTGAAGCTGAAGTGAAGGCTTGGCAGGATCAGGCGTAAGCCGCGGATGCGGCGGAAGATGCGCAGCATGGCGCCGATCATCGCGGTGACGAGACACCGGCCTGGATGGCAGATAAGCAGCGTCGGCTGGAACGCATCCGCGCGGCGAAGGCGCAACTGGAAGCCGAGGCCCGCGCTGGGGCGGATAATAGCGACGCCGACGGGCCTGGCCCTTCCTCTGGCATGCAGGAACGCGGCGCGCGCAAGAACCATTCTGCCGACGAAGAGCAATCCGCCACACCGCCAGACCGGGCGCAGCGTAACTTCACTGATGGTGACAGTCGCATCATACCAAGCTGGGGTGGTTTCATCGCGGGCTATAACGGTCAGATCGCGGTTGATGCCGCGCATCAGATCATCATTGCCGAGCAACTCAGCACCAATCCGGCTGACTTCGCGGCCCTGATCCCGCTGGTTGATCAGGCCCACGCCAATCTTGGCCGCAACCTGCGCGAGGTTTCAGGCGATACGGGCTTTGCTACCGAAGCCAATTTGGCCGCCATGGCAGAGCGCGGCATCAGGGCCTATCTCACGCCCGGCTGCATCAGGCATGGCAAGACCGATCCCACAGCCGGGCGCGTACTCAAACGAAAGCCTCTGATGCAGGAAATGGCCGACAAGATCAAACGCGCTGGGCGACGTAGCCGATATCGGCTGCGAAAACAGACCGCCGAGCCGGTATTCGGTCAGATCAAGCAGCCCAGAGGCTTCCGACAATTCCTCCTCCGAGGGCTTAACCAAGTCAGAGGCGAATGGGCCATGATCTGCACCGCCCACAACATCCTCAAGCTCCACAAAGCAACAGCATAAACAAGGGAGACACCCACCAAAAACCGCGCTAGTTTTAGTGTAAGAAAAAGCCGAAGGTCATTCTCAGACAGGCTCCTAGAGCGTGTTGCGTTCAGATGGAAAATCTGAATGCATGAAGATGCTCGCAAAATAACGAGGTAGAGCGGGTTGCGTGAACCCATGTGAACGCAACACGCTCTACGCCCCCAAGGCCAAGTCTGATAGCTGGTTAAATTGGGGGCAGGTTTACCCCGGCCAAGCCATCTTACAGCCATCTCCATCTCACCCATGCCCCCTCTCCCGCGGGGAAGCCAAGCGGCGAGTGTCATGCTAGGCTGACAACATGCGTGCCCGGATCATCATTCCAATAGTGCTGCTTCTGCTCGGCCTGGCCGGGGCCTGGTTCTGGCGCGGCCTGTCGCCGGCCATCGCCGTGGCCACCGCGACCACGGGGCCGGCGGTCCAGGCGGTCTATGCCACCGGCAATGTAGAGCCGGTGCATTGGGCCAAGGTTGGGCCCGCCGTGCGTGCGCGCATCACCGCCGTTTTGGTCGAAGAAGGTGCCCGCGTTGAAGCTGGCCAGCCCATGGCGCAGTTGGATGATCGCGAAGTGCGCCACCGCGCTGAAGAGGCCGAGGCCCGCGCCCTTTTCGCGCAGGAAGATTTGGCCCGTGTGCGTGCCCTGGTCGCGCGTGATGTCGCGTCCCGCGCCACGCTTGATCGCGCCGAAGCCGAAGCCCGCGCCGTGCGCGCCGGGGCTGATGCGGCGCAGCGGCGCCTGGATGATTACGTGGTGCGCGCACCCTCTGCCGGCCTGGTGTTGCGCCGCGATGCCGAGGTGGGGGAGGTTGTGGATACCTCCGCGGCGCTGTTCTGGATTGGCGAGCCAACGCCACTCCGCATCACCGCCGAAGTGGATGAGGAAGACATCGCCCAAATCCGCGAAGGCCAACGCGCGCTGCTGCGTGCCGACGCTTTTGCCCGGCAGGTGCTTACTGCGACCGTCGCACAAATCACGCCAAAAGGTGACGCAACACGCAAGGCCTATCGCGTACGCCTTGCGCTGCCCAATGACACACCGCTCATGATCGGCATGACGGTGGAGGCGAATATCGTGCTGCGCGAAGCCGCCAATGCCATACTGATCCCACCTGCGGCGCTGCGCGGTGATCACGTATTTGTCGCACAAGGTGAAGTCGCACGGCGGCGCCAGGTGACGGTTGGCGTGCAGGGTCCGCGCGCGGTCGAAATCCGCCAAGGTCTCGCGTCAGGAGATATCGTGGTGCTTGATCCACCACAGAGCCTGAAGGATGGGCAGGCGATACGCCTCAAACCATGAAGCTGATTTTTGATCTTGCGCGCGGCATGCTTTCCCGCCGGCGCCGGCAGACCCTGGTATCGGTGATGGGAGTTGCCTTGGGTGTAGCGTTTTTCATCGCCATTGCCTCACTTATGCGTGGTTTTCAGACCTATTTCATCGAACAGGTGATTGATGTGCAGCCGCATATCATCGTGAAGGATGAAACGCGCCGCCCACTGCCGCAGGCGGTCGAAATCGCCCATCCTGATGGCGCTGTTGCACTATCCGGCGTGAAGCCAACCGAACGCATCCGCGGCATCCGCGCCAGCGCCGAGAAAATGGCGATATTGGAAGCCATCCCGGGTGTCTATTCATCGCCCATCCTGACTGGTCAGGCGTTGCTCCGCTACGGGTCACGCGATGTTTCGGTTTCCATCACCGGCATCGAACCGGCGCGGTATCGCCGAGTCTCAAACCTGGAGAAGGATTTGATCCAGGGCAGCATGGAAGATTTGCGCAGCACCGCGAATGGCCTGATCATCGGCATTGGGCTTGCGCAAAAACTCGGCGTTGCGCTGGGCGATACCACCATCGCGGTCTCCCCCAGGGGAATCAGCCTGCAAATGAAGATTGTGGGGATTTTCCGAACCGGGCTCACCACGCTTGATAACCAGGCCGGCTATACGCTGCTCAAGGTCAATCAAATCCTGCAGCACCGGCCCAATGTGGTCAATCAAATACTGCTGCGGCTGAATGATGTGACAGAGGCGGAAGCCCTGGCGCGGCAGATCGAAGCGCGCTTTGGCGATAGGTCCGAAAGCTGGGAAGAACAGAACCGAAATGTGCTGACGGTTTTCGTCATTCAAAACGCCATCATGTATAGCGTCACCGGAGCCATTTTATTGGTCGCGGCTTTTGGGATTTACAATATCATCTCGACAGTGGTGTTCGAGAAAACGCGCGACATCGCCATCCTGAAATCGCTTGGCTTTACGGAAGGCGATATCCAATGGCTGTTTCTGTTGCAAGGCATGATTGCGGGGCTGCTGGGCGCGGTACTTGGCTGCGTGCTCGGCCAGATCATGATCGAAGGCCTGGCGCAGATACGCTTCAATACGGAAACACCGGCAGGGAATGACCGCTTTCTACTCGCGCAAGATTGGCGGATTTTTGCGGTCGCTTCCTTCTTCGCGCTGCTCTCGGCCAGCATCGCCGCCGTGGTGCCGGCGCGCCGCGCCGCGCGGCTTGACCCCGTGCAGACCATTCGCGGCGCGGCATGACCACCTCTCCGCCTTTGCTGGAAGCGCAGCACATCACGCGCCGCCTGCCGGAAGGGGTCACGCTGGTGGCGGATGCGTCGGTGAAGGTGGAGCGCGGCGAATTCATCGCCATCACCGGGCCATCCGGGTCGGGGAAATCATCGCTGCTTTATCTGCTGGGATTATTGGATCGCCCGACCGAAGGCCGCGTGTTGCTGGAAGGCCGCGACACGGCAAGCCTGAACGCGGCGGAGCTTGCAAATCGTCGCCTCGCACGGCTTGGCTTCGTATTTCAATTCCATTTCCTGCTGCCGGAATTCTCCACGCTGGATAATGTGCTGATCCCGATCCGCCGGCTTGGCCGCCTGAAGGATGCGGCGGCGCGTGCGCAGGCGATGAAGCTGCTGGAAGCGCTTGGCATGGCCGACGCAGCAGCGAAATTGCCGGAGCAGCTTTCTGGCGGCATGCGGCAACGCGCCGCCATCGCCCGCGCCCTGGCCAATGACCCTGCGATTATCCTGGCCGATGAACCGACCGGCAATCTGGACACACGCAATGCCGCCGCGGTTTTCGATATTTTCCGGCACCTTGCGGCGGAAGAAGGCCGCGCCATTCTTGTGGTGACGCATGATGCGGAGCTCGCGAAACGCACAACGCGGCGGGTGCATTTGGTGGATGGGCGGATCGTCAGCTCTTGAGCGAAATCACAGGCAAGGGAGCAAATCGATCCATTGGTCGTTGAAATGTGAAGGGTTGCCACGGAAAGCAAAATAAGCTGCGTCAGCTATCCATTTTCAGCGCGGCAATGAAGGCGCTTTGTGGGATTTCCACCTTGCCGAATTGCCGCATGCGCTTCTTGCCTTCCTTCTGCTTTTCCAAAAGCTTGCGCTTGCGGCTGATATCCCCACCATAGCATTTAGCCGTCACATCCTTGGACAGGGCTGAGATTGTCTCACGCGCAACCACGCGCCCGCCAATTGCTGCCTGGATGGGAATTTTGAACAATTGGCGGGGGATCAATTCCTTCAATTTCTCGCAAATCTGCCGCCCGCGCCTTTCCGCCTGCGCACGATGCGCCAAGAAGGATAGCGCATCCACCGGTTCGTTATTCACCAGGATGGAAATTTTCACCAGATCGCCTTCCTCATAGCCATCCATCTGGTAATCGAAGGAAGCATAACCGCGCGATATGGATTTCAGCCTGTCATAGAAATCGAACACCACCTCATTCAATGGTATCCGATAGACCAGCATGGCGCGGGAGCCGACATAGGTCAGTTCCACCTGCTGCCCGCGGCGTTCATTGCACAGCGCCAAAACAGAACCCAAATAATCATCAGGCAACATGATGGTCGCCTTGATCCAGGGTTCTTCAATGTGATCCAGCACGCTGCCATCAGGCATATCGGCGGGGTTGTGCAATTCGAACATCTCGCCATTCGTCTTGTGCACCTTATACACCACCGAAGGCGCCGTCGCGATCAGATCAAGGTCGAATTCGCGGGATAATCTTTCTTGCACAATCTCCAGATGTAAAAGGCCAAGGAAGCCGCAGCGAAAACCAAAGCCAAGTGCGGCGCTGGTTTCGGGTTCATAATGGAAGGACGCGTCATTCAGCCGCAACTTGCCAAGTGATTCGCGTAGCTTTTCGAAATCATCCGCATCCACAGGGTAAAGCCCGCACCACACCACAGGAACGGAAGGCTTGAAGCCGGCCAAAGCCTCGGCGGCCGAATTGCGATCATCGGTGATGGTGTCGCCAACATTGGTATCGGCCACGGTTTTAATGGCGGCTGTCAGATACCCCATCTCACCGGGCCCAAGGCATTCCACCGGCGCCAGCTTTGGCGTGAAGACACCAACCTGTTCAATGGTATGCACCGAACCGGATGACATCATGCGAATGCGCTGGCCCTTGCGCAAATGCCCATCCTTCACGCGCACCAGGATGATGACGCCAAGATAGGCATCATACCAGCTATCCACCAAAAGCGCCTTGGTGGTGGCGGATGCATCACCTTTCGGCGGCGGCAGGCGTTCCACAATGGCTTCCAGTACGCCTTCAATGTTGAGGCCCGTCTTGGCGCTGATCATCACCGCATCCGAAGTATCAAGCCCAATCACATCTTCGATCTGCTGCTTGACGCGATCAGGTTCCGCTGCCGGTAGGTCAATCTTGTTCAGCACCGGCACAATCTCATGCCCCGCATCAACCGCCTGATAGACATTGGCGAGTGTTTGCGCCTCAACCCCCTGTGACGCATCCACCACGAGAAGCGAGCCTTCACAGGCGGCAAGTGACCGGCTGACTTCATAGGCGAAGTCCACATGGCCTGGCGTGTCCATCAAATTCAGCACATAGGTTTTGCCATCCTTGGCGGGATAGGCCAGTCGGACGGTCTGTGCCTTGATGGTGATGCCGCGCTCACGCTCCAGCTCCATATTATCCAGCACCTGTTCCTTCATTTCGCGCGCGGAAAGCGCGCCGGTCTGCTGGATCAACCGGTCAGCAAGGGTGGATTTCCCGTGATCAATATGGGCAATGATCGAGAAATTGCGGATCAGCGAAAGCGGCGTGTCAGTCATGATGGTCCCGGGGAGGCCAGCGCGGCGTAGCGCTGGCGTTTTCAGAGGCGGAGATAAGGCAGCAGGCCCGGAAGTCAAACGCCCATGTTAGCGCGGGCGAGGTAGCAAGGGGGCTAACCTCCACATTGCCCAGGCCCCAAGTAGCGGGCCTATGCCCAACAAGGCGAAACCCGCCGACATCCCGAGCATTTCCATGGCACGCGGCAAGGCCCAAATGGTGCTCGCCGTCAGCAAAAAGCCAAGCGCCGTTTGCACGGTCAGCATGGTGCCAACGTAATCGGGCGACGACAGGCTCACGATGCAGGCGGAAAACTGCGCGGAATCGGCCACGACGGTCAGCCCCCAGATGAAGGCGATCGCCAGCGCCAGCATGGGCCAGGCGCTGGCCGGCCCGATCAGCAGCGCGCAGGAACCCGAAGCCAGCATGCAGGCTCCGGCCACCTTGGCGCGATTCCAGCGATCCGCGGCGAGCCCCGTCAGGATGCAGCCCAGCGCGCCAGCGGCCACCACGGCGAAAACCCAGGGGCCGATGGCCGGACTTTCCAGCACCGCTGCCAGAAAAACCCCGATCCAAGCCCACATGGCATAGAGTTCCCACATATGCCCAAGATACCCCAGATTGGCCAAGCGCAGCCCCTTATTGCGCCAGGCTTCCAGCATCTGCGCCGGGCGAAAGGGCGGGCGGGCGCCAAGCAAAGGCCCCGGCTGAAACCCCAGGATCAGCAGGCCGCCAAGCGCCGCCAGCACCCCTGCGCCCCCATAGGCCGCGCGCCAATCCAAAGCCCCAACCAGGGATGGCAGCGCATGTGGCAGCGCGGAACCAAGCGTCACCGCACCCACCACCAGCCCGATCAGTAGCCCTAAATCGCCCTTGGCCCAGGAGGCAGCGAGCTTCATCCCAACCGGATAAACCCCCGCCATGGCCGCACCGGCGATGAAGCGGAGCAGCAGCGCCACATCGCCCGCCGGCGCAACCATTGTTTGCGAGAGCGTCGCCACCGCCGCCAGCAAGGCGCAGCCCAGAAACAACCAGCGCGCCGGCCAACGATCCGCCAACGAAAAAACGGCACTCACCAAAGTGCCGACAACGAAGCCCAATTGCACGCAGGCGGTCAGCCAGGCGGCGCGGCTGGGCGCAGTTAGCCCCTCTGCCAACAGCGCCGGCACTGCGGCAGTGCCGGCGAACCAGACGGAAAGCGTCAGCGCAATCGCGCCCACCAACAGCGCCATATTGCGGCGCTTGCTGGCGGGCTGGGCGCTCATGCGCGCAACACGGCCCCCGTCGCCTTCGTCACCGCCGCCACAATCTTATCAGCCACGGCTTCGATTTGCGCATCGGTCAGTGTGGTCTCACGCGGCTGGATCGTGGCTTGCAGGGCAAGGCTCACCTTGCCCGGCGGCAGCTTATCCCCCGCATAACGGTCAAACAGCCCGACTTCCGTGATCAGCGTCCGTTCAGCCCCGCGCGCGGCACGGATCAGCGCCTCGGCGGCCACCCCCTCATCCACCAGGAAGGCAAAATCGCGCCGGAGCGGCTGGAAGGCGGGCAAATCAGGCGCGCCCTTCTTGCGGCGCTTGGGTTCCGGGATGGCATCCAGGAATACCTCAAACGCTGCCGCCGGGCCGGGCAGGTCGAGCGCGGCCAGCATGCGCGGATGGATTTCGCCAAAGCTCGCGAGTACGGTTCTCGGCCCCTGACGGACCTGGCCTGAACGGCCAGGATGGTAAAAGCCCGGCGCATCAGCGGTGACGGAAAGGGCCGCCATGGGCAGGCCAAGTGCCGCCAGCACCGCCAGGGCATCGCCCTTGGCATCCAAGGCATCCACACCGCGCGCTGCTTCCGCCCAATGGCGCGCTGTGGCGCCATGGCGCACGCCCGCGGCAATCGCGGCCTGGCCATCCGGCGTCACATCCTGATAGGCCGCACCGATTTCACACAGTGCCACATCAGCAACGCCGCGCGCCGCATTGCGCCCCGCCGCCAGCAGCAGGGATGCCACCGGCGTTGGCCGCATCTGGTCCAAATCTTCCGCGATGGGGTTTTCCAGGCGTAGCGCTGGCGGGGTTTCACCGAAAAGTGCGGCGGTTTTGGATTCCATGAAGGCGAAGGTCACCGCTTCCTGCATGCCACGCGCTGCCAGCACTCGCCGCGCGAGGGATGCGCGCGCCTGCTTCGGCGTGAAGGCCGGCAGGGGGATGATGCCGCTCACGGGCAGCGATACCGGCGCGATGGTATTAAGGCCGCGAATCCGCAGCACTTCCTCAATCAAATCGCATTCCGGTTCGATCTCGGCGCAGCCTTCCGCCGCTGCCTTGGCGCGTTCCGGGCTGAGTTCGGCAGCCTGCGCGAGTACCCCCTTGCCCGCCACATCATTGCGCCAGCTTGGCACATTGACGGTGACGCGCGCCGCATCCCGCGCGGCCACGGTGAAGCCAAGGCTTTGCAGAATTTCAATGGCGCGATCCGGCGCCACATCATCGCCGCCATAACTTGCTAGGCGTTCAAAGCGCAGGCTCGCCTGGCGCTGCCAGGCCGGTTCGGGGCCAGCGCCGACGATTTCACTGGCCTCGCCGCCACAAATCTCGATCATCGCTTGCGTCGCGAGATCAAGGGCCAAGCGCGGCAGCGCCTGATCCACACCGCGTTCAAAACGCACGCGGGCATCGGTGCGGACATCATGGCGGCGCCCTGAAAGGGCGATGCGCACGGGGTCAAAAACCGCGCATTCGATGAAGCAGTCGGTGGTGGCTTCATCGCAGCCCGTCGCTTCGCCACCGATAATGCCGCCAAGCGCTTCCGGCCCGGCCGCATCGGCGATGATGCCATCTTCCGGCGTCAATTCATACGTCTTGCCATTCAGCGCCAGCAGGCTTTCGCCTTCCCGCGCCATGCGCATGGTCAGCGTCTTGCCACGCACCTTCGCCACATCAAACACATGCAAGGGCCGGCCAAGGCCGAAGGTGAAAAGATTGGTCACATCCACCAGCGCATTGATCGGGCGTTGGCCAATCGCGGTCAGCCAATCCTGCAGCCATTTCGGCGAAGGCCCGTTCTTCACACCGCGAATGGCGCGGCCCAGCACGTAATCACAGGCACGCGGATCAGCGATTTCCCAGGTAAGCGGTGAAGCATAGGCGGGCTTGATCGCAGGCGTTGGTAGCGGCTTCAACCGCCCAAGCCCGGCCGCAGCCAAATCCCGCGCCACGCCATGCACGGAAAGCGCATCGCCGCGATTGGGCGTCACGCTGATTTCAATGATCGGGTCATCAAGCCCTGCCCAGCGCACATAGGCTTCACCCAGCGGTGCTTCCGCCGGCAAATCCACAATGCCGCTGTGATCATCACCAAGGCCCATTTCGCGGGCGGAGAGCATCATGGCTTCTGATTTCACGCCGCGAATTTCGCCGGCCTTCAGCGTAATGCCAGTGCCGGGAATGAAAGCGCCTGGCAAAGCCGCCACACCCTTCATGCCGGCGCGCGCATTGGGCGCACCGCAGACGACGGACAGCAGCTTGCCATCGCCCGTATCAACCTTCAGTGCGCGCAGCCGATCCGCATTGGGGTGCTGTGCCGCTTCCACCACATGGGCGATGCGAAAATGCGCGAGTGCTGCGCCGCGATCTTCAACACCCTCAACCTCAAGCCCTATGGTATTGAGTGCGGTCAGGATCTCATCCAGCGCGGCATTTGTTTCAAGATGCGCGTTCAGCCAGGAAAGGGTGAATTTCATCGCCTTACACTCCTTCCACAAGGGATGGCGGGGAGAGCGGGTCGGCGCCGTAATGCCTCAGCCAGCGGATATCGGCTTCATAGAAGGGGCGCAGATCAGGGATGCCGTGCTTCAACATGGTAATGCGTTCAATCCCCATGCCGAAGGCAAAGCCCTGCCATTCGCGCGGATCAATGCCGCAATTGGCCAGCACTTTCGGGTGCACCATGCCAGAGCCCAAAATCTCCAGCCAATCGCCGCCCTGGCCCAATTCGCCGGTTTTGCGGCTCCAGCCTATATCCACTTCCATGGAAGGTTCCGTGAAGGGGAAATAGGAAGCGCGGAACCGCACCGGCAAATCGGCAATGCCGAAAAAGGCGCGCAGGAAATCAATCAGGCAGCCCTTCAAATGGCCGAGATGAATGTTGCGATCAATCACCAAGCCTTCCACCTGATGAAACATCGGCGAATGCGTCGCGTCATGATCGGCGCGATAGGTGCGGCCCGGCACAATCACGCGAATGGGTGGCGCTTCATTCAGCATGGTGCGGATCTGCACCGGGGAGGTGTGGGTACGCAGCACTGGCCGGCGCCCATCAACGGCGGGCACATAGAAAGTATCGTGATCCTGCCGTGCGGGATGGTGTAAGGGGATATTGAGTGCGCCGAAATTATGCCAGTCACTTTCGATATCGGGGCCTTCCGCCACCTTGAAGCCCATGGCGCCGAAAAGTGTCGTTAGTTCTTCCATGGTGCGCGCGATGGGGTGGATGCCGCCTTCCGCTGCCGTGCCGGGCGCGAAGGGGCGCGGCGGCAGGGATACATCCATGCGTTCTGCCACGAGGCGCGCGTCGAGATCTGTTTCGGCAACAACGGCACGAGTCACATCGAAATATAGTTGGATTTCGTTTTCAGCGTCGTTCAGCAGGCGAGCGTGAGCCGGAATAGCTTCGCTGGGCAATTTCCGCAGTTCGCCCTTTAAGCGCTTAACGAGGCTGTTCTTCCCCAAGTGCTTAACTCGAAGAAGGTCCAATTCCTTAAGGTTAGCCGCTGATGCGAAGGCGGATCTCGCCTCAGCCACCAGCTTTGCGACGTCATCGATCATGTTTCCCTCATGCGCGAAAGGCCGCAACCGGGATGCCCCGGTTACGGCCTTCGTCGTTACACCTGGAAAAGGGTCTAATCAGGCGGCGCCGGCCGCCTTCGCCTTTTCCACCAGCGCCGCGAAGGCCGCCGGTTCGTCAAAGGCAAGTGCTGCCATCACCTTACGGTCCATCTCAATCCCCGCCGCCTTAATGCCGGCGATGAAGCGGGAATAGGTAAGGCCATGCTCACGAACGGCAGCATTGATGCGCTGGATCCAAAGGCCGCGGAAATCGCGCTTCTTGTTGCGACGGTCGCGATAGGCATATTGCAGCGCCTTTTCGACCCGCTCCAAAGCGGGGCGATAGGCGGTGCCGGACCGGCCGACATAACCTTCAGAAAGCTTCAGAACCTTCTTGTGGCGGGCGTGCTTGGTGACGCCGCGTTTGACACGAGCCATTTTGCGTCCCTCCCTTTACCGGTCCAGCCCATAAGGAAGCCACTGCTTCACGGTATCACCATCCTGCTTATCCAGCACGAAGGTGCCGCGGTTCTGGCGCTTCATTTTGGACCGCTTGGCGGACAGCATGTGGCGCTTAAAGCCACCGCCTGCCTTGACCTTGCCGGTCGCGGTCAGACGGAAGCGCTTTTTCACGCTTGATTTCGTCTTCATCTTGGACATTTTGCCCTCCTATGGGGTCAGGCCTTCCGCTTTGCACCCGTTGCCGGGGCCGCACCATGCGGCGGGAAGGGTCTCCCGGCCGGGCATGCCCAGAGGGCCACGGCTCGGGAGGCGGGTCTATAGCGCCCGAAAGTTTTCCACACAAGACCCGCCCCGCAGAAACGGAAATTTCACCTTTATGGGTGTGTAATGCGCCTGTGATGACCCGGCGGTTTGGCCGCCCTTTGGATTCAGGACGAAGCCTCATGTCGCATTCGCAAGCGAATACGCTGCCGGACCCAGAAGTGCTCAGAGCCGCTATGGAGCCCCTTTTCGGAGATTTGCGCGCCTTTATGGACCGCCGCATCGCTGAAGTGAGCGCCGAGGTCTCTGCCAGCGCGCAGCTTCTGGGCATGAGCGAGGAAAATCTGGCAAGCCAGATATCCTCGGTTCATGAAAGAATCGCCGGCATGATTTCCACCCCGCAGCCGGGCAATCGGACCTCTGGCCAAAAACTGGAAGCGGTGGCGCAGGCAACCGAGGCCGCCGCTAATACCATCCTGGAAGCGGCTGAGGCCATTCAAGAATGGCTGGAAAAGGGCTCGGGTAGCCCAGATGCGCTGCCCGCCATCACCGAAAGGGTGGATGCGATCTTTGAGGCATGTTCCTTCCAAGATTTGACCGACCAGCGCATCCGCCGTGCCATTCGGGATTCGCAGCAGGTGGAATCCATCCTGGAGGATATCCTGCCCGAAACCGCCCAGCCGGGTCCCAATGCCGCCCGGCACAAGGTGGAGCTGAAGGGCGTGGTGCAAACTGTCGCAGACCCGAAAATGGCCGGCCTCGCTCTAGCGCAGGATGAGATTGACCGGCTGCTGAACGGGTAAATCTTTCACCAGACCCATAAGCGGGTTCCGGTTCCGCGCTGGGAAGTCTATATCCCCGCCCATGCTTTCCTTTCGCAAGATGCATGGGCTCGGCAATGATTTCATGGTGCTGGATGGCCGCGCCCAGCCGTTGGGGCTGACGCGCGCCCAGATGGTCGCGCTGGCGGATCGTCGGCGCGGCATTGGCTGCGACCAGCTGATCATCATGGAACCGCCGCCAGCCGGTGCTGATGTCTTCATGCGCATCCATAATCCGGATGGGTCGGAAGCGGGTGCTTGCGGCAATGCCACGCGCTGCATCGCTTCACTAATCGCCGCTGAAACCGGCAAGGCGCGGGTCGTGGTGCGCACTATTGCCGGCGATTTGCCAAGTGTATCCCGCCCCGATGGGCTCTGGCAGGTGGATATGGGGCCGGCGCGGCTCGGCTGGCGGGATGTGCCGCTGGCGCAGGAGGTGGATACGCTGCACCTGCCTCTTGCTTGTGGCCCGGTGGCGGACCCAGCGGCCTGTTCCATGGGCAATCCGCATGCGACGTTTTTCGTGCCTGATCTGGATGCCTTGGCGATCAGCGATATCGGCCCGCGCCTGGAACATGATCCGATCTTTCCGGACCGCGCCAATATCGGCTTTGTGCAGGTGATGGCGCCGGATCATGTGCGGCTTGTCGTTTGGGAAAGGGGCGCGGGGCTGACGCTTGCCTGTGGGTCGGGCGCCTGTGCGGCAGTGGTCAATGCGCATCGGCGGGGGCTCACCGGGCGCTCGGCACGCATTACCATGCCGGGCGGTGATCTGTTCATTGAACGGCGCCGGGACGGGCATGTGCTGATGACCGGGACTTTTGCCACAGCCTTCATCGGGCAGGTTGACCCGCGGGCGCTGGCGCCATGAGTGCTTCGGAAGCCCCTCGGCTGCTGAGCTTTGGCTGCCGGCTCAATACTTATGAGAGTGAGGCGATGCGCGACCTGGCCAGCAAGGCAGGGCAGGGCAATGCCATCATCGTCAATACCTGCGCGGTCACGGCGGAAGCGGAACGCCAGGCGCGGCAGGCGATCAGACGGGCGCATCGCGACAATCCCGGTGCGCGCATCATCGTCACCGGCTGCGCGGCGCAAATCGCGCCCGAGAAATGGGCTGGCTTGCCGGGGGTAGAACGCGTCATTGGCAATGCCGATAAGCTGAAGCCCGAAACCTGGGCTGCCTTGGATGCGCCGCCCGCGCCAGTGACGGACATCATGGCTGCGCGCGAAACAGCCGCCCATCTGGTGACGGAATTCGCCGGGCGCGCGCGGGCTTTCGTGCAGGTGCAGCAGGGCTGTGACCATCGCTGCACCTTTTGCGTGATCCCCTTCGGGCGTGGGCCTTCGCGGTCCGTGCCGATTGGCGTGATTGTAGAGCAGCTGCGCGCCCTGGTGGCGGCGGGGTATCGCGAAGCGGTGCTGACAGGGGTTGATGTGACCTCCTACGGGCCGGATTTGCCGGGCAGCCCGACGCTTGGGCAAATGATCCGGCGCGTGCTGGCGCTGGTGCCGGAATTGCCGCGGCTCCGCTTGTCATCGCTCGATCCAGTGGAGGTGGATGAAGACCTTTGGCGGCTGATTGCGGACGAACCGCGGCTCATGCCGCATTTGCATCTTTCCTTGCAGCACGGGTCTGATTTGATCCTGAAGCGCATGAAGCGGCGGCATTTGCGCGAGGATGCGATTGCGCTGGCGGCGAAGGCGCGGCGGCTGCGGCCCGATATCGTGTTTGGTGCTGATCTTATTGCGGGTTTCCCGACCGAGACCGAAGCGCAATTCCAGGAAAGTCTTGATCTGGTGAAAGATTGCGACCTCTCTTTCCTCCATGTTTTCCCCTATTCGGAACGTCTAGGCACGCCGGCGGCGCGCATGCCGCAAATCCCTGTGCCGGAACGTCGGGCCCGCGCGGCGCGGCTGCGCGAAGCCGGGGCATCGGCGGCGGCACGATACTACGCGGCGCGTTTGGGGCAAGAGGAACAGGTTTTGTTGGAACATCCCGATCGCGGCCATACGGCATATTTCGCGCCGCTCCGCTTGCTGGGCGGCGCGGGTCAGCCAGGGGAAATCTGGCGGCTGCGCGTGATTGGTGCTGATGCCGATGGGCTTTTGGCGGAGGCAGCCTGATGGCGCTACGTGATTTCTTTGGCCGTTTGCGCGGCGGCAACGCGCCGCAGCCAGCGCTTGAAGAGCCACAGGCGGCTGCGCCAGTGCCGGTGCAGGACGCGCCACTGCCTGAAGCGCCAGCGCCAACTGCCGAAACCCCACCGCCTGAGGCAGAAGCGCCTGCCGAAACGGGGTGGTTTGCGCGGCTCAAAGCAGGGCTGTCGCGTTCCACCACCAAGCTCACGGATAGCTTTGTCTCCCTGCTGCACAAAAGGCGGCTGGATGATGAGGCGTTAGAGGAGCTGGAGGAAACCCTGATCACGGCTGATCTGGGTGTCCCGGCGTCACGTCGGATTGTGGAAGGCTTCCGCCGCACGCGCTTCGGCAAGGAAGTAACCGAGGAGGAAGTGAAGACCGCGCTGGCGGAGGAAATCGCCGCCATTCTGGAACCCGTTGCGAAGCCGCTGGAAGTGATCCCTGCCCGTGCGCCGCATGTGGTGCTGGTGGTGGGGGTGAACGGCACCGGCAAGACCACAACCATCGCCAAGCTTGGTCGGCATTACGCCGAACAGGGACTGAAAATCGGCTTCGTCGCCGGCGATACTTTCCGTGCCGCAGCGGTGGAGCAATTGCAGGTCTGGGCTGGGCGGACCTCCGCGCAGTTTTTTGCGCCATCCAAGCCAGGCGCCGATGCGGCGGGGCTTGCCTTTGACGCGCTGACGGCGGCGCGCGCTGATGGGCTTGATCTTCTGCTGGTGGATACTGCTGGGCGGCTGCACAATAAATCTGCCCTGATGGAACAACTCCGCAAAATCATCCGCGTCATTAGGCGCGTGGATGAAGCGGCACCACATTCCGTGCTGCTGGTGCTGGATGCGACAACAGGGCAAAACGCCATCCAACAGGTCAAGGTCTTCAAGGAAATGGTGGATGTGACCGGGCTTGCCGTGACCAAGCTTGATGGTTCGGCCAAGGGCGGTGTTGTGGTTGCGCTGGCGCAGGAATTCGGCCTGCCCGTGCATGTGGTGGGCGTCGGCGAGACGGACCAGGATTTACGCGCCTTCGCCGCGTGGGATTTCGCGCGCGGGCTATTGGGGCTGGACTGACCCGCATTACTGGCGGATGGTTCAGCACATGAACAAACACCTCATCGCCCGCACCCCCATCCCCGATATCGCCGCCCTGCCGGAAGATATCCGCGCCCGCATCCTGACCGTACAGGAAAAATCGGGCTTCATTCCCAATGTATTTCTGATGCTGGCGCATCGCCCGACGGAATTCCGCGCCTTCATGGCCTATCACGATACGCTGATGGACAAGGCCGAAGGGCTTTCCAAGGCTGAACGCGAAATGATCGTGGTCGTCGTATCATCGCGCAACCAATGCCAATATTGCGTAGTCGCACATGGCGCCATTTTGCGTATCCGCGCCAGGAATGCGATGATCGCGGACCAGATCGCCGCCAATTGGCGCAAGGCCGATATCTCGGCGAAGCAGAAGGCCATGCTGGAATTTGCGCTCAAGGTGACTGACCGCGCCAATGAAGTGAATGATGCGGATCATGAGGCGTTGCGTGCCGCCGGCTTCGATGATGAAGCCATCTGGGACATCGCCGCCATCGCCGCCTTTTTCGGTATGTCGAACCGCCTGGCGAATGTGACCAATCTGCGACCAAACGACGAATTCTACGCCATGGGAAGGGGCTGAGGCAGTGACTGAAACCCGTTGGGAACGCATGACAGCGCCGGAATTGCGCGCACTCGCAGAACGTAATGCGGTGGTGATCCTGCCCGTGGCCGCGCTTGAGCAACACGGGCCGCATTTGCCGGTGTGGACCGATAGTTTCATCGGCCATTCCATCGCCATTCGTGCTGCTGAATTATGCGCTGACCTGCCGGCTGTGGTGCTGCCGCCCATGTGGACGGGCTTGTCTGAGCATCACTTCCCCTTTGGCGGCACGATCAGCCTGGATTACGCTACCTTTGCCGGGGTGCTGCGCTGCGTGATGCGGTCCTTGCTGGCGGATGGGTTTTCGCGGCTGATGCTGTTCAATTCCCATGGCGGTAATGCCGAGCCCCTAGCCGTGGCGTCACGGGAAATGGCGCATTAGTTTGGCGTACCGGTACTGACCACCTCCATTACGCGCGTCGCACCCAAGGAAATCGCGGCGGCACTCACAGCGCAGCCTGGCATTCAGCATGCCTGCGAAGGGGAGACCAGCCTCTGGCCGCATCTCGATCCTTCCCAGGTGCGGATGGATCAGATTGCCCATTCGGTTTCGCTGGGCAGCTTCGATGCCTTTGCGCTTGCGGTGACGCGCTTCTGGTCATTTTCTGAGCGTGCGCCCGTGACCGGCGTGAAGGGCGATCCCAGCGCGGCCACGGCAGAAAAGGGCACGGCGATTTTCGAAGCCATGGCGGCGGGGCTCGCACGGGAATTGCGCGATACGTCGCTTTGGGCCAAGCCTGACGCGGTATGGACACCAGGCCGCGCCCAGGGGCCACGCTGATCAAAAAACGGGAGGCTTCACATGAGCCAGGACACTGCCGAACATATCCTCGCCACACGCCGCGCGAAGCGGCTTTTGGCACCCTTGGGCGCCGCTGCCCCCGCCACCGCGGCAGAAGGCTACAAGCTGCAATTTCAGGTCGCAACCAAGCTTGGCGCCGTGCCGCCGGCTGGCTTCAAGATCGGCGCCACCACCAAGCAGATGCAGACTATCCTTGGCCTGACCGGCCCCGCCGGTGGCTTTGTGCCGAAGGAAGGGCTGCGCAATACACCGGCCACTGTCCGCTTTGCCGATTTCCTGAACCCCGGCGTGGAATGCGAAGTGGGCCTCAGGCTCGGGCAGCATCTGCCCCATGGCGCCCATGCGCGTGAAAGCGTCGCCGCCGCAGTTGCCGAGGTGTTTCCGGCGATTGAGATTGTCGAAAAGCGATATGGCGATTGGGCCGAGCTTGGCACGCCCAGCCTGATCGCCGATCAGGTCTTCCATGCCGCCGGGGTGCTGGGCGCCCCGACGCCCAATTGGCGCGCGCTTGACCTTGGCGCTACGTGCGGGCGCATGACCGTGGCAGGTACAGTGCGGGGGGAGGGGGTGGGCGCCGACCTGCTCGGCCACCCGATGGAGGCTTTGGCCTGGCTTGCCGGTTCCGATTGCGCGCGTGAATTTGGCGGGCTGCGCGCGGGGCAGGTTGTATTCCTCGGCTCCGTCACGCCACCCATTTGGCTGGATGGCCCCTGCGATGTGCTGGTCGAATTCGACACGCTCGGTAAGGTTGCCTTGAACTTCACCTGAGAGCGGGTTCTTGGCGCAGCGCCTAGCCGCTGCGCCGCAGGTGTCAATTAATCGCAAATAAATTTTTGAGATTTACTCTTTCGCTTACTTCTTGTTAACCTTTCCACCGTTACAAATGGTTCATGGCGTTGATCACGCCCTGAACGTGCCAAAACGGCTGTGTGAATGGACCAAAACCATGCATACCGCCGATTGGAAGATGCTTCCGTACGAAGTGCAGCTTGTACTCTCCCGCGAAGCCATGCGCCGCGCCGCTGATACGCTCGCTGAACACGCTGAAATGCTTGCTGCTGAAATGGGAGATGGCGCTTTGCGCGATCGTGGCGGTCCTGATGCGCTCAGGCTTTTTGCCGCGCTGGTGCGCACCACACATGATAAGGGCTTTGGCCAGGTTGGCCACGCCTGATCAGGGCCTGATCAAGCGATAGTCTATAAGAAACTCAACCTCGATCTCGTTTGAGGTGGGGCGCTCGAAGGGCGGCAGCTTCGCACCGCGAAAGACGGATTGCGAATAGTGATTGAGCGTGATGGAACGTGAGGCGGTGCGCAATTCAACGCGCCGCACAGTACCATCCGGCGAGAGAAAGACTCGCACACCGACACGGCCCTGTTCGCGAAAATCTACGGCGTCCTTTGGGTAGCGCGCGTTGAGGCCCCACCAACGATAGAACTCCCGCGTCCAATCATCCACATCATCTGCACCGCGCACCCGTAGATTTGGGACCCCAAGCATCGCATTTGGCACCGGCCCAAGCGTGAAATCGAGCCGGTTGCGCGGGCGATAGCCCTGCTCCCCCAGCCTGATCGGCGGCAAATGTGAGAGATCAAGTGGTGGGCGTGGTTCGGATGTAGGGCGTTCTGGTTCCGCGCGCTGCGGCGCCTCCGGCTGTATTGGCACCGGGGCAGGACGCGGTGGAGGCGTGACTGGCTGCGGTGCTTCAGCCATTTGCGACAACGCGGGTGGCGGTGGCGGCGGCGGTGGCGGCGGTACGCTCGGCCCCTCAACAAGGGGCCTTGGCGGTGGTGGCGGGGCCGGCGCTTCAGCCAAAGGCCTTGGTGTGGGCGGGGGGGGTGGTCGCTGGACGACCCGAGGGCTTGGGATATCCGGCATGGGTGGCGCTTCCGGGGCAGGCGGTACCGGAGGCGCTGGCACCATCAGGGCACTTGGTGGAGGCAGTGGCACAGAAGCCGGCGCCGGTGGTGGGGGTGAAGGCGGCGCTGCAAGCGGCGCCCCCGGTTCGAGCGAGCCCTGGAAAACAATATCAAAACCCTGTTCTTCAACTTCCAAGGCGCCTTGACGGGGCGCGCGAGGGTCCAATTCCAGGAAAACTGCCACGGTGAAAAGCAGATGCGCCAGCACCGAGGCCAGAATCGCACGCCCACCAAGGCCCGGCCGCTTCGGGCTGGTCTGGCCCATCGGGCGCTGGCCTTTTGCTTCAGCCGCGCCGGGGCAGGGCAATTCGGGTTCGGTACGGCGCATCGGGGGCAAAAGGGTCCTGACAAAACGAAAAGGGGACTCGGTTCCAGGTCGAGTTGCGGAATGAGCACTCTCTGCTACATCAATCTCGCGCGCCGGGTTAGCACAGGGGTAGTGCAGCTGATTTGTAATCAGAAGGTCGGGGGTTCAAATCCCTCACCCGGCACCAGTTATTTCAATGAGTTAGAAAGTTTGTGTACTGCGTCAAAAGC
>VGDM01000005.1 GCA_016869715.1 Alphaproteobacteria bacterium
GTCAAAGCCGAGGCTCGAGAGGCTTTTTTGCTGCATGGGGGTCGCGCTCAAGGGATGAATGACCGAGGCACAATAGACTCAGAAAATCAATCATAGACCAAGAGGGCAGGATTAAATCAAAGGCTCCTTAAGCCTGGCCCACTGCGCATCATCCGGCTTGCCATCGGCGAGATTGTTCACGTAAATGCCGGTCTTGTCCTTGACGAGATCCGCAACCTCCTGTGTGCCCTTGCCGAGCGCACTCCGGAAAAGGCTTCCCAAAACGTCGAGACCGCGTAGCGCGAAGGCCGTTCCGATGGCGGCTACGGCGGCGGCAATCAATTATACGGGCATGATGGTACTCGCTTCTCCATGGTTTTTGTTTAAGGATGGACGTTATCTATTACTGATAGTTACAGCAAGCATTGTCCCATGAAAGTTTTTCAAGCGTCTTCAGGCGGCACCCGCTATCGGAAGCGCCCCTTGTTTTTCACGCAAGCCAGGGTTCCAGAAGCGCCCGTTTTGCGGCAGGCTAAGCCCCTCAGCATGGGGGCGACCATCCAAATGACCGAAGAAGAAATCCTGGCCCGCGCGGCGGGCTTTACCGCGGGCCTGAAAGCCCATCCCAAGGAAGTGGCGGAAGCCATTGCCTCGGCCCGCCGCATCGCTGGCGCCTTTAAGGCCCCGGCCAATGAAACCGCTGAACCCATGCCGGCCTATGCCGCGCCCATCTCCGCCAAGGGATCACGCGCATGAAGGCGTTGCATGAGCTTTCGCTGACCGAAGCCTCAGCCGGCATTGCGCGGCGACGGTTTTCCCCGGTCGAATACCTTGATGCGCTGCAGGCGCGCGCCGAAGACGTGGGTGGCAAGGTCAATGCCATTGTGCGCCCCTTATGGGATGAAGCCCGCGCGCAGGCCGTGAAGGCCGGGCGGCGCATTCCCCGTAGCGGGCCGCGCTCCGCGTTGGATGGCCTGCCGGTTGGGCTTAAGGACATTATTGATATCGCAGGGCACCCCACCACCTGCCATTCGCGCATTCTGCTCGATAATCAGAAAACCGCCGATGCGGCGGTGGTCACGAAGCTGCGCTCGGCGGGAGCGATTTTTCCGGCCAAGCTCGCAACCCATGAATTCGCCATTGGCGGCCCGGCCTTCGACCTGCCCTTCCCGCCGGCGCGCAACCCTTGGAATACAGCGCATCATCCGGGGGGGTCTTCTTCCGGTTCCGGCGCGGCAGTGCGCGCCAATATCCTGCCCGCGGCGCTTGGTACGGATACGGGCGGTTCCGTGCGCCACCCCGCCAGCCATTGCGGCATTGTCGGCATGAAGGCAACTTATGGGCTGGTGTCGCGGCGCGGTGTGTTCCCCTTGGCCTTCACACTTGATCATGTGGGGCCCATGACGCGCACGGTGGCCGATAATGCGCTGCTGCTTGGCATGATGGCCGGGCATGACGCGCTTGATCCCGGCAGTGCGGCGCATAAGCCCGAAAACTATGCGCGGCAGATGAAAAAGGGGCTCCGCGGCCTCACCATCGGTTATGTGCGGCATTTCCATGAGAAGGATCAGCCGGCCTCAGCCGAAATGGCCGCGTCCTTGGATGCAGCCGCCAAGCTGATGGGCAAGGAAGGGGCGAAGATCAAGGCCATCACCTTGCCGTCACTCAATGAATTCGCTGGCGTCAATCGCGCCATTCTGATGGCGGAAGCCGCTGCCATTCACGGCAAATGGCTGCGCGAAAGGCCGGGCGATTACGCGAACCTCACGCTGCGCCGCCTGTTACCCGGGCTTTTCATGCGTGCCGAGGATTATGTGCAGGCACAGCGCCGCCGCCGCGAATTGGTCGCCGCCGTTGAGGCCGCCTTTGCCGAGGTTGATCTGCTGCTGACCGCATCTTCCATGGATGTGGCCTGCAAGATTGATGATTCGGAAGCGGTGGAACTGACTTATCCGCGCCAGGCGCGCACGCCCTTCAATGTCACGGGCCATCCGGCGCTGACGATGATGTGCGGCCTCTCGAAGCTTGAGGGCCTGCCGCTGTCCTTGCAATTGGTCGGCCCAAGCTTTGGGGAGGCTGCGATCTACCGCGCTGCCGAAGCCTATGAACGCGCTGCACCCTGGAAGGGTCTGCGCCCGGCGCTGTAGGCCCGCGCATGATCTTGACGAGCTTCATTGATCGACGCTGGCGCCATCCGGCGCTGGTGCCTTTGATGTTTTTGGTGCTCGCGCTTTTGTTGCGGAGCTTTTCTTTCGTTGCCGCCGTGATTGACACGGATGAGGGGCTATACATGCTCCAGGCGCGGGAATGGCTGGATGGACATTGGCCCTTTGTCGCGGTCTGGGACATGCACCCGGTTGGCGCAGCGGCGATCTTCGCTGTCGTCATGGCGATTTTCGGCGATGATATCTGGGTGCTGCGCATCCTTGGCGCGGTTTGCGTCGCGGCAACGGCGTCGGCGTTGTTCCATGCGGTGCGCTATGCTGGCGGATCACCCGCGCTTGGGCTGGCGGCGGGCGTTTTCTATGTCGCGCATACCGGGCTTTTGGGCGGGCTTGCCACCAATACGGAGATTCTTTTCGCGCCGCTGGTCGGCTGGGCCATGGCACTTGGCCTGCGAGGCGCCGTGGATGCCTTGGAACGTGGAAAAGCACCGCGCTGGCACCACATGGTGGTGATGGGGGGGCTGATCGGGTTTGCCCTCACGCTCAAGCCCGTCACGTTTTTTGAAGGCGCGCTCGCCTGGTTGATCCTGGTGCTGCCCGCGCTGCGGCTTGGGCTGATCAGCCTGCCGCGCCTGGCTGCCATGGCGGCGACCTATGCCCTGCTTTGCGCATTGCCGACATTGCTCTTTGCCTTGGCTTATGCGTTGCGCGGTGAGTTTCAGCCCTTCCTGGAAGGCGCATTCCTCTCCCCGCTCCGTTACGCGGGTGCTCGGTTGAGTGCGGCGGATTCCTTCCGCTTTGCGCTGGTGGCGGCCCTGTTGCTGCTTTGGGCCTTTCTGCTTGCCGTCCCGGCTTTGATACGCCCACGCAATCGACAAGGGCCGCTCGCACGGCTTCGGCAATTTGGCATGATCTGGTTCGTGGCCGCGACTTTCGCGGTGGTGCTGCCGGGGCAATTCTATCAGCATTATTTTCTGATCTGGCTTTTGCCATTGTCGGTGCTGGCGGCGCTCGGCGCACGGCAATTGGCGCGATACCTCCGTCCGGGCATGGTGGTTATCGGCTTTCAAGTGCTGATCGGTGCGGTCGCCTTGGATGCTTGGCGCGTGGCGGCCTTGCCCAGGCTTGATCGCGGCATTGGCCTGGGCGCGCCGGACCCCGTACGCCGCACTGCCGCTGCCGTGCGCGCCGAGATTGATCCGGGCGACCCGATCTGGGTCGTGAATTATCATCCGGTCATTTATGTGCTGGCCGATGCCGCCGTATCCACGCGCTATGCCTTTCCAGCGCATCTCGCGGGGCCTTTCTATCGCGTGACGGGCATTGATTCTTACGCTGAAATCACGCGCATTCTGGAAAGCCATCCGCGTATACTGGTGATTGATCGTGGTTGGTGGCCGAATGTGCGCCGCCGTGCTGCGATATTGATCGAAGCCGCGCTGGATGAGCAGTATGATTTGGTTGCATCCATCCCAGAAGAACGCGGCCCGGTGGAAATCTGGCGCTTGCGATAATCAGCAGGGCGAAAACGTCACCAGCCATTCCTGGTGACGCCATCGGTCATTGCGCTTCACGCATTGGCGCGGGCGCTTCCTTGGCGGCTGAATCGCGCGATCCAGCCGCGCCGGAACGCAGCACTACCATCAGCTTTTCAATCGCGGTTGGCTTGTCACAAAGGTCAATCGCCGCGGCTTCGGCAGCCAGGCGATCCAGCGCTAATTCATAGATCTGGCGTTCGCTGAAAGATTGGTCGGGCTGGCCAGCATTGCGGAACAGGTCGCGCACCACTTCGGCAATCTGCACAGGATCACCTGAATTGATCTTTGCCTCATATTCCTGGGCGCGGCGGGACCACATGGTGCGCTTGATGCGCGCGCGGCCCTTAAGCGTATCCATGGCCGGCTTGAAGCTTTCCGTGGTGCAAAGCTTGCGGAGCCCCGAAGATGAGGCCTTGTTCACCGGCACACTCAGTTTCATCCGATTTTCCTCAAAGGTCACTTCAATGACCTGGAGGGAATAGCCGGCAGCCTCCACGGTGCGGATGCCCTGCACCGTGCCCACGCCATGGGTTGGGTAGACGACATAATCGCCCGTCTTGAATTCCTGTTTCGGGGCGGCGGGCGGTTTGGGCGAAGACGACATCGGCATTCCAGGACGAGGCGGCCCACCGCCCGGCGGGCGCATCCCTAATTGAACATTTGGGCGCATGGTAGGTGGCGGCGGAGAAAGCGGCGAAATACTGGGCGGCGGTGCGGGGCGCGGTGCCGGCGCAGGCGCAGGTGGCGTGACCATGGCCACGGCCGGCGCCTGGATCAGCGCGGGCTTCGGCGCCACGGGTGCAGGGCTTGGCACTTTCTGCAAGCCAGAGGCCGGGGCTCCCGGTTCAGATTTGGCTTCGCCCACGGGCGCAGGCTTGGCCTTGGATTTTGGGGCGGGCTTGGCGGCTGCGGGCGCAGCCTCGGTCACTAGGGCGGCGGCGGGGGCCTTAGCCGCCCGGGGGGCAGGCTTGGCCGGCGCTTCAGCAGCAACGGGCACAACGGGCTTCGTGGGCTTGGCCGGTGCCTTATTGGTCGGCAGCGCTGGCTTCGCGACGGGCTTTTCAACCCTAGCGGGCGCCGCGGGCTTGGCGGGGGCGGGTGCCGCTTTCGCCTTAGCGAGCGCCGGGGCAGCGGCCTTGGGCGCCGCTTTGGGCGCAGGCTTCATAGCGGGCTTGGCGGCAGGCTTCGGCGCAGGCTTGGCGGCCGGTTTCGCAGCGGCCTTGGGGGCCGGCTTGGCGGCAGGCTTGCTCGGAGGCTTGGGCGCTGCCTTGCCAGCACGCTTGGGCGCTGGCTTGGCGACAGGCTTCGCGGCAGATTTCGCGGCCGGTTTGGCCGCTTGCTTCGCAACCCTTTTCGCAACAAGCTTCTTCACAGATTTCGGCGCCACCTTCTTATTGGGCTTCGTGGCCGCCCTTGCCTTGGCGGAGGATTTCTTGGCGGCCGGCTTCGCCGCCGATTTCGCCTTGCTGGCCGGCTTCTTGGCCGTGGCACGGGCCGGCTTGGCGCGGCCCTTGGCGGACGCCTTGGACACTGGCTTGCGTGTCATGAAAACAGGACTCCCAAAGCAGAACCTGGGCCAGCGCGACCCGGTTGAGAATGCAGAGCATCATCCCCGGAAGACAGCTGGGCGGAACCAGTGCTGGAAATGACGAAGAATCTCGTTAACACAAAAAGCGCTTCGGGTCACCCGCCCACATGGCTATAGGGCGGGGATTCATGACCATTGCGGTCAGATATTTGCCCCCTATCGGCGCAAAACCGCTCAGGGCTTGCCGGGATTGGGGCTGAGCAGCGCCTGTTTGCCGGGCTTGCCCTTCCAGTCATCCGCATCCGCCGGCGCCTCACCCTTGCGGGTGATATTGGGCCATTGCCGGGCATAATCCCGGTTCAGTTCCACCCAGGGGGTCGCATTGTCGTCGCTATCGGGCAGGATGGCCTCGGCTGGGCATTCCGGTTCGCAGACGCCGCAATCTATGCATTCATCCGGGTGGATTACCAGCATGTTTTCGCCGACATAGAAGCAGTCCACCGGACAGACCTCCACACAATCCATGTATTTGCAGTTGATGCAATTTTCGGTGACGACATAGGTCACTGGCGCGATTCCCTGGTGCTGAGTCTGTCCAAAACCGAGCGGAAAATGGCCGCGTCAGACATTTTAGACAAGGTGGCTTGACGCATAGCAGTCAAGATTCAGGTGAGGACCTCATAAAGCGTCTGCGCCTCGCTGGCCGGGCCGCGCCGTTCGGCCAGGGCGCGGACGCGCCAGAGGATGATCTGCCCCGAAGCCCCCTGCCCCATCGCCAAGGTCAAAACATCGCCAGGACGGAGCTTGGCATGGGGCTTGTCGGTCGGTTGGCGATTGATCCGCACCACGCCCCTTTCCACCTGTCGCGCGCATTCCGCCCGCGTCTTGCGAAAGCGCGCGCACCAGAGCCAGGCATCCAGCCGCTGATAATCCCGCCCTTCCGCCTCGGCCGCCACCGCCCCTTGCTCAATCCTTCTTGAGTTTCAGGGCAACGAGCACCGCAAAGGGGCTATCAGGGCGCGGCATGGGCGGCAGGGAGACGCGATCCTCACGCGGCGGGCGAGGGCCGCGCGGGCGGTCATTGCCGCCCTGCTGGCCGTAATGCTGGCGCTGCTGCTGTTGCTGCTGCCCGCCTTCGGGCTTCGGGCGGCGATCCGGGCGATGATCTGGCCGGCGTTCCGGGCGCTGCTGTTCGGGCGGCGCCTGATCGGGCGCCACACCTTCACCTGGCGCGGCTTCCTGCCGGCGCTGATCGGGCCGAGGGCCTCGGCGATCCTTCCGCCGGTCATCCCGGCGCGGGCCTTGGTGTTGGCGTGGTTCAAAGCGGGGCGCGCGCTGCTGGCCGATGCGCGCGGGCGCGGGCGGGCCGAAGTTTTTCTCATCGAGCGTTTCCGCCGGGATCAGGTGGAAGCCCATGGCCTCCAGCACGGGGCAGAGGTTTTCGCCCTTGATCCCAAGCCGGCTCGCCAGATCGCCCGGCAGCAGGGCAGGCGATTTGCGCGTCAGATGGCCCAATTCGCCGGCAATGCGTTCCGCGACATCAAGCCGCAGCAAAACGGGGCCAGAGGGCAGCCAGCCCATCGTCTCGGCAAAGCCACGCGGCCAATCGGCGGGCGGTGCCACGGCGATCAGTCCGCCCGAGGGCAGTTTCGGCGTTTCAATGCCCCTGAGCAACGACCAAAGCTGCGCGCGCAACGCCATGGCGCGCGGCTTCAAGGCTTCCGGCACGTAAAGCGCATAGCGCCCGGCGCGAATGCCAATGCCCTTCAGCTTCTGGCGGAGGTCAGGGCGGATGTCGCCATCCGTTGCCCCCATGGCGAGGCCCAATTCCTCCCGCAGGCGATAGGCTGGGCCGCGCAGGGTATTATCCTCGCTGGCCTTCTCTTCGGCCACGAAAATCGCGCCAAGATCGCGTTTCACCAAAGCCTCGATCCAGGTAGCGAGGCGCGCACGAATACGCTCACGCTGCGCGCCATCGAGAAATTCTGAGGGCAATACCTCAATCAGCGGCTTGCCGGGTTCGGAACCGGGCTTCAGCTTCGCCACTTCTGCAATATCGCCAAGGCCCGCGGGCATATTGGGTGCGTGGGCATGGGCCCAGGTTACGGCGTGCTGCGGTGTGAGCGCAAAAGCCTCATCCTTCGCGGCTTCCAGCATGGCCACACGGCGTGGGATTTCAGCGCCCAGCGCGCGGCGTGCGGCACGCAGCACCACGCGGCGTTCTTCTTCCTTCACCGCTGCCGCATCGGGTTCAAACAGGAAGCCCTTCACATGGCCGACCGGATGGCCTTCCACCACCACTTCGCCGCGGCGCGTGACGGCGGAGAGCAATTCCTCATCGCTTTCATCAAGCGCCCTGATCAGATGCGCCGCGCGGCGGTCCACAAAGCGCGCGGTCAGGCTTTCGTGCAACGCGTCCGAGACCATGTCTTCAACGCGCCGTGCATCCGCCTGTAAGCCAGCGGCATCATCCAGCCAATCGGCGCGGGCGGCGATATAGGACCAGACGCGAATGCCCGAAAGCCGCGCCATCAGCGTATCAAGATCACCTTCCGTCATGCCAAGCTGCGCGAGCGATGACGCGACCCAATCGCGCGGCAGGCGGCCTTCGCGCGCCAGATGCGTGAAAATCCGCGCGCAAAGCCGCGTGTGGCTATCATCCGCAAGCTTGCGGAAATCCGGCACCTGGCAGGCTTCCCATAATAGCCGCAGGCGCGATGCGGTATCCGCGAGGCCACGGATTTCTTCTTCGCGCACCAGCATGGAAAGCGTGATGTGGTCAACCGCATCATGGCCCTTGGCGAGGCCAGGCTGCGGCGCCGGCGCGCCAAGCGCATCAAGCAAATTCTCGACCGATGAGAAATCCAGATCGGCATTGCGCCAAGCCAAGGTCTTCAGTGCTTCAAAGGCATGGGTTTCGATCTGCGTGATGATCTCATCATCCAGAACCGGCGCATCCGCCGTGGTGCCGAAAGTGCCATCACGCATGCCACGCCCAGCGCGACCGGCGATTTGCGCAATTTCCTGCGCCGTCAGCGCGCGCGGCTGATGGCCGTCAAACTTATTGAGTGCGGCAAGGGCGACATGGTCCACATCCATATTGAGGCCCATGCCAATCGCATCTGTCGCAACCAGGAAATCCACTTCCCGGTTTTGATAAAGCGCGACCTGAGCATTGCGCGTGCGCGGCGAAAGCCGGCCCATCACAACTGCGCAGCCACCGCGCCGGCGGCGCACGGCTTCGGCAATGGCGTAGACTTCCTGCGCGCTGAAAGCGACAATCGCGGAACGTGCCGGCAGGCGCGACAGCTTGGCGGGGCCGGCGTAGGTCAGTTGCGACAAGCGCGCGCGGGTTTCAATCTCGGCACGCGGGATCAGGCGGCGGAGCAAGGGCGCAATGATCTCCGCCCCCAGAAACATGGTCTCCACCATGCCACGCGCATTGAGCAGCCGATCAGTAAACACATGCCCGCGATCCGGGTCCGCGCAAAGCTGGATTTCATCCACGGCGAGGAATTCCACCGGCCGATCCAGCGGCATGGCTTCCACCGTGCACGCAAAATACTTCGCCTCGTGCGGCACGATCTTTTCCTCACCAGTGATGAGCGCGACGAAGCGCTCACCCTTCATCGCCACCATGCGATCATAATTTTCACGCGCCAGCAGCCTGAGCGGAAAGCCGATACTGCCCGAGGCATGGGCGAGCATCCGCTCAATCGCGAGGTGGGTCTTGCCGGTATTGGTCGGGCCGAGGATGGCGCGAACCCTGGGTTCGAACATGCGGGGGTCAATGTCCAAGAAAGAAAAACGCGACGCTCCGTGACATGATGCGTCGCGCTTGTCCATGGTGGCGGCTACGGGCAGGGTGGCGGGCCTGTGATGAACCCCGCCACCCGTTTCGCCCTGATTTATGCCGCGCAATTCGCGGCCTTTGGCGTCATGATGCCATTTCTGCCGCCGCTATTGCTCTCGCGCGGGTTGACGCCGGCTGATCTGGGCACGGTTTTGGCTGCCGGGAGTGCGCTGAAATTGCTGGCGGGGCCTTTGGGCGGGCGCGTTGCGGATTGGCTGGGCGATCCTCGGCTTGTGCTGATTTGCTGCACCGGCGCGGCGGCGGCCTTCGCGGCGGGGTTTGGCGTGGCGGCCGGGTTTTGGGCGCTGCTTTTGGTGAATTTGGCAATGGCGGCCGCACTTGCGCCGACCACCGCACTTGCCGATGCCATGGCGCTGCGCGCCGCGCGGGAGCCCCCTGGCTTTGATTATGGGCGCGCCCGTGCGGCGGGTTCGGCAAGCTATATTCTGGCTGCCGTGCTGGCTGGCGCGTTTGTGAGTGTTTTGGGCGCGGGGAGTGCGGCCTGGCTGATTGCCGCCATGCTTGGCCTTGGCACGGCGGCGGCCTTTCTGTTGCCGCGTGCTGAGGGCTTTGGGCGCGGCGGGGCAAGCGGGTTTCGCGCGGCACTCGCGCTGCCCTGGTTGCGCCGGCTGATGGTGCTTGCCGCGCTGATGCAGGGCAGCCACGCGGCCTATTACGCCTTTGGGTCCATCCATTGGCAGGCTTTGGGCTTCAGCGCGGGGGTGATCGGCCTGCTTTGGGCCTGGGGTGTGGTGGCGGAGGTGGCGCTATTCCTGTGGGGGCGCGGCCTGGTGGAACGGCTTGGCGTGCGGGGCTTGATATGGCTCGCCGCCGGGGCGGGCTTGGTCCGCTGGCCGATCGTGGCGGTTGCTGAAAGCCTGCCGCCGCTGATTTTCGCGCAGGCGCTTCATGCGCTGACCTTTGGCGCCATGCATCTGGCGGCGATACGGCTATTGCAGGAACGCGTGCCGGCAAGCCTGGGCGGTACGGCGCAAACGCTGCTGGGGGCCGCGGTGGGGGCGATGACGACGCTGCTGACCTTGGCGTCCGGGCCTGGCTATGCGGCGCTGGGGGCCGGGATTTTTTGGGCCATGGCGGGGCTTTGTGGGGTGGTGGCGGGTTTGGTGGGGGTGGGGAGCCTCAGCCGCAGGTAATCCGTGTCACCACGCCGCCTTCAATCAGCCAGGTGGCGCGATCTATCCGGTAATCCTTCGTCATCGGTGTGGTCGGCCCGCCCATGCGCACGGTGCTGATGCCGGGCATGGCTTGCAGGGCAGCGCGCACTTCCTCAGGCGTCTTGCCGAACAAGGCCGGGAAGCGCGCTTCATGCCGCGCGCAGCCTTCGGGGGCCTGGGCTTGGGCGCCGCCGGCGAGGGTGAGCAGGCCGAAGCAAAGCGCCAAAGTGAGCCGCGTTTGGGTCATCGGGTTTTCCTTCCATGTTGAGGGGATGAAAGCCTGACTTCGTGGCGATTTCAGGGTGATCTCTGCCACATTGCCGCGCGGCTTAGCAGGCGCCATTCTGGCCGTGATCAATGCATAAGGAACCCACCCATGGCTCAGCCGCTTTCGATCATGTCCACCCTGGCGCTTCAGGGCCTGCTTGACGTGCTAGCGCCGCTTTGGGCGAAGACCAACCCTGCCCCGGCCATGGTGTTTGACCCAACGAAAAACATTTCTCAGCGCATTGCGGATGGCGCGCGGGGCGATATCGCGATCCTGACCGCGGCGGCGGTGGATGATTTCATCGCCAATGGGGTTTTCGCGCAGGGCAGCCAGCGCGATTTGGCGCTGTCCCATATTGGTGTTGCGGTCGCGGCCGGCGCACAGCGGCCCGACATCAGCACGCCAGAAGCCTTCCGCGCGACACTGCTGGCAACACCATCACTGGCCTATTCCCGCGCGGGCGCAAGCGGGCTGTTCTTTGCGGGGTTGATCGAAAGGCTTGGCATTGCGGCGGAGGTGGATGCGAAAGCCACCGTGATCCCGCAGGGTTTTACCGGAGAATTGCTGATGCGCGGCGAAGTCGCACTCGCCATTCAGCAAGTCAGCGAATTGATGACCGTGCCGGGGATAGACATTATCGGCACGCTGCCCGCTGAAATTGGCGAGGTCATGACTTTCTCCGCCGCCATCTTCGCCGAGGCGCCGCAGCCGGAAGCTGCGCGCGCCTTCATGGCGTTTTTGGTTGAAGGCGCGGATGCCAAGTTGCTCCGCGCCAAGGGGTTGGAGCCGGTTTAGGGGATGGCGGAGAACAAAGCCTAGGTCGCAAACAGCGCATAGATATCCGCAAGCGTCACATTGCCCGCCAGGATCACATCATCCCCCGCGCCGCCATTGAAATTATTGGCAAGCCCATTGCCGATCAGCATGTCATTGCCCGCACCACCAGTGATGGCGATGCCGAAAATGCCGCTGTCAATCCGAAGTACCTCAATCTGATCAGGCATGGTCATGCTGACCGAGGCGATGATGGTATCAGCACCTCCGCCGGTGAGTTCGATCACCTGATCGCCAGCATCGGTGACGAAGAACAGATCATTGCCCGCACCGCCCGCCAGCGTATCGGTTGTGGCGGATGGCTGGCGCGAACATCGCGCCGCCGGCGGGCAGGTGATTGATGTGGCGTCTGGAGAGGTTGTGGCGCAGGGGCTTTCCATGCCGCATTCGCCGCGGCTGCATAAGGGTACGCTTTGTCTGCTGAATGCTGGCAGCGGGGAATTCGGCCGCCTTGATGTGGCAAGCGGGAAGTTTGAACCGATTGCCTTCTGCCCTGGCTTTTTGCGCGGCATGAGTTTTTTGGGCGATTACGCGTTGGTGGGGCTTTCGCTGCCGCGTGAAAATCGTACTTTCAGCGGGCTTGCCTTGGACGATGCGCTGAAGTCGCGCGGGGCGGAGCCGCGCTGCGGCGTGATGGTCATTGATCTGACATCAGGCGGTGCGCCGCATTGGCTCCGCTTTGAAGGCGTGGTGCAAGAACTTTACGATGTCGCGGCCATTCTGGGCCGACGTGCGCGAGCCGCCATTGGCTTCATGGGCGAGGAGGTTCGGCGCATGGTGAGCATTGGCGAAGGACCGGGCGCGTAGTCAGGCGCCCAACGCAAACCCCTCATACCCCTTCTCCGCCACCTCATCGCAAATTCGCCGATACCGCGCCATGCCGCCAATATAAGGCATAAACACGCGCGGCTTGCCAGGCACATTGGCGCCCAGATACCAGGAATGCGGCGTTTTCGGGAAAAGCGTGCGGTTGGCCACTTCCTGCACCTGCACCATCCAATCATCCACCGCAGCGGGCTTCGCTTCAATGCGCGTCTGGCCGGCAGCGCGCATATCCGCGATGCAACGCGTGATCCAATCCACATGCTGTTCGATGGCAACAGGCATATTGGTCAGCACGGAAGGGCTGCCAGGCCCGGTGATGGTGAACAGATTGGGGAAACCCACCACGTGCAGGCCCAAGTAGCTGCGCGGCCCTTCGCGCCAGACATCGCGTAAAGCCACACCATCGCGCCCCGCGATATTCAGGTTGAATAAAGGCCCGGTCATGGCATCAAAGCCGGTCGCAAACACGATGATATCCAAAGGATATTCGGCCTTGCTGGTCTTCACGCCCCGGGCGGTGATGCGCTCAATCGGTTCAGCCCGCAGATTGACCAGATCAACCGTATCGCGGTTATAGGCTTCGAAATAGCCGGTATCTATCGGCGGACGCTTGGTCGCGAAGCCGTGATCAATATCGGCAAGGATCGCGGCCTTGGCGGGGTCCGTCACGATCTGGCCGATCTTGTTCTTGAGGAAGTCGGAGACGATCCTATTAGCTTCCTCATTCGTCAATACATCACGGAATTCGGCACGCAGCCTGAGGCCACCCTTTTCCCAGGCCTTTTCAAAAATCTCGTTCCGTTCATCGTCGGAGACTTCCAGCACGGAACGATCCGCAATGCGCCAGGGATGGCCATTGACGGTGGAGCGCATCACATCACGAATTTCGGCGAAATTCTCGCGCACATATTTCTTGAAATCATCGGTCAGCGGCGCATTCCGCGCGGGGATCGAATAATTCGCCGTGCGCTGAAAGACAGTCAAATGCTTAGCGGCGGCTGCAATCACCGGAATGGCCTGAATGCCGGTGGACCCGGTGCCGATCACGCCCACGCGCCTACCCGTGAAATCCACACCCTCATGCGGCCATTCGCCGGTGTGATACCATTTGCCCTGGAAATCCGGGATGCCATCAATCTTCGGCAGATTGGCCGAAGAAAGGCAGCCAACGGCCGAGATCAGATAGCGCGCCGCATAATACCCGCCCTGTTCGGTCTGCACATGCCAAAGATTTTCCGCTTCATCATAACGCGCCACCACCACGCGCGCACCAAAGGCGATGTCGCGCTTCAAATCCAGCTTATCGGCAGCGTAATTCAGGTAGCGCAGAATCTCCGGCTGGCTCGGGTAGCGCTCGGACCACTCCCAGCCCTGCACCAGCTCATCCGAAAAATGATAGCAATAGCTATGGCTTTCGGAATCGCAGCGCGCGCCCGGATAGCGGTTCCAATACCAGGTGCCGCCCACGCCATCGCCCGCTTCCAGCACATGGGCGGAAAGCCCGAGCCGATCCCGGAGTGAATGGAGCTGATACAAGCCGGCGAAACCGGCGCCGATGATCAGCGCATCATAAAGCTTCGCCTTGGTTGAGTTGGCGGCAAGCGGGGCTACGGCATCAAGCATGGCGGGTTCTTCTGGTTGGTTATGGAGTTGCCAAGTTACTCCAGCCGGGCGCCCGACGCCAAGCGGGGGTAAATCCTTGCCATTTCGGCGGGGCGGCCCACATAGGGTGTGTTGGCGTCGCAAAGCCCCCTGCCTTCTAGCGCCGCTTTGACCTTGGGAAAGACCAATACCGTGAATATTCAAACTCCTGCCTCTGGCCTCACTACGGCCAATGCCTCTCTGGAGCCGCGCCCGTCCCGCGCGGAAGCCGAAGCCGCAGTGCGCACGTTGCTGCGCTGGGCCGGCGACGACCCGGACCGCGAGGGCCTGGTGGACACTCCCGCGCGCGTCGCCCGCGCCTATGAAGAATTCTTCGCGGGCTATGAGACAGACCCGGTAGATTTGCTCGCACGGTCCTTCGAAGAAACCGATGGCTATGATGAAATGGTGATCCTGCGGGACATCCGCATGGAAAGCCATTGCGAACACCATATGGTGCCAATCATCGGTCGCGCGCATATCGCCTATTTGCCGCAGGGCCGCGTGGTGGGCATCAGCAAGCTCGCCCGCGTTTTAGAAGTTTATGCAAAGCGCCTGCAAATCCAGGAAAAGCTGACGGCACAGGTCGCGAATACTATCGAACAGGTGCTGAAGCCGAAAGGTGTCGCCGTGGTGATTGAAGCGGCGCATCAATGCATGACCACGCGCGGCATCCACAAGCCGGGCGTGACGATGGTGACCAGCCGCATGCTCGGCGCTTTCCGTGATGATGCCAGCACACGGCGCGAATTCCTGTCCATTATCGGTGGCCAGCGCGCAAGTGTGATTGAGGGTTAGATTGTAGCTTGCCTAAACCGAAGCGCCGCTTGACCAAGGGGCGCTTCGGGACGCATGAGCGCCCATGCGCTTCACCACACCCCCCAGTGCCGAAGACCTGATCGCATTGGCCGAGGATGCGCTTGCCGCCATCCCGAAGCCGCTCCGTGATCTGCTGCAGGGCGTCGCCATCCTGGTGGATGACGTCGCGGATGGGGAAATGCTCCGCGAACTCGGCATCGAAAACCCCTATGAGCTGACGGGGCTTTACCTTGGCGTGCCGCTCACTGAAAAAACCAGCGCCGCAACGCCGGCAGAACCGGACCACATCCTGCTATTCCGCGAACCCATCCTGCTGGAATGGGTCGAATCTGGGGAGGATTTGTTCCGCCTGGTGCGGACCGTGCTGATCCACGAAATCGGCCACCATTTAGGCTTTTTGGATGAGGATATCGAACGGCTGGAAAAAGGGGAGTAGCCGTTAGCAAGGTCAGAGGCCCCCCGGTTTGAACCCGCCCCGATCCGCCTTACATGAGCGGCATGTCCATCTGCTTCACCCTGAATGGCGAAACGCGGTCCCTGCCCGGTGACACGCCCCCAGCCATGACCCTGCTCGATTGGCTTCGTGCGGCGGGGCTAACCGGCACCAAGGAAGGCTGTGCGGAGGGTGATTGCGGCGCCTGCACCGTGGTGATTGAGGCGCCGGATGGCGCCCGCGCCCCGGTGAATGCCTGCCTGATGACGCTCGGCCAGGCGCATGGCCTGGCGCTGCGCAGTGTGGAGGGGCTTTCCAGCCCCGATGGCGCGCTGCACCCCGTGCAGGCCGCAGTGCTGGTCGCCGAGGCCACACAATGCGGCTTCTGCACGCCGGGGATTGTCATGTCGCTTTACGCCCATGCGCGGATGGGTGGTGACGCGCATGAGGCTTTGGCCGGAAACCTTTGCCGCTGCACCGGCTATCGCCCAATTTTGGATGCCATGGCGGCCTTGCCGGTGGCGGAGGAACCCGCGCCGTCCTGCCCCGTAACTGACGTGACCGCCCTTGGCCCGCCCGAGCATCGCTTTTTCCTGCCGCGCAGTTTGGCTGAAACCCTGAAGCTGCGGCGCGAAAACCCTGAGGCATGGTTATTGGCCGGCGGCACTGATCTCGGCCTGCGGTTTTCGGAACATCGCGACAATCCCGCTGCGATTATTTGCCTGCGTGATGTTGTAGAATTGCGTGGCATTAGCGCGGGGGCAGAGGGGCTTTCGGTTGGTGCAGCGGAACCCTATGCGGCGCTGTTTGATCTGATCGCCGATGATCGGGATTTCGCGGGTTTTGCCACGCTGTTGCGGCGCTTGGGCTCTCGCCAAATCCGCGCACTTGGCACGCTTGGCGGCAATTTGGGCACCGCAAGCCCGATTGGCGATGCGCTGCCGCCCCTGCTGGCGCTTGGCGCGCAGGTCACCCTCGCGGGGCCTAGTGGCATGCGCGACGTCGCGGTTCGGGATTTCCTGCTCGGCTATCGGCGCAATGCGCTGGGCGAGCATGAGGTCATTGCGCGAATCTTCATCCCAAGGCCTGCGCCGGGGGCGATTTTCGCTGCCGAAAAACTCTCCCGCCGGCATGATCAGGATATCAGCGCGGTTGGGCTTTCGGTGCTGCTGGAACGTGATCATCAGGTGATTACCCGCGCGCGTATCGCCCATGGCGGCTGCGGACCAATGGCGGCGCGCGCACCGGAAGCCGAAGCAATGCTGCATGGCGCGCCCTTCACCGAAGCGCAAGCGCGCATGGCGGGTGAGGCTTTGGCGCGCGCCATCACACCCATGGATGATTTGCGCGGCACTGCCAATTATCGCCGCATCGCCGCGCGCAATCTGATGCTGCGGCTTTATTGGCGCGCAGCGCGGCCAGATACGGCAGCGGAAATCATGGCCCTGGCCACGCCTCATGCACCGCGGTTCATCGCGCCATGAATGCGCCAATCGCTCAAGGCGCGGCATTGGCGCATGATTCGGCGCTCGGCCATGTGACGGGCCGCGCGCCCTTCGTAGATGATGTGCCGGAAGCGCCGGGCATGTTGCATGGCACGTTATTACTCTCGCCCGTCGCGCATGGGCGACTTGGGACTTTGGATGTTGCGGCGGCGCGCGCCATGCCGGGGATTGTCGCGGTGCTGACGGCGCGGGATGTACCGGGGGCGAATGATATCTCGCCCTCAGGCCGCGAAGTGGAACCGCTTTTTGCCGATGGAGACTTGCGCCATCACGGTCAACCCATCGCGCTGGTGGTGGGCGCAACCCGCGATGCGGCGCTGGCGGCACTTTCGACGCTGAAACCCGAAATCGAAGCGCTGCCGGCCATTCTTTCCATTGAGGATGCTTTGGCCGCAGGAGCCTATTTGCTGCCACCGCAGGAGATCGCGGTGGGCGATGCAGCGGGCGCGATTGCCGCAGCGCCCATGCAGGCATCCGGCGAATTTGGCGCCGGCGGGCAGGAACATTTCTATCTGGAAGGCCAGATCGCCATGGCCCTGCCAGGTGAGGATGGCGATATCGCCATCACCTCCTCAACCCAGCACCCGACCGAAGTGCAGCATATCGCAGCGCGCGTGCTGGGCTGTGATTTTAACCGCATCACCGTGCGCTGCCGGCGTATGGGTGGCGGTTTTGGTGGCAAGGAAAGCAATGCGTCCTGGGTCGCGGCGGCAGCGGCACTCGCCGCGCGCATCACCGGGCGGCCAGTAAAACTGCGCCTATCGCGCAAGGCGGATATGGCGGCGACCGGCAAGCGCCATCCCTTCCTGTATCGCTGGCACGCAGGGTTTGATGCAACGGGGCGCATCACGGGGCTGGAGGCGATGCTCGCCGCCGATGGCGGGCATAGCCTTGATCTGACCGGCGGCGTGGTGTTTCGCGCCCTGACCCATGGGTTGAATTGCTATGATGTGCCGGCGGTGAAGCTGCGCGCACTGGCGCTGCGCACTAATACTGTCAGCCATACGGCATTTCGCGGCTTTGGTGGCCCGCAAGGCGTGGTGCTGATGGAGGATGTGCTGCGCCATGTCGCTGCCGCTACCGGGCAAGAATTGGAAGCGGTGCGCGCACGCAATTTCGCAGGCGGCGAGAATGGCAGTAAGGCGCCTTATGGCCAGTCGCTGGAAGGCGATTTGATCCGCCGCGTCTATGCTGAAGCCATGGCAGATGCCGGCTGGGCCGCGCGGCGCGCGGACATCGCCGCCTTCAATGCGCAGCATCCGTTTTTGCGCCGAGGCCTTGGCAGTTTTGTCCTGGCCTTCGGCATTTCCTTCGGCCTCATGCACCTCAACCAGGCCGGCGCCCTAGTGCATGTTTACGCGGATGGGTCCATCCGGCTCAATCACGGCGGGACGGAAATGGGCCAGGGGCTCAATATCAAAATCGCGCAGGTGGTGGCGGATGCCTTTGGTGTGCCGATTGGCCGCATTCGCATCACGCCAACCAGCACGGCCGAGGTGCCCAATACGGCACCCACGGCTGCCTCCACCGGTTCTGATTTGAATGGCTGGGCCGCGCATCTGGCATCAATCGCCATCCGCGAGCGCATGGCCACTGAGGCTGCGCGGCTGTGGGAAGTGTCGGTGGAGGTGATCGGCTTCGCCGAAGGTCGCGTTTTTGTTGGCAAGCCCGGCGACAATCGCGCCATGGAATTCGGCGATCTGGCGCATCGCTGCTGGGTGCAGCGCATTTCGCTTTCCGCCACCGGCTTCTTTCGCACGCCCGACATTCATTGGGATGCGAAATCCATGCGGGGGGAGCCATTCTTCTATTTTTCTTATGGCGCGGCGGTGGTGGAAGTTGTGGTGGATACACTCACCGGCGAACATCGCGTGCTGCGCGCTGATCTGGTGCAGGATTGCGGGCGTTCGCTGAACCCCGCAATTGATCGCGGCCAGATTGAAGGCGGTTTTGTGCAAGGGCTTGGCTGGCTCACCACGGAAAGCCTTTTTTGGGACAAGGAAGGGCGGCAACGCACGCTCGGCCCCTCCACCTACAAAATCCCCGGCAGCCGCGATGCGCCGCCGGATTTCCGGCTACGCTTGCTCGCCAATGCGCCAGCGCGGGCGGAGACGATATTTCGTTCCAAAGGTGTGGGCGAACCGCCACTGATGCTGGCGACTGCGGTGTGGAATGCGCTTTGCGACGCGACGAGGATTACCACGCTTGATCTGCCGGCGACGCCGGAGCGTGTGTTGCTGGCGCTGGAGCAACCACGCGCCTAAGCCAGCCTGAAGCGCGCATAGATTGGCCGCAGCAGGAAGGGCGTCAGGAAAAGCGGAAATTGCCCAAGCGCGAAGAACAGCAGAATACGCTCATCGGTCGCCGCCGGCAGCACCGCCAGAAACAGCGCCATATTGCGATTGCCGCCGAGCAAACCCGCCGTCAGCGCCAGTTTCTTGCCGGTGGGGGCAAATACTAAGGCGGTTGCGGCATTCAGGCAGAAATTTGCCGCGAAGGCCAAGGCCAATCCACCCATCACCCAGGCAGGGTCTGAGGTGATTTTAGCCAGCATCCCATCCATCACGCCAAAGCCGAAAATCACCACAAGCCACACCACGGACCCATCCAGGGCGCCGGCATAGCGTTGCAGCCGCGCGGGGCCAAAAAGCCGGCGCAAAGCCACCGCAATCAACAAGGGCAGGCCCACCACCAGCATCAGGCGCCCCATCAGCGCAGAAAGCGAAATCGCCAAATCTATGCCCATCAACCCAAGCGCCAACGGTGGCGCAGTGAAGGGTACGATCAGGGTGGTGATGATGACGACCACCAACGAAATCTCTCCATCGAGCCCCACCATTCGTGCAAATGCGGGGGAGGAGGTGGCAGCACAGCCCATCGCGCTGATCACCAGCCCCGCAACCAAGGGTCCTTCCAAACCAAACCCGCGCAGCACCAGAAACAGCAGAACGGGGCAGACCAGCATCATCCAGCCAACCAGCAGCACTACCAGCACGGGCCGGCGCAAATACGCCACCACCTGAGCCAAATCCACGCGCAGCAGCACCATTGTCATGAGCGTCGCAACCGTGAAGGTCACCGCATCACGAAACAAGGCGGCCAAGGGCGGAATGAAAAGCCCCGCGAAAATGCCAAGCGCCAGCAGCAACCCCCCGCGCCGGGCGGACCATTCCAGAAAGCCAAGGGTCATCAGCGGGGGTATTTACGTGTTATCATGGGATTGAGCATTCCAACTCATGGCGCGCGACACAAGCTATGCCGTGATGATGAAAGAACTTCCGTGGCTATGCTGGCCCATGAACTGCTGATTCGGCTGGCCGCCTTGCTGGGTGTGCTCTGTGCCGTGCTGGTGCTGGAACGCGCCTTTCCGCGCCGAGCGCAGCGGCTTTCCTGGCGGTGCTGGCTGGCGGATCTCGGGCTGGTGGTGATTGCTTCCCTGCTGGTGCGGCTGCTGGCCCCTGCCACTGCCGTTGGCGCGGCACTCATTGCCGAAAAGCCTGGGGCTTGAGCTGCTGCGCTGGTTGGGGCTGCATGGGGCGGTGGCGGGCATTTTGGCAGCGCTGCTACTTGATCTGCTGATCTATTTTCAGCATCGCGTCTTTCATGCTGTGCCGGTGCTGTGGCGCCTGCATCGTGTGCATCACGCTGACCCGGAATTGGATGCGTCTTCCGGGCTAAGCTTCCATCCGCTCGAAATCCTATTGTCCATGGCGATCAAGATGGCCGCTGTAATCGCGCTCGGCACGCCGCCAGAGGCCGTTTTGGTGTTTGAGGTTTTGCTGAACGCGACCAGCCTTTTCAACCACGCGAACCTGGCTTTGCCCGCCTGGTTGGATGGCGCGTTGCGCCTGGTGCTGGTGACGCCCGATATGCATCGCGTGCATCATTCCGAAGTGCGCGCAGAAACCGATAGCGATTTCGGCTTTTGCCTTTCCTGCTGGGACAGGCTGTTCGGCACTTATCGCGCAGAACCGGCAACGGGGCAGCTTGGCATGGTCATTGGTGTTGCGGAATTTTGTGCGGATCAGGAACAGCGTTTGGATCGCTTGCTGACGCACCCTTTGCGCCAGTCGGGATAATCCAGGCAGTATCACGCGAAACGCAAAGCGCTAATTCTCCAATTCGCTGTCCCAATACAAATAATCCCGCCAGCTTTCATGCAGATAATTGGGCGGGAAGGACCGGCCATTTTCCTGTAATTCCCAGCTTGTCGGCTGGCGCGGCGTCTGGCGCGGGATCATGGCGCATTCGCGCGGCAGGCGGCTCCCCTTCCGCAAATTGCACGGCCCGCAGGCGGTCACCACATTATCCCAGGAAGTTCGCCCACCGCGGGAACGCGGCACCACATGATCAAAGGTCAAATCCGGCGTGGGATAGCCACCGCCGCAATACTGACATTCAAAATGATCGCGCAGAAAAACATTGAAGCGCGTGAAGGCCGGACGGCGCGCGGCGGGGATGAATTCCTTTAGCGCAATTACACTCGGCAAGCGCAGCGCGATGGAGGGCGAATGCACCTCCACATCATATTCATTCAGCACGGAAACGCGGTCCAGAAAAACGGCCTTGATTGCATCCTGCCAGGACCAAACGGACAGTGGAAAATAGGAAAGCGGGCGGAAATCCGCATTCAGAACAAGCGCGGGATAGGCATTCGCCCCCGCGAAGGTACCGCCATCTGGCAAGCCTCGCTCCTTCCAGCGTGGCGCCACATCATGCGGGGGTTCTAATGGGCGGGAACCCCCAGATGTAGTGGTGCCGCCGCGACTTGAGAATTCATGACATGCGCCGCGCCGCGCCGCAAGCTATCCAAGGCAGGTTTCATCTGCCTGCAACACGCGAAAGGCTGCGCGCCAGCAGCGCTGTGCCGGCGGCAAGCCCAGCATCATCCAGCCCATGGGCAAGATCGGGGCGGAGCAGGAGTTCATGCGGCACCCCTTCCGCCTGTAAAGCCAGTGCGGCTTGGCGGCTGGCATTGGTGGGCACTACCTCATCCGCTTCGCCATGCACAAGCAGCACGGGCGGGCGGGCAGAGATTTCGGCGCCGAAGCTATCCGGTGCCAAAAGCGCGCCGGAATAGGCCAGAATGCAGGCCGGGGCCGGCGCTACGCCGCGCAGACCGGCGAATAGCGCCACCATCGCGCCCTGGCTGAAGCCCATCAGCGCGAGCCGGTCTGCGCCAAGGCCGAGTTCCGTGAGCTTCGCGTGGGTGAAATCGCCAAGGATGGCGGCGGCATGGCGGAGCCCCGCTTCAAGCCGCGCTGGCGTGCGGTCCATAATGTCGAACCATTGCCGGCCGAAGGGGACGCCTTTGAACGGGAAGGGCGCATGGGGGGCGATGAACAGCGTATTGGGCAGGGCTTCCGCCCAGACCGGGGCCAGGTCAATCAGGTCAAAGCCATCCGCCCCGACGCCATGCAGCAGCAGCACAATCGAATCGGGCTTGCCACCCGAAGCGGGGCCATATTGCGGGCCTTCCAATGCAGCCATCCGGGCTTCTCCCCTTGCTTGCGATGCACTTCGCCCGCTACCCGGCGGAAGCCATGGATGCAACGCCTGAAATAACGCGCTTCGCGCCGAGCCCGACGGGGTATTTGCATCTGGGCCATGCGCGGGCTGCGCTATTTGCCTGGCGCCGTGCGCGCGCGACCGGGGGGCGGTTTTTGCTCAGGATCGAGGATGTAGATACCATGCGCTGCCGCCCTGAATATGAGGCTGCGCTATTGGAAGATTTGCGCTGGCTGGGCCTGGATTGGGATGAGGCGCCGCGCCGGCAATCCGCGCATTTCGATGAATATCGCGAGGTTTTGGATGGGCTGGCGGCGCGCGGCCTGGTCTATCCCTGCTTTTGCACCCGCGCCGATATCGCGCGCGAAATGGCCGCCGCCGGTGCCGCGCCGCAAGGCCCGGATGGGCCGCTTTACCCGGGCATTTGCCGCGACTTGCCGGAAGCCGAAGCCGCACGCCGCATCGCTGGCGGGGAGCCCCATGCGCTCCGGCTTCACATGGCGCGCGCTTGTGAGGCTGTCAGCCGACCCTTGCCGGCGTATGAGGAAAATGAGGGCTGGCATGAATGCCGACCGGAAGTTTTTGGCGATGTGGTGCTAGGGCGGAAGGATGTGCCGGTATCCTATCATCTCTGCGTTACGCATGATGATGCGCTGCAAAGGATTACGCTGGTGACGCGCGGGGATGATCTGAAGCCGGCGACTGATGTGCATCGGCTGATCCAGGCTTTGATGGGCTGGCCCGTGCCGCGCTATGCGCATCATCCGCTGATGCGCGATGCGGCTGGGCGAAGGTTAGCCAAACGCGATGGTGCGGAGAGCCTGCGGACGCTGAGGGGGAAGGGCATCAGCGCCGCTGAGGTGCGGGCGATGGTGGAGGCGCCATGACGCCAGACAGATCGGCCGTAATGGGTTCAAGTCGAAATCCATACACACGGCTTATGGCATGGAACTCCGTCATCTTCGCTATTTCGTCGCGGTCGCCGAGGAAGGGCACATCACCCGTGCCGCAGAGCGGCTTGGGCTTCAGCAGCCTCCGCTTAGCCATCAGATCAAGGCACTTGAGCGCGAACTTGGGGTGCAGTTGTTCCGAAGACTGCCGCGCGGTGTCGAACCGACCGAAGCAGGCCAAAGCTTTCTTGAGGATGCCCTCGCCGCCCTCGCACGCGTGGGCCAGGGGGTGGAGGCTGCGAAGCGCGCCGCCCGTGGCGAGCAGGGCCATCTGCGGCTCGCGGTTCCGCCAACGGCGCCATTCCACCCCTTTGTACCGCAGGTCATTCTGGCCTTCCGTGAGGCCTACCCACTGGTTTCACTGACGATGGAGGAAAACCTCCGCATGGAGACCTTGGAGCAGCTACGCGGCGGGCAGATGGACGTAGCCTTCCTGCGCGCGTCCATCGCGGCACCTGAGGGGCTTGTGGTGCATCCGTTGCTTGCGGAACCAATGGTGGCCGCACTGCCAAGCGGGCATGCTTTGGCGCGCAGCGCGCCCAGCCAGGATGCTGCGTTGCCGCTGCGCGCGCTCGCAGGTGAAACCTTCATTGCCTACGCGCGCCAACAGGGACCCGCGCTCTGTGAGGCGATGGCGGCAGCATGCCTTCAGGCCGGCTTCAGCCCACAACTGGGCCAGGAGGCGCCGCGCATCAGCACCGCACTGAGCCTGGTGGCAAGAGGCTTCGGTGTGACGCTTGTGCCGGCGTCCATGCGGCGCATAGCGCTGGAAGGCGTGACCTACCGCGAGCTTTCGGGCGCAGCCCAGGCGAGGGCCTTCCTGAGTATTGCGGCACGCCGGGACGACGCTTCAGGCGCAGTGAGGCATTTCGTGGCGCTTGTCCGTCGCGCTGCGCAGCGTGAGCCGAAGCCATAAATGCAGCGACTGCGCCTTCTGGTCACGACCAGATGGTGCGCCATCAGCCTGCGCAAACTTCGCCACGAACTTCACCTTCTCGGCGCGCTTGTGGGAAACGGACGGGTTCTGACTACCCCGGTTCGCCCATCTCTGGCGTACCGCCGCATTTTTGCATCAGCGTGAAAACTTCCTGTACGGCGGCTTCAATTCCGGCCAGATCAGTACCCTTCGCCACCACCGCGACCCCTCCGCCGCCGCCCCGGCGGTAGTAGGGGTAGGAACCGATATCCAGATCGGCATGGCGCTGCTGAATGGCGGAAAGCCCCTCCGCAATCGCGCCTTCCACCACACCATGCGCATGCACGCTGCGCGATTGAATGGGCGGGCCACCTTCAAGCCGGGGGGCCAGCGCTTCAAACATGGATTGCATAATGCGCGGCACACCCGCCATTACATGCACATTGCCAATGGTATAGCCAGGCGCGATGGAAACCGAATTTTCGATCAGGATCGCACCGCGCGGCATGGTTGCCATGCGCTTCCGGGCTGCGTTGAAATCTCCTGGCGGGGTCTGCTTCGCGTAAAAGGACTCCAGCGCATGCCAGGCATCCGGGTGCGGTTCCCATGGCACGCCAAAGGCGCGCGCAACGCATTCGCTGGTGATGTCATCATGGGTCGGGCCAATGCCGCCGGTGGTGAAGACATGGTCGAACTTCGCACGCACTTCATTGACCGTATTGATGATCACTTCCGGCACATCTGGGATGACGCGTACTTCCTTCATGGGAATGCCAATCTCGCCCAGCCGTGTCGCCAGGAATTGCAGATTGGCATCACGGGTGCGGCCAGATAGCACCTCATTGCCGATGATCAGCAGGCAAGCGGTCGGGTTCGGCATGGGACTCTCCTGTATTTGGGCACAGACTCAAAGGAAATCGCGCAACATGGCAACCAGAGGGATATCGGCGGGCGGCATGGCGTAATCGCCAAGCCGCGCGGGCCGCACCCAGGCGAGTGCCTGGCCTTCCATGGCGATCACCTGGCCCTGCCAGCGCCGACACAAATAAAGCGGCATCAGCAGATGGAATTTTTCGTAGGTGTGGGACGCAAAGGTGAAGGGGCCAAGGCAGGCGGCGCTGACATCAATGCCCAATTCCTCTCGCAATTCCCGGATCAGCGCTTCTTCCGGCGTTTCACCCGGCGCCACCTTGCCGCCCGGAAATTCCCACAAGCCGGCAAGCGGTTTGCCTTCCGGTCGCCGCGCCAACAGCACGCGGCCTTCCGAATCAATCAGCGCCACTGCTGCCACCAATAGCGTCGGCTTGCCGCTGGTGGGCGCAGCTTCGACCGGTGCGGTTGTTTCCACGGCGATATCCATGCGCGTGGCGCTGAACAACCGTACCGGCATGAAGCCGCCGCGTGAGATAAACTCCTGGCTGCCCGCGCCGCGTTCCTTGAAGCCAATCCGCCGCAACACCGCCGCCGAGCGTTCATTATCCACGAGCGCTGAGGCCACCAGCCGATCAATATCCAAATTGGCGAGCGCCCAATGTGCGAGGCGCCCTGCTGCTTCCGGCCCAAGCCCCTGGCCCCAATGGCGCCGACCGATCCAATAGCCAAGCTCTGCCTCGCTCGGATTCTTGGGATCGAGGGTCAGGCCAACACAGCCAAGAAGGGCTTCCGCGCCATCCTCCTGCCGCGTCACCGCCAAATGCCAGGCAGTGCCGGCGGCAATTTGCGCTCGGGTGGAAGCGATCCATTCATCCGCCAAATCGCGCGGATAGGGGAAGGGTACGCGTGCGAGGGTCTTCGCCACTTCCCAATCATTCACCAGACGATGCAAGTCAGCCGCGTCATCGGCTTGCAATGGGCGGAGCGTCAGGCGCTCCGTCTCTAGTGCAAGCCCGCTTCGCATTTGCTCACCGGACATGCACTAAATCTTTGTCCGGTCGCATTTTCCGAGTCGCCAAGTGATTCCACTTGGCTTGAAAATGCTCCGGTAACACATCAGCTCCGGTAATTGCCATTGATGTCGATATAGCCGTGCGTCAAGTCACAGGTCCAGATCGTGGATTTGCCCTTGCCGAGGCCGATATCAACGGTGATTTCCACTTCGCGCCCCTTCATGTGCTGCACAACGGGCGCTTCATCATAGCCATCCACCACGCCGCCATGGCGCGCCAACCAGACGCCGCCGACACTGAGCGAAAGCTTGTCGCGATCAGCCGGTTCGCCCGCCTTGCCAACGGCCATGACAATACGGCCCCAATTCGCGTCCTCACCCGCAATTGCGGTCTTTACCAAAGGCGAATTGGCGATGGACATTGCAATGCGATGTGCCGAACGTGCCGTGGTCGCACCGGTCACGTTGATCTGGATCAGCTTCTGCGCGCCTTCACCATCACGCGCCACCATCAGCGCTAATTCCATCAGCACTTCATTCAAGGCGCGCGCAAAATCCTTGAGCACCGCGCCACCTTCCGCCGGCACGCGCGGATGCTTCGCCGTACCAGTCGCAAAAACCATCACCGTGTCGGAAGTGGAGGTATCAGAATCCACCGTCACGCAATTGAAGGAACGATCAACGCCCTTCTTCAGCAAGGCTTGCAGGGCGCCGGTGGGGATTTTCGCATCCGTTGCCAGGAAGGACAGCATGGTCGCCATATCAGGCGCGATCATGCCGCTGCCCTTGGCGATGCCGGCGATGGTGACTTCTGCATCACCGATGCGCGCCTTGCGGATGGCGCCTTTCGGGAAGGTATCTGTGGTCATGATGGCCTTGGCCGCGCCCTGCCAATCGCGCTCGGCCGCCATATCAAAAATACGCGGCAGGGCAGCGATCAGCTTTTCGGTCGGCAGTTTCTCGCCAATCACGCCGGTGGAAGCCAGGAAAATCTCCTTGGGCTTGCACCCCAGAATCGCGGCGGCGACCTTGGCGGTTTCCTCGCAAGTTCGGCGCCCGGCGCGGCCGGTGAAGACGTTTGAATTGCCCGCCGTCACAACCAGGCCGCGCGCCTTGCCACCAGGCAGGGCGCCGCGGCACCAATCCACCGGGGCGCCGGGGCAGCGATTACGGGTGAAAACCCCGGCCACGGTGGTGCCGGCGGGGAAGGCCATCACGGTCACATCATCGCGATCCTTGTAGCGAATCGCCGCGCGGCCTGATGCCACGTGCACCCCAGTTACCGGCGGCATTTCCGGCAGGGGCAGGGCAAGCGGTGAGGTCGGGATATCATGTCGGGCCATGGGATTTCTCCGGGTTTTGAGCATTTTCAAGCCAAGTGGCTCCACTTGGCGACTCGGAAAACGCGATCAGACAATTAGCCAGTGCGTGTTCGCTGAACGGATGTGAAGCAAGCATGCACTAGCGACGGGTAGGGGCGGCGGGGCGGCCCGCCGGGGCGGCAGCGGCGGGCGGTTCCGCAGCATCAATCGCGCGCGGGGCGGAGCCATCCAGGTTGAAACGCTCAATCTTCGCGGCGCTGCGGGCGCGTTCGACCACAGCATTGACTTCATCTTCAAACAGGCGCTGGCGGAGCGTCTCACGCGCTTCTTCGAAGCTCGGCGGGGCTGAAGCACGGCGTTCATCCACGCGGATGATGTGCCAGCCAAAGGGGCTGCGCACGGGCGCGGCGCTCATTTGCCCCGCCGGCAGCGCAAAGGCCGCTTCGGCAAATTCTGGCACCATGTCGCCGCGCTTGAAGAAGCCAAGATCACCGCCTTCGCGCGCCCCAGGCCCGGCGGAACGGCGCTGCGCCACGGCATTGAAGTCAGCCCCGGCGCGGATTTCGGCCAAGGCTTCGCGCGCCTCGGTTTCGGTCGGCACCAGAATATGGCGGGCGCGCACTTCTTCTTCCGCCGGGCGGGCGCGGATTTCGGCATCATAAGCGGCGCGGATGCGTTCTTCCGTGACACGCCCGGCCAATTCGCGGGACAGATAGGCTTGCTGCAATCCCTGTTCTTCGGCGCGGCGGATGCGGGCGCGCACCGCCTCATCCTTGTCCAACCCCGCGCGGCGGGCGGCGGCGGCCACGGCGCGGCCGGCGATCATTTGATCGAGCAGCAGGGGATGGAGCATTTGTGGCGGCGCGCCGCGCAATTCCTCGGGCAATTCCTGCGCGGCATTGGCGAGGTCTGAGAAGCGAATCTCCTCCCCATCCACGCGGGCCACAATGGGGTCGCTCGGCGGGGGCGCCGGTGCTGGCTGGGCCAGGCTAAGCTGGGCAAAAGCCACCCCCAGGAGCAGCGCCAGAGTGGCGCTAAGGGGGGCGGTGGAGGCAAGGCCGCGCGAATGGCGCATGGGGGCTGGTTCCAATTACGTGGTTGGCCCGGAACATGACCGAAGCGCCATTTCCCCACAAGGCGCAAGCGTTGACCCGCCCCCCGGGGGAGCCTATTTCTGCGGCCAATTCGAAACATGCTTGAGGCGCCCCGGCGCCAGGAACGGGCGCGAGCCCGTCAGAGATAGACGCGCCAGATGTTTGCCCGCCTTGCAGCCGCCATTTTCGGCACCTCCAATGACCGGGCGCTCAAGCGCTACCAATCCCGCGTTCCCGCGATCAATGCGCTGGAAACCCGCCTGCAGGCGCTTTCGGATAAGGCGCTGGCGGGCCAGACCGCCTTGTTCCGCGAAAGGCTGGCCAAGGGGGAGACCCTGGACGCGCTGCTGCCGGAAGCCTTCGCAACGGTGCGAGAAGCGTCGCGGCGCGTGCTGGGCCTTCGCCATTTCGATGTGCAGATGATCGGCGGCATGGTGCTGCATGAAGGCAAGATCGCCGAAATGAAGACCGGCGAAGGCAAGACGCTGGTGGCGACCCTGCCGGTTTATCTGAATGCGCTGCCCGCCAAGGGCATGCATGTGGTGACAGTGAATGATTATCTCGCGAAGCGCGACGCCGAATGGATGGGGCGCATCTATGGCTTTCTGGGGCTGACAGTTGGCGTGATCGTGCATGGCCTGACAGATGATCAGCGCCAGGCGGCCTATGCCTGCGATATCACCTACGGCACCAATAATGAATATGGCTTCGATTATCTGCGCGACAATATGAAGTATCGGCTGGAAGATATGGTCCAGCGCGAATTCGCCTATGCCATCGTGGACGAGGTTGACAGCATTCTGGTGGATGAGGCGCGCACGCCGCTGATCATCAGCGGGCCAACCGATGACACATCCGACCTTTACCGCCGCACCGATGAGGTGATGACGGAGTTGGTGAAGGACAAGGAAACCTATGAGAAGGACGAAAAGCAGCGCACCGTCAGCCTGACGGAATTGGGCGGCGAAAGGGTGGAAGAATTGCTCCGCCAATTCGGCTTGCTGACCGAAGGCAATATGTATGACATTGAAAACGTGTCCCTGGTACATCACGTGAACCAGGCCTTGCGGGCGCATACGCTCTTCACCCGCGATGTCGAATATATTGTCCGGCAGGACAAGATTGTGATCATTGATGAATTTACTGGTCGCATGATGGAAGGAAGGCGCTATTCCGATGGCTTGCATCAGGCGCTGGAAGCCAAGGAACATGTGACAGTTCAGCCGGAGAATCAGACGCTCGCTTCCATCACCTTCCAGAATTACTTCCGCCTTTACCCGAAGCTTGCCGGCATGACCGGTACCGCGGCGACGGAAGCGGATGAATTCGCGGAAATCTACAAGCTAGATGTGGTGGAAATCCCGACCAATGTGCCGGTTGCGCGCAATGACCAGGATGATGAGGTTTATCGCAGCGCCGAAGAAAAATACGAAGCGGTGGCGAAGCTGATCGAAGAGGCCCGCGGGCGCGGCCAGCCCTGCCTGGTGGGCACCACAAGCATCGAGAAATCAGAACTCATTTCTGCTTTGCTCAAGAAGAAGAATGTCCCGCATCAGGTACTGAATGCGCGCTACCATGAACAGGAAGCGGAGATCGTGGCACAGGCGGGTCGTGCTGGCGCGGTGACGATTGCGACGAATATGGCAGGCCGCGGCACGGATATTCAGCTGGGCGGCAATCTGGAAATGCTGGCGCGCCAGGAAGCCAATGCCATTGAAGGCCCTGAATATGAAGCAGCGCTGGCGCGCCACAAGGCCGAGGTGGATGAGGCGCGGCCCATCGTGCGCGCCGCCGGCGGGCTTTTCGTGATCGGTACGGAACGCCATGAAAGCCGGCGCATTGACAATCAGCTGCGTGGCCGTTCCGGCCGCCAGGGGGACCCCGGTGCCTCGCGCTTCTTCCTGTCCTTGGAAGATGATCTGATGCGTATCTTCGGGTCGGACCGCATGGGCGGGATGCTGCAAAAGCTCGGCCTGAAGGAAGGGGAGGCGATTGTGCATCCCTGGATCAACAAGGCACTGGAACGCGCGCAGAAAAAGGTGGAAGCGCGGAATTTCGACATCCGCAAGAACCTTTTGAAATACGATGACGTGATGAATGACCAGCGCCGGGAAGTGTATGCCCAGCGCCGCGCCTTCATGATGGCGAATGAGGTTGCCGAAACCATCACGGAAATGCGTGAGGAAACCATCACGGATATCGTGGCGCGCGCCATTCCGGAAAATGCCTATCCCGAGCAATGGGATCTGGAAAAGCTTGATCGTGACGTCAAGGATATCCTGAACCTTGATCAGCCGGTGGCGGATTGGGCGCGTGAAGAAGGCATTGATGATGATGCGGTGCGTGAACGCCTGATGCAGGCAGCGGCCCAGGCCTATGCGTCTCGTGCGGCCAATGTGGGGCCGGAGATCATCCGCCAGATCGAAAAATCCCTGCTGCTGCAGATTTTCGATCAATCCTGGAAGGAACATTTGCTTTCATTGGATCATTTGCGTCAGGGCATTGGGCTGCGTGCCTATGGTCAGCGCGATCCGCTGAATGAATACAAAAGCGAGGCCTTCCGCCTGTTCAATTCCATGCTGGAAAACCTGCGTGAACGCGTGACCAGCCTGCTGCTGCGCATTGAAATCCGCCCGGATGCGCCGCCACCCGCGCCGGAAGGCATTGGTGTGTTTGACATGCGCCACCCGGACCCGACGCTCGCGGGCGCTGAGATGATGGAAGTGGATGGCCCGCCCATTACGGCGCCAATCGGCACCGCATCAGCGCGCGCCCTGCCTGAAGCGGTGGATCCGAATGACCCAAGCACCTGGGCCCGCACGCCGCGCAATGCGCCGTGTCCCTGTGGGAGCGGGAAGAAGTTCAAGGCTTGTCACGGGCGGGCTTGAATGCCCATGCCGCGCTTGGCCGCAAATCCGCGTTGACAGGCCTTCAGCCGTAACACTAGGCTTTGTTCCATGACCGGGTTTTGCCGCCGCATCGCCAACCGACGCCGTCGCTGCTTTTCAGCGGCGGCTTTCGTGGCTGCGTGCAGACAAGCCCCTCCCAAAGTGAGGTCCGCCCCGTAGCGGCCCACTACCTGAGGCGGCATCAGCCCGCATCTTTGAACCCCCGCAGCCCCTGGCTCTCGGGGGTTTTTCTTTGACCAACTCAAGGGAGCATCACATGCAGAATGGCAACGCCACCCAACCCGATGCGTCACAAGTATCTAAGGGTGCCGGAGAGAAAGCGTTGCGGCGCGCCACCACCGCTGATGTGGCGACCATCCGCGACCTGACCCGCGCAGCCTATGCGAAATGGGTGCCGCTCCTTGGACGGGAGTCGCGACCGATGACCGCCGACTATGAAGCGGCAATACGCAACCATCTGATAGACCTGCTGCGCATGGATGGAGAGGCGGCGGCGCTGATTGAGATGGTGCCTAGCGTTGATCACCTGCTGATCGTCAACATCGCCGTCGCGCCCGGGCATCGAGGCCGTGGTTTCGGCCGCGTGCTGATGGCGCATGCTGAAGACGTCGCCCGCTCCCTCAATCTGAGCGAGATGCGGCTCTACACCAATGCGCTGTTTGCCGAGAATATTCGATTTTACGGCAGGCTCGGCTATCGGGTGGATCGTGAGGAAGAGCACGTGCAGTTCGGCGTGACTGTGTACATGAGCAAGCGTCTCGATAATGCCGATGCAGCAGCCAAAGACCACTCCAGCAGCAGGACATCGCCATGAGCATTCGTATTGGCATTGTTGGCATCAGCGGTTTTGGCGGCGGCGAGGCGATGCGCCTGGTCGCAAACCACCCGTCTTTCGAACTGGTCTACGCCGCAGGTGAGGGCAGCGCCGGCAGCCGGCTTGTGGACCGCTTCCCCGGTACACCGGCCAAGCTCGCTGATCTGGTCATCGAGAAATGGGATGCGGGGAAGTTGCCAAAGCTTGATGTGCTGTTTGCGTCGCTGCCCACGGGCAGCTCGGCCGAGGCATTGGCGCGCATCTCCAAGGACGTAAAGATCATCGATATCGGCGGCGATCATCGCTACGTCAAAGGTTGGGCCTATGGCCTGGCCGATGTCTGGCCGATACAGATCGAGGGTCAGAACCGCATTGCCAATCCCGGTTGTTTTCCGGCGGCGGCGCTGACAGCGCTTGCGCCCTTGCTGGCCAATAAGTTGATCGACCCCGGCAATATCGTGATTGACGCCAAGAAGTGTATCTCCGGCGCTGGTCGTGGTGGCGGCGACAGCAAATTTGGTTACGTTGAAAGCAATGAGAATCTGGTGCCCTATGGGCTGCTCAAGCATACCCACATGCCCGAGATGGCCAGAACGATTGAGGAGCTGCGCGGCAGCGCTGCAACGGGGCTGGTGTTTACGCCACATTTGGTGCCTATGACCCGTGGCATACTGACAACCATCTACTGTCGTGGCCGCGCAACGACCGGCGACTGCCTGGACGCGGCGCGGCGCTTCTACGCCGCGCGGGCTTTTGTGCGTGTAACCGATCAGCCTCCGCAGACCAAATGGGCCACTGGTTCCAACCTTGCATTCGTCAGCTATGCAGCGGATCCAGGGCGCAATCTGGTGATCGCGATGGGCGTGGTTGATAATCTTGGCAAAGGCGCCGCAGGCCAGGCAGTACAGAATGCCAACCTGATCTGCGGCCTACCAGAGACTGCGGGGCTGGATGTTGTGCCTGTTTGGCCGTGAGTTTCGCCAAGCGCATGCCCCGCGCAAGATCGCCCATTTCGCGCTATAGGCAGGCACGGAAAGTCAGAGGTCGGGCGCCGCCCGGAAATATTGCATGAAATTGGTCCGGCATGACCTGATCGCCCTGATGTTGCTGGTGATGATCACCCCCGCTAACGCGGCCTGGGAATATACGCGTTGGGGCATGACGGAAGCACAGGCGGTAACGGCATCGCGCCGCGCGGTGCGCAGCCTGCCGGCGGCGGAACGGCGCATGATGGATGCGCGGGTGGAATATCGTGCGCGCGGCACCTTCAGCGTAGAAGGACTCCGCATGAACATCGCCTTCGGCTTCGATGTCAAAACCGGCGGCCTGGCCTGTGTTTCAGGGCGCGGCGCTGCGGCGCAGGGCGATGTACTGCGCCAAAGGCTGATAGCGCGCCTCGGGCCGCCGGAATTCGATGATCAGCATCCGCGCAGCGGGGAACAGGATATCGGCTGGACCACGCCGGATAAGATTGATCTGGTGATTACCTCGGCCAGTTTTACGCTTCTGCATTGCGCGCCGGGCTACTGAGCAATGCCATCAGCGGCGCGATGGAAGCTGATCTGTCAAGCGCCCAAAGCGCCGTAATCTGAGCCTCTACTTCGGCAGTGGTGCCGCCAAGCGCGGCATTGGCACGGTATTTCATCGCGAGTTCCACGTCACTCAGCGGGCGTTCCGCACTGCCGCGCGGATGTTCGACATAATGCTGATGCGCACTGCCATCCGCGAGTGTGATGGTCACACGCGCCGCACCGCGTGGCAGGCTGACATCGCATCCCGCGACCACCTTTGCGCGCAGCGCCGCAAGAGCAGGGTCTAGCACCGCCGGCATTTCAAAATCCGCCACATCAGCGCGGCCGAGCCGTAGTGCAATCGCGGCGCAGTGATGAATGCTGACACGCGTGTCGCGTTCATTGCGCACCACGCGATCCCCACGCGCCAGCAAAAGCGCATCGCCGGCAACGGTGATACTTTTGATGTGTAAGACTGCATCGCCAAGCCTCTCACGCAGGTCAAGGCAGGCATCTATCACCGCATGAAAGACAATGCCCGCCGCATAGGGCTTATAGGTATTGCGCGATATTTCCCAACGCTGGCCAAGCCCTTCGGTGATCTCAGCCAGCACCGCCTCATCACCCATGGCGCGCGCCCAACCAAGCGGGCCTTCAATGGCGAGCGGCGCGGCCCGATAGCCGCGCGCAGCAAAACGCGCGGCCAATATGCCATTCCGCGCTGCGTTGCCTACGCCGATATTCTTCGCCGCCGTCGCCAGGTTTTCGACAATGCTGCCCGATTGGCTGGCGGCGATACCAAGCGCATGCGCGGTCTGTTCTGCCGAAAGCCGCATCAGCCGTGCCGCTGCCGCCGCCGCGCCAAAAACCCCGCAGCTTGCGGTGATATGCCAGCCCCGCGCGTAATGACCGGGGGAGACCGCATTGCCGATGCGGCAGGCGATTTCGCCACCCAGCAGGAGGGCGTGCAAAACCTGGGCCCCGGTGGCGCCAATTTCCTCGCCAAGTGCAAAGGCCACTGGGGCGACCGGCGCGCTTGGGTGGATCACAGTATTCAGATGCGTGTCGTCATAATCCAGCAAATTGGACGTAATGGCATTGACGAAAGCAGCTTCCATCACGCCGAGCCTATCGCGCTGCCCAAGCACCGTGGCGCGTGGCTTGCCGGAGGCTTCGCGCATGATCTCTAGCGCTGTGATCACCGCCGGATCACGCGCAACACCCAGCGCGCAGCCCACGTGATTCAGGATGGAACGCCGCCCTTCATGGCGCAGCGCCTCTGGTAGGGTATCAAACCGAGACTCGGCAACGAAACGCCCCAGGGCCTCGGTGGCGGAAGCGGCTTCACCCATGGGGCGCGTCCTTCACTCTATTCGGCGATTTCACGCGCCATGACACGTGCCGGCGCACCATCCGATCCGGTTATAGCAAGCGCGCCAAAAATAAATTCCGCCCGCTTGCCGGCAAGCGGGCGGGGCCCGCGCAAATGCTCACAAATCAGCACGCCATCACGCAATAGGCGCTGATGAACTGGCCAGGTGAAGCCCTCAGCCGGGCGGCGATGCACGGGCAGATCAGGCGTTGGGAAATCACAGGCGAGAAGCTTCACCTGCTTCGCCACAATCCAATCCGCTGCTGCCAGGCTCAGGCAGGGATGCGCATCATAGGCGGGCGTATTGATATGCGGCGAAGAACCCGTATCCAGCGCGAGAATATCGCCAGGACGCAGCAGCGGGCGCGCGGCTTCCCGATGTTCCGGCTCGAGCAGGCTATTAGGCGGTAGATCGAAGCGCCAGACAACACCGGGACCATTCCAGCGTTCCAAAGGCACTTGTTCCATGCTCGGCCCATCGCTGAAGAAATGGCATGGCGCATCCACATGCGTGCCGGTATGCACCACCATCTCAAAGCTTGTCACGGTCAGCGGATCGGCGGGCAGGCAGAATAGTTTCTTGACCTTGGGCGGGCCGAAGGTTGGCACACGCGGCATCGCCTCATCTATCGGGTGCGTCAGGTCCAACCAGGGGCCGAGCGGTTTGTTTTCCATCCGCGGCGGTAGCGGCATCCAACCGCGCCAGCCAAGCCCACGTTCCTTTGCCTTATCGCACATGTGTTCTCTCCTTCAGACTGCCCGCAGCCACCCGCCATCCACATCCATCAGCGTGCCTTGCACATAACTCGCGCGGTCGCTGACCAGAAAGCTGACGACCTCGGCAATTTCCTCAGGTGTCGCGAAGCGTTTGATGCTGGCTTCGCGCGCCAGATCGGCTGCTGCTGCTGCGTCATCGGCGCCCAATTCCTTGGCGCGGGTTCGGATGCGATGCGTCAGCCGATCCGTGTGGATATTGCCGGGATTGATGAGGTTCACACGCACGCCATCCGCCACACCGCGATCCGCGAGCGCCTTGGTGAAATTCATCAGCGCCGCATTGACCGAACCGCCAATGGTGAAATCCGCACTCGCCAGCCGCCCGCCGATGCCGCCAATATTCACAACCGCACCCTTGGCTTTGCACAGATGTGGCCAGGCAGCGCGTGCCAGCCGAACGGCGCCAAATAGTTTCAGCGCATAACCATCCGCCCAATCATCATCGGTGAGCGTCAGGAAATCGCCGCGCTTGGTCGCACCTGCGCTATGGACCAAAATATCCAAGGCGCCAAAGCGCTGAATGGCCGCTTCAACCGCTGCCTTGGCAGCGGCATCTTCGCGCAAATCGCCGGGCACCACCACGCAATCCACGCCGCAATCGGCGGCAACCTTCTGCATATCGGCTTCACTGCGCGCAAGCAGCACCAGCCTGGCGCCATCGCGCGCGAGGATGCGGACAATGGCTGCACCAATGCCGCGGCTGGCGCCACTCACCAGCGCAATCTTGCCGCAAAGCGGCGCGCTCATTCCGCGGTGATCCCGGCATCGCGGATCACCTGGCCGTAGCGCGCGACATCATTGGCGATCAGTGTGCCGAAGGTCTCCGCCGTGCCGCCCACAACCTCTGCGCCGGAGTCGAGCAGTTTTTGGCGCATCTCTGGCGCAGTGATGATGCCGCCAATCACGGCGTTCAAGCGTTGCGCGGCGGCGGGCGGCATGCCGCGCGGCCCGACAATGCCGTACCATTCAGCGATCTGATAACCAGGGATGGCGGCCTCGGCGATGGTGGGTGCGTCCGGCAGAAAGGGCAGGCGCTGCGCTGCCGTCACGCCCAGTGCGCGAATACGCCCGCCGCGCACATGCGGCAGCGCCGATGTGGCATTGGCGAACATGATCGGCACATTGCCCGCCATCAAATCTGTCAGCGCCGGCCCACCGCCGCGATAGGGCACATGGGTCATGCTAAGCCCGGTCGCGAGACGAAACATCTCCCCGCTGATATGCGTTGAAGTTCCGGTGCCGGAGGATGCGAAGGCGATTGGATTGGTCCGGCCCCAGGTGACCAGCTCCTGCACCGCACGCGGTGGCAGGTTGTTGTTGATGGAAAGGATATTGTGGACATTGGCGACATGGATCACCGGGGTGACGTCGCGCACCGCATCAAAGGGGTGGTTCTTCACCAGATGCGCATTGGCGGCATGGGTGCTGATGATGAAGCCAAGGGCATGGCCATCCGCATCGGCCCGCACAATGGCTTCCGTGCTGATCAACCCCGCCGCACCGGCGCGGTTTTCGATAATGACATTTTGGCCCAGCGCCTCCTGCAAGGCGGGCGCAATCATGCGCGCCACGATATCGGTGGTGCCGGCGGGCGGCCAGGGCACGATGAAGCGGATGGGGCGCGTGGCCACCCAGGCGCCTTGCGCGCGCAAAATGCCGGGCGTGGTAAGTAGCGTAGCGCCAGCGGTAATGAATGAACGTCTTTCCATGCTGGTTCCTCCCCTTTCTTGCCGCCATGGTGACCGGGCGCGCCCTATCTGTCCAGCACAGATGCCGCTTTCCCTCACACGCAAGGGGCGCAATACTCGGTGCCAAGACATGATGGATGGAACAGCATGGCCAAGGGCGGCGGTTTGCTTTGCGTGATGAATGATATCGCGCCAGCCTGTGATCGGCGCGATTATGAAGCCTGGTATCAGAGGGATCATTTGCCGGATCGCTTGGGCATCCCCGGCTTTCATCATGCGCGGCGTTATCGCCGCCTGAATGGCCCACGTGCGGAGTTTCTGACGTTTTACGAAACCGCAACACCCGCAGTGCTGTGCTCTGCACCCTATCTTAAGCGATTGGCGGAGCCGACAGATTGGACCGCGCGCATCATGGCGCATTTCCGCACCATGTCGCGCAGTATTTGTTGTGTAGCCCTAGATGAAGGGCAGGCGGGCGCCGGCGGCATACTGGCGCTGATCGCGCAACAAGAAGCACCAGCGCCCGGCCTTGAAGCGCAATTGCCCGCAATGCTTGAACAGCCCGGCGTTATGCGCGTGCGGCTTTGGCGTGCTGATCCGACCGTGACCGTGCCAAGCCCTGAGGAAAAACTCCGCCCCGGTGGCGATGCATCCTTCGTGATTATTATGGTGACGGAGGGTACGAATGCGGAAATGATTCAGGCAGCGCTTGCCGGGCAAGGCTTTACAGCGGCGCCTACATTCTACAGCCTGATTTACGCCTCACCGGAAAAGTCTAAGAAGGAATCACCAGCATGACCACGCGCGCACTTGCGGAATTCACTGCCGCCATCAGGCCGGATGCACTGCCACCGGAAGTGCGCCGTCAAGCCGCGCGGCTTGTGTTGGACGCGTTGGGCTGCGCCATGGCAGCCTGGATAGAAGATGCGGAGAAATCAAGCATCGCGCGTGATATCGCGGCACTTTATCCTGGCGCGCCCGGCGCGCATGTGATGGGGACGGCGGGTGCTGCCGTGCAGCCTGCTTTCGCCGCACTCGCCAATGGCATCCTGATTAATGCCGCCGATAATGATGACACGCATAAGCGCGCCTTGTTGCATGTCGGTTCCGTCATGGTGCCCACCGCGCTTGCCTTGGCCGAAGCGCGTGGGCTTTCAGGGCGTGCGATGCTGGCCGCTTTGGTGGCGGGGTATGAGGTGGCGGTGCGTGTCGGCATAGCCGTGATGCCCACGCATTACCGCTTCTGGCATTCCACGGCGACCAATGGCACCTTTGGCGCGGCAGCCGGTGCGGCGCATGCCATGGGCCTGGATGCGGATGGCGTACAGCGCGCACTCGGCCTCGCGGGCACGCAAGCAGCGGGGTTAAACACCTTCTTCGAATCCGGCGACATGACGAAATCCATCCACCCCGGCAAGGCCGCGTTGAATGGGATTCTGGCTGCGCAAATGGCCGCGCTTGGCGCCACCAGCCCGCCCGGTATTCTGGAACACCCGAAGGGCTATCTGGCTGCGTTTTCGCTGGAACCAAAAGCGGCGGCGCTGACCGCAGGGCTCGGGACAGAATGGGAGATTTTGCAAAACGGCTTCAAATATTTCCCATCCATCCTGGCGAGCCATTCACCGATCCAGGCCACCCTCGCCATCGTGGCCAAGCACGAGCCAGACCCGAAGCGGATTGTGTCCATCACCAATGAAACCTATGAAACGGTGAAATCGCATTTTTCGAACAAGGATGTCACCTCGCTGATGGGGGCGCGGGTTTCGGTGCCCTATTGCATCGCCGCTGCCGCGGTGGACGGCGAATTGACGCAGCGCCAATTCGCGCCCGGGCGTGTGCATGATGCGCTGATCCGCCGGGTTCTGGCACGCACGGAAGTGGTGCCGGATGCGGAATTGAATAAACTCTATCCCGCGAAATTCCCCGCGCGCGTGACCATTACCCTGGATGATGGCTCGAAGCTGACCGAAACCGTGCTGCTGCCGAAGGGTGACCCCGGCGCGCCGCTTTCGGATGACGAATTGGAAGCGAAATACCGCGACAATGCCGAACCGTTATTGGGCAAGGCGGGCGCGGCGGCGTTGCGCGATGCGATCTGGCGCCTGGATGATGCGCCGGACGTGGCAGACCTCGTGCGTGCTATGCAGCCAATATAACGCCTATCCGTAACGCTTCAGAATATCGCGCATGGCCGGCGCCAGATCAGGTCTGGCCAACGCGAATGCCACCTGTGCTTCCAGAAAACCCGCCTTGTCACCGCAATCAAAGCGGCGGCCTTCATAGCGGAGCCCATGAAAGGGTTGCGTACCGATCAGCGTCGCCATGCCATCGGTCAATTGCACTTCGCCGCCGGCGCCCTTTTCCATGCGCGCCAAATGGCCGATTACTTCCGGCATCAGCACATAGCGGCCAATGATCGTCAGGTTGGACGGCGCCTTTTCAATTGGCGGTTTTTCGACAAGACCCTTCACGGAAACCAACCGCCCGTGATCTTCCGCCACATCAAGCACGCCATAGCGGTTCACACGCTCACGCGGCACTTCCTCAATCGCCACCACATTGCCGCCGGTTTCGCGATAGGCTCCCGCAAGCTGCGCGGTGCAGGACACTTCACATTGCATCAGATCATCGGGCAGCAAAATGGCGAAGGGGTCATCGGCAATGAAGGCGCGCGCGCACCAAATGGCATGGCCGAGCCCCATCGGCACTTGCTGACGCACGGACATGATGGACCCAGGCGGCGGCGCATCGGCGCGCAAGGCCGCCAGCTCCTTTTCCTTGCCGCGTTCCGCCAAGGTGCGTTCCAATTCGTAGGCGATATCAAAATGCTCAACCAGCATGGTCTTGCCGCGACCGGTCACGAAGCAGAACCGCTCAATCCCCGCCGCACGCGCTTCTTCCACCGCGTATTGAATAAGCGGCTTGTCCACGATGGGCAGCATTTCCTTCGCCATGGTTTTCGTGGCGGGCAGGAAACGCGTACCAAGCCCGGCAACGGGCAGCACGGCTTTCTTGAGAGGCTTCAACGGCACGGGACGCTTCCCCTGAACTGATCTTCTGCCGTCTTATGCCGAGAAAGCCGGGCATGATTAAGGCGGGGGCAACGCCTAAAACACCGAAAAACATTCTTCCAGGATGCGGCGCCGGGGCACGCCAAGCGCGGCCAAGCCCTCATGCGCGGCACGGATCATGGGGCCGGGGCCGCAGAGCAGGAAAACCCACCCCGCACGCGCGGCTTGCGCCGCTTCGGTCTGGATCAAGGCGGGCGTCATCATGCCGGCCAAACCGGCCCAACCGGGCGGGGGCTCTTACAGCACATGGTGCAGATCAAGCCGCAAGCGCGTGCCAAGCGCGGCCCATTCCGCCGCTGCCATGATCTGCCCCTGATGCCGATTGCCATACAGCAGGCTGATGGGGCGTGTGTTGCCGCGCGCGGCGGCGTCCCGCAATAGGGAAAGCATGGGCGCCAACCCCGCGCCGCCGGCGATCAGGAAGATGCTGGGCTCTTGCCGGCCTTCCAGGCACAGCGCGCCATTCGGGCCATCCACAAAAGCGCGCGCCAAGCGGCAACGCACCGATCTGGCGTGTGAAATCGCACACTTCCTTGATCAGGAAGCGCAATGCCTTCCCATCTGCGGGCGCTGAGGCGATGGAGAATGGATGCTCGCGCACCGAAAACGCCGAGCAGTTCAGCCGCAGCCAGGCGAATTGCCCGGCGCGATAGGCAAGCCCCGCATGGCCATCGGGTTCAAGCGTCAGCGACCATAGTCTGTCCCCCGCGCGCTCCAGCCCAGCAATGCGCCAAGGCCAGTGCGCCAGGCGTTAAGGCCGCAGCAGATAAACCGCCACCAGACTGCCCAGCGCCAAGGCCAGCAGGAACGCCAAGTACGCGATCAGGGCCGGCGCGCCCGAATAGCGCCCAGCCGAAATGGCATGATGCAGCGCGAGCCCGCCAGCAGCGCCGCACCAAGCCCATGGCTGACCCGCCAGACCTCATACCGATAGGGCAGATCATCGCGCCGGATCGCTGTGATGGCCAGCAATCCCAGCAACAGCCAGGCCAAGCCGCCGGAGACCAGCGAAGCGGCATCCAGCCCCAACGCGAGCGCATCATGCAGTTCATCCGGGCGATGAAAGGCTGCGCCAAAGGGGCTGGTGTAAAACACCGGATGCAGCAGAGCGGCAATGGTCAGCACCTGCGCAAACATCTGATGCCAGCACAAGCTACGATTCATGCCAATGCCGGCGCTGATCACGCGAAACCGTCCAGAAAGTAGAAACTCCAACAACAGCGCCGCAGTCGCCATCATGGCGATGGCGCTGGAGGCTTCTTCCACCCATGACCGCGTGGGGCCGATCAGCCACCAGCACAGCGCAACCGGCAGCGCAACCAAAAGGGCATAGGCGGCAAGGATCATCAGGGCAGGCAGGGCGGATCACCTTTCAACGCGCGCGCAGCCTATCACCGCGCATGCCGCGCGTCTTGGTTTTGACGCATGCGCAGATCGGGCCTTGAATGTCGGGGTACGTGAAGGAAGCCCTGCATGACATTCTCCCTGCTTGGCCGCTGCGCCCGCACCGGGTATTTCGGGGCGGCGGTCACCACATCCTCCATCGCGGTGGGCACGCGCGTGCCCTTTGTGGCGCCGGGGCTGGGTGGGGTGCTGACGCAGCACCGCACCGATCCCAGGCTTGGGCCGCGTGGGCTTGATCTGCTGCGTTCCGGTTGTTCAGCTGAGGAAGTGATCGCGGCGCTGGCAGCTTCCACCCCGCATCATCAATGGCGTCAGCTTGCGGTGATGGATCGCCGCGGGCGCACTGCGCATTTTCATGGCGCGCGCGTCAAGCCCGCCCTTTGCGCGGCGCATGGCAAGGATGTGGTGGCACTTGGCAATATCCTCGCGAATGAAAGCATTGCTGCTGCCATAACTACGGCTTTTGAATCGAGTGCCGACCAACCTTTGGCAGAACGCCTGCTGCATGGGCTGAAAGCGGGCGAAGCGGCGGGCGGCGAGCATGGCGATGTCACCTCCGCCAGTTTGCTGGTGATGGCCGACTACAGCTTCCCCTATGTGGATTTGCGCGTGGACAAAGCACGCACACCGCTTGCCGATTTGCGCGCGCTTTGGGTGGAATATGCGCCGCTTGCGGATGGCTTTGTGCAGCGCGCGCTGGACCCCGATGATGCGCCGATTATTTGAGGACCGCTGATGAAACGCGCCCCGCTTTTTGACTCTGCTGATTTCCGCATCGCCCCCGGCATTGCACATCTTTGCGCTGCCGGTGAGACGCCGTTTCTCCGCCAGCATGACGCAGCCTTTAGCGCCTATGCTGAAGACAAATCCGATGGCCCCGCCGGGCGCCATCGCCAGGAAGCAATGATGGAAGCGACCCGCGCCAGTGCCGCGCAATTGTTTCATGTACCGCCCGCCGATATCGGCTTTCTGTCTTCAGTGGCTGAGGGCGTTTCCATGGTGGTGGAAAGCCTTGATTGGCGTGCCGGCGATACGGTGCTGGTGGACCCGGATGAATATCCCTCCGTCGTTGCGCCACTCACCTTGCAACGCCAACCAAAGGTAACGCTGCGCTTTGCCAAGGCCGCCGATCCGGCAAGCTTCGCCGCCGCGATTGATGGCTCCACGCGCATGATTGGCGTGAGTGCCGTGTCCTTCCTGAATGCCGCGCGGCATGATCTGCTGGCCTTGCGCGCCGTAGCCGATAGGGTGGGCGCGCTGCTGGTGGTGGATTTCACGCAAGGCGCGGGTTGGATGCCGATCCGCGCCGAGGTTGCGGATTTTGCCTTCTCCGCCTGCTACAAATGGCTGCTGGGCTGCACGGGCGTCGCGCTGGCCTATTGGAATCCCGCGCGTCAGCCAGGCTGGGTGCCAAGCACGGCGGGGTGGCATTCCATCGCCTCCATGGAGCGGCCGGATTGGTCCGAAACGCCGGCACTGCTGCCTGGTGGTGCGCGCTTCACGCGCGGCAATCCATCGCATCTTGGGCTTTATGTTTTGGACTCAGCGCTGCGCTATTTGAAAGCCCATAAACCGGAGGCGATTGAAGCCCATGTGCAGCGCCTGACGGTGGGGTTACTCGCAAAGCTGCGCGATGCAGGCATTCCTTCGACCACGCCGCCTGATCCGCGTTGGCATGGTGCGAGTGTTTGCGCCGAACACCCGAAAGCCGCCGCGATTGTGGAAGGCATGGCAAAGCGCGGCGTGCTGGCCTGGAATGGGCGCGGGCGCATTCGCATTTCCTTCCATGGCTATAATGGCAGTGACGATATGGACCGCGCCGCCGATGCCATGATTGCCGAATGGCGCGCTGCGGGTGCAAGCTGAACAATAACGTGACCAGGAGGAAGCGCCGATGCGCATGAAAGCCGCCATTCTGTTCGAACAGGGCCTGCCGCGCCCCTATGCCAAAACCCGTCCCTTGGTGGTGGAGGAGGTGGAGCTTGACCCACCTGGTCCCGGTGAAATCCTGATTGAAATCGCTGCTGCCGGGCTTTGCCATTCTGATCTTTCCACCATTGAAAACCAGCGCCCACGCCCGCTGCCAATTGTGATCGGCCATGAAGGTGCGGGCATTGTGCGTGAATGCGGCGCGGGTGTTACGGACCTGAAGCCTGGTGATCACGTGATTACGGTATTCGCTTCATCCTGCGGTACTTGCCGCTATTGCGCGCGCGGTCGGCCCAATATCTGCCCCAGTGGCAATGCGGCGCGCGCGGCGGGGTCGCTCGTGAGTGGTGCCAAGCGCATCAAGCGGCTGGATGGCAATTACGTGAACCACAATAGCGGCTTGTCATTATTCGCGCAGTTCGCCGTGGTCGCGCGGCGTTCCGCGGTGAAGATTGAAAAGGATATCCCGCTTGATGACGCAGCGATTTTCGGCTGCGCGGTCATGACTGGCGCTGGCGCTGTCATCAATACCGCGCGCCTGCAGCCCGGTGAGAATGTTGCGGTGGTGGGCCTGGGCGGTGTTGGCATGAATGCGCTTTTTGCTGCCGTGGCATCGGGCGCGGATCGCATTATTGCGGTGGATACCAACCCGAAAAAGCTGGAACAGGCCAAGGAATGGGGGGCGACTGATGTCTTCCTGGCCGGCAATGATGATTGCGCGGCGGCGGTGCGTGATGCGACCGATGGCGGGTTGGATACGGTGATTGAAACCGCCGGCACGATCCCCGCCTTGCAGCTTGCCATTGCCATTACTGCGCGCGGCGGCAGCACCATCAGCGCGGGTTTGCCCAATGTGAATGCCTCAGTTTCTTATTTGCATGCGAATTTGGTGTCGGAGGAGAAGAGCATTCGCGGTTCCTATATGGGGTCCTGCGTGGCAGAACGCGACATTCCGCGCCTGCTGTCGCTCTATCGGCGCGGCAAGATGCCGGTGAATAAGCTCAAAAGCGGCGTGGTGAAGCTGGAAGAAATCAATGAAGGCTTTGATCGTTTGTCTGATGGCACGGTGCTGCGGCAGATGCTGAAGCCGAATGGGTAACTTCTTCAGATGTTCCCATCCTTGGCGGGCAGGCGGTTGAAAATCGCGGCCCGCCACGAAATCGGCAGGGCTCCCGCAAAGCGTGCCAGCATATAGGTTGGCCAGGGATAGGCGATGCGGGTCTTGCCGCGCGCCAGCCCCGCCAGCGTGCGCCGCGCCGCTTCATCTGCATCCATCAAAAACGGCATGGGGAATTTGTTGCGATCGGTCATGGGCGTGCGGATATAGCCGGGGCAGATCGCGTGCAACCGAATACCGCGCGCGCGTTCGGTGCCATCCAAGGCTTCCGCCCAGCGCTGCACTGCGGCCTTGGTCGCGCAATAGGCCGGCGCGCTTGGCGCGGCGACAAAGGCAGCGACGGATGCCACCACCGCAACCCGCCCACGAAGCCCATCCGGGCCGGGGCTTTGGGCGGCCATGACCTCCAGCGCCGGCAGGGCCGTGTTCAAGACACCGTTGAAATTGACCTCAAAAATCTTTCGCGCCTGGGCGGCGGGTTCCGTGACCCCGCCTGTACCAGCGCTGATACCGGCATTGGCAATCACAAGATCAAGCCGCCCGACGCCCGCGATCCATCCCGCCATCGCCGCCGCGTCGCGAACATCCAGCACACGGGGCCGCACCTCTGCCCCGCGCGCACGGCAGGTGTTCGCGGCTTCATCGAGCCTGACGGCGTCGCGGCCGGAGAGATGCAGCACCAAGCCAGGCGCGGCGCAGGCCTCCGCCAAGGCGCGGCCCAGGCCGGATGAGGCGCCGGTAATCAGTACATTTTGCCAAAGCGCTTGCATAACATCTCCTCTGGGGCAAAAACCGCGCATGGCCAAGCTTGCATCCATGACCGGTTTCGCCCATGCCGATGGCACCCTGCCCGATGGCGCTTCCTTCCTGTGGGAAGTGCGCAGCGTCAATGGGCGGGGGCTCGATTTGCGGCTGCGCCTGCCCAATGGGCTGGACGCCCTGGAAGCCGCCTTGCGAGATGCGGCGGGAAAACTGTTCAAGCGCGGCAATATCTCGGCCACCTTGAACATCAAGCGGGAGGAAAAGGCAGGCCCGCGCCTGACGCCGGACCCTGTGGCCTTGGACCAGGCTTTGCGTTTGGCGCTTGATCTGGCAGCCCGCATTCCGGGCGCCCCACCGCCGCGCGCCGAGGCGCTGCTGACCCTGCCCGGTGTGCTGCGCGCTGAAACCATGGAATTGGACGAGGCTACGGAAGAAGCGCGCCGCGCTGCCGTGGCGGCTGGCTTTTCCGCTGCCTTGCAAGCCTTGGCGAAGTTCCGCGCGGCAGAAGGCGCGCGGCTTGCGGAGATCCTGGCTGTGCTGATTGAGGAAATCGCGGCTTTGGTGGCACTGGCGCGTGATGCAGCGGCGGATCAACCCGCCCAACAAAAGGCGCGCTTGCTGGAAAGCCTGGCCGCGCTGCTGGAAGGTGAGCGCCGCGTGCCGGAAGAACGCCTCGCGGCGGAAGTGGCGTTGCTCGCCGCCAAATCCGATGTGCGGGAGGAGATTGACCGCCTGAACGCTCATATCGCCGAAGCGCGCACGCTGCTCGCTTCCGGTGACGCGGTGGGGCGGCGGCTGGAGTTTCTGACGCAGGAATTCGTGCGTGAAGCCAATACGCTGTGCAGCAAATCCGCGAGTGTCGCGCTGACGCGCCTGGGGCTTGATTTGAAAGCTGCGATTGAACGCCTGCGCGAACAGGCAGCGAATGTGGAGTAAGCGCCCATGAAGCGTCGCGGCCTGTGTCTGGTGATTGCGGCACCGCCCGGGGCGGGAAAGACCAGTGTTTCGCGCGCGCTGCTGGAAAGCGAGGCTGAGCTCACGCTTTCCGTCAGCGTCACCACACGCGCGGCACGCCCCGGTGAACAGGATGGCGTGCATTATCATTTCCGCGACATGGCAAAATATCAGGCCATGATTGCGCGTGGTGATTTGCTGGAACACGCCGTATTTCTGGGGCATGGCTATGGCACGCCGCGCGCCCCAGTTGAAGCCGCTTTGGCCGAAGGGCGAGACGTGCTGTTCGACATTGAATGGCAGGGCCATCGGCAGTTGAAGGCCAGCAAGCCGGCCGATGTCACCAGTATTTTCCTGCTGCCGCCCAGCATGGCGGAGCTGGAACGGCGCTTGCGCAATCGCGGCCAGGATAGTGATGCGGAAATCGCGAAACGCATGGCCGCCGCCCGGGAAGAAATCACGCATTGGGATGAATTCGATCATGTGTTGATCAATCAGGATTTCGACGTAACCGTCACAGCGGCACGCGCCGTTTTGCATGCCGCGCGCAGCATACGCGCCCGCCAGCTAGGCATTCCGGATTTCATCAAGATCTTGCTCGGCGCGTGAGTATTGTTCTTGGCATTGTCCTGCCGGTCTTTGCCATTATTGCGCTGGGCTACGGCGCTTCACGCTGGCGTTTTGTGGATGATGGCGGCTTTCGTGGGCTGAATTTCTTTACCTTCTCGATTGCCTCACCCTGCCTGTTGTTCAATGGCGGCACTTCGGGCCATGAGGGCGGGGGGCCGGCGGCTTTCGCGTTTTTCATTGCCTCCATGTTGATCTACGGCATCGCGCTATGGATGGGGCGCGCAAGGTTGCGGCAGGGTATTGGCGCTGCGGGCTTGTTCGCGCTGAATGCCAGCTTCGGCAACACCGTCATGCTCGGCATTCCGCTGATCACGGCGGCTTTTGGTCAGGCCGGGCTGACCATCTTGTTGGCCATTCTGGCGCTGCATTCCATGGTGTTGCTGAGTGTCGCGACCGTGGTGGCGGAGATCGGGCTGCATAGCCAGGCGCCTCTCTCACGTGTGTTGCGCGCCACCTTGCTGGGTGTGCTGCGTCATCCGATTGTGATGGCGGTTTTCCTCGCTTTCGTGTGGCAAGGGCTTGGCCTGCCTGTGCCGGCGCCTACCCGGCGTGTGCTTGAATTGCTCGGCGCGGCGGGGCCACCTCTGGCATTATTTTGCCTTGGCGGATCGCTGGCGGGATTTTCCCTGGCCGGTGCGCGGGCCGAGGTTGGCGTTGCCAGTTTCCTGAAACTCGCGCTGATGCCGGCGCTGGCCTGGGGCGCCTGTTGGGCCTTGGGGCTTTCGCCCTTGGAAACAGCAGTGGCGGTGGTGAGCTCTGCCCTACCGACCGGTGCCAATGCGTTTCTTTTGGCGCGGCGTTATGAAACCGGCGTGGGCGCTTCCGGCGCGACTGTGCTGTTTTCCACGCTGATATCCATCGCAACACTTTCCGTATTGCTCGCCTATCTCAAGGCATGATCATTCTGCGGCGGTGAGCGCCGCGCGGCGGCGGCGCGCCAGCCGCCATTCCTGCCCAATCGCCACGATAGCGGTCAGCAACATGAAGCCGGCAGTGGTGATGAAGATCAGCCGCGGTTCCCCCGCTTCCAGCAACCAGCCAAACAGCGGCGGCCCGACCATGCCGCCAATATTGAAGCCGGTGGAGACAATGCCAAACACTGCGCCCGCCTGCCCTGGCAGGGCCGCGGCGCGTACCAGCATATCGCGTGATGGCATGATCATGCCGGTCAGCAAGCCGGAAACGATCATGGCAAGCACCAGCGCAAAGCCCTGGAAAGTGCCACTGCCCACCAGCAGCATCAGCGAAGCCGCCGCAATGAATCCAAAGGTCGCGACCAAGCCATGGCGCTTGGTCCAATCGGCAATATAGCCGCCGGCCAAAACGCCAATTGCACTCGCGAACAGATAACCGGTCAAAGCCCCATTCGCGAGTTCCAGGGTCATGCCCTGCGCCACCCAGGCGGCGACCGAGAAACTGTGAATGCCGCCATTGGCCAGTGCAAGGGTGATGAAGAACACCATCATCGCCATCACGGCTGGGGTCAGCACATGGCGCACGCCGCCCGCTTCGGGTGCGCGCTGTGCGGTTGCCACCGGGCGGGGTTTGGCCGCATCGCGCCGTGCGGCAAAAATCAGCGGTGTTGCCACCAGCGGGCCAACGAGGCCGCCGGCAATCATCGCGGAGGACATGCCACCCAGCGCAGCCACACCCAACATGAAGGCGGGCGCAATCGCGCCGCCCAAAAACCCGCACGCCGTATGCAAGGAAAAGGCGCGGCCCACGCGGCCCTCGCTAATATCCGAACCAAGCACCGCGTAATCCGCCGGGTGATAGACGCTATTGGCAAGCCCAGCCATGGCGGCGGCCACCAATAGCATCGGCCAACTTGGAAACAGCCCAAGCAGGATGAAGGCGGAACCACCAAAGATCAGCGCTGCCGCCAGCATTTTGCGCGGGCCAACCCGGTCCACCACAAAACCCATCGGCGCCTGGGTGAAGGCCGAGACAATATTGAAAAGCGTCAACGCCAAACCGAGTTCGATATAGGAAACATCCAGCGCTTCGCGCAGCAGCGGGAATAGCGGCGGCAGGATCAGGATATGCAAATGGCTGACGAAATGCGCGGCACAGATTTGCGCCATCGTGGTTTTTTCAGCCGCACTCCAGCCCGATGCCATAGTTAATGCGCCTCTGCCCAGGAATGGCCCTGCCCGACTTCAACTGAAAGCGGCACCCGAAGTGTGGCAACCGATTCCATGATTTGCCGCACGAGCACTGAAGTTGCTTCCACTTCAGCCTCCGGCACTTCAAACACCAATTCATCATGCACTTGCAGCAGCATGCGTGCCTTCAACCCCGCATCGCGCAGGGCACGCGGCAGGCGCACCATGGCGCGCTTGATGATCTCAGCCGCACCGCCCTGGAAAGGCGCATTGATCGCAGCGCGTTCCGCCCCGGCGCGGCGCACCGGATCACGTGCCGCAATATCTGGAACCCAAAGCTTGCGGCCGAAGGGCGTGCGCACAAAGCCATGGGTGCGCGCTTCTTCCTTCAAGCGCTCCATTTCCTGCCTTATGCCCGGATATTGTGCGAAATAGGCGTCAATGATGGCGCGGCCTTCCCCCGGTGGAATGCCAAGGCGCGTCGCCAGACCGAAAGCCGACATGCCATAGATGATGCCGAAATTGATCGTCTTGGCGCGGCGGCGCGCTTCCTTATCCACCTTGTCGCGTGGAATGCCGAAGATTTCTGACGCAGTGCGCGCATGAATATCCTCACCGGCGGCGAAGGCTTCGCGCAGCGTCGGCACATCGGCCAAATGCGCCAGCAGGCGAAGTTCAATCTGGCTGTAATCGGCGGCCACCAGCACATGGCCCTTCTCCGCAATGAAGGCGCGGCGGATGCGCATGCCTTCCTCACTGCGGATCGGGATATTCTGAAGGTTTGGATCGGTCGAAGAAAGCCGCCCGGTGGAGGTGATCGCCATCTGATAGGATGTATGCACGCGTTTATCGGTTGGATCGATCTGTGCAGCTAGCCCTTCAACATAGGTTGATTTCAGCTTCGCCAATTGGCGCCACTCCAGCACCTTGCCGGCCAATTCCACGCCTTGGACGCTGAGTTCTTCCAATACCGCCGCATCGGTGGAATAGGCGCCAGTCTTGCCCTTGCGCCCGCCCGAAAGCCCCATTTCATCGAATAGGATCTCGCCCAATTGCTTGGGCGAACCGACATTGAAGGCGCGCCCCGCGAGCTTGTGGATGGCGGCTTCCAGCACCGCCAAGCGCCTCGCAAAATCTTCCCCAATGCGCGCTAATTCCGCGCCATCCACCTTCACGCCGGCGGCTTCCATGGCGCGCAATACGGGGATCATGCGACGTTCGATTTGCTCGTAACTTGCCAGCGCGCCATCCGCGCGCAAACGTGGGCGCAGCAGCAGCCACAGCCGCAGCGTCACATCCGCATCTTCGGCGGCATAGGCCGTGGCCTTGTCCAAAGGCACTTCGCTGAACAGCATGCGCGCCTTGCCGGTGCCCGTCACCTCATCAAAGCTGATCGGCTGATGGCCCAGATGCAGAACAGAAAGCTCATCCATGCCGTGACCGTGCCGCCCGGCCTCCATGGCGTAGGATAGCATCATGGTGTCATCAATCGGACCTATATCGGCAAAGCCGCCATTTTCCGCCCGGGCCATGACTTCCAGATCATATTTCGCGTGTTGGAAAATCTTCAGCACGGATGCATCAGTGAAAAGCGGCCGCAGCAAAGCGAATGCGGCATCTGGCGCAATCTGTTCTGGTGCCGGGGCAGCCAACATATCGCCCACACTGCCATGGCGGATCGGCACGTAACAGGCGCGGCCCGGAGCAATAGCAAGGGAAAACCCAACCATATTGGCGCGGCGCGCATCCAGGCTATCGGTTTCTGTATCCACCGCAACAACGCCGGCTTCGCGCGCTTGCGCCACCCAACGCGCCAAGTTGATTTCATCCGTGACGCAATCATAAGCGCCAAAAGGCGCGCTAACATTGGCTGTCTCTGCCTTGGGGGCTTCGGGCGCCGTGGCGCGACTTGCGGCGCGATGCGGTGCGCCATTTGACTCGCCAAAACCCATGCGCGCTAGGATGGAACGGAAACCCTGCGTGCGCAGAAAGGCTTCCAGCTTGCCATCACCCGGCGCCTTGGCTTCCAGCGCGACTATCTCCAGCGGCAGCGGCGCGTTATCATCAAGCGTCACCAGCCGACGGGATATCCGCGCCATTTCGGCGTTTTCCAACAGCGCTTCACGGCGCTTTGGCTGCTTGATTTCGCCCGCACGCGCCAGCAGCGTTTCAAGATCACCATATTCAGTGATCAATTGCGCTGCCGTCTTGATGCCAATACCCGGCACGCCTGGTACATTATCTGTCGTATCCCCGGCGAGGGCCTGCACATCCACCACTTTTTCGGGCGGCACGCCGAATTTCTCCATCACTTCCGGCGCACGCAGCGGCTTCTGCTTCATGGGGTCAAGCATTTGCACCGCTGGGCGGATCAACTGCATCAGATCCTTATCGGAAGACACAATCGTGACATACCCGTCGGTTGCCTCGAACGCCTTGGCATAGGCAGCGATCAGATCATCCGCCTCATACCCATCCTGTTCCACACGGGCGACACCAAAGGCATCGGTTGCATCGCGGATAAGCGCGAATTGCGGCACCAATTCCGGCGGTGGGTCCGGGCGATGGGCCTTGTAATTGGGGTAAATCTCATTGCGGAAAGTAAGGCGCCCGGCATCGAACACCACGGCGATATGGCTGGCCGCATGACGCAGCAGAAACTGCGACAGCATATTGGTGAAGCCAAACACCGCATTCACCGGCGTGCCATCCGGGCGCGTCATTGGCGGCAGCGCGTGATAGGCGCGAAAGATATAGCCCGAACCATCCACCAGAATCAGATGGCGTTCACCGGGCTTGGTTTCCGGCAGGCCCTCGGCCCCAGCGATCGCCTCGCTCAAGGCTTTGCCATGCGGGCGCGCCGCTTCAGCGACAGCGCCATCTTCAATGGCCATGATCCTCGCCGGCGCCTTCGGCCAGCACATAGGTGATCGAACAGTAAGGGCAGGTCACATCATGGCCTTCAATATGCAGCCAGATGCGCGGATGGCCGAGGCCGCTTGCCGCTTCCCCATCGCAAGCGACCTTACGGCTTTGGACCGTGACGCGCTGTTCGGGCGTGACACCCACCACGGGCTTCGGGCCATAGCCGGTCATTTGCTGGTCGCGCATCGGGTCCTCATTTGGTAATGCTCTTGCTGATCGTACTGTGCCAGGGGGTCATGGACCAGCCTTACCCGGCACCCTATCTCATAGTCATGACCATGAAGCCCCTCATAATGCCGCGACGGGCGCTGCTTGCTGGCTTGGCGCTCGCCGGCTGCGCCGAGGCCCGTGCGCCCATGGGGCCGGTGGTGACCAGGCCCGCCGTGCTGGATGATGCGCTGGTCATGGCGGATGGGTTGCGCCTGCCGCTGCATGCCTGGCGACCGGATGGCCCACCGCGCGCCGTAATGCTCGCCTTGCATGGCATGAATGAATATGGCCGGTCCTTCGCGGAAGATGCCGCGCCCTGGTTCACTGCCGCCGGGGTTGCGCTTTACGCCTATGACCAGCGCGGCTTTGGCGGCGCGGCGCCGCGCGGTGTTTGGCCGGGGCATGACACCCTGGCGCAGGATGCCATTACTGCGGCTGGTTTGATGCGCGCACGCCATCCGGGCCTGCCCGTATTCATGATGGGCGAAAGCATGGGGGGTGCGGTGCTGGTACTGGCGGGCAGTAAAGCCCCTATGGCAGATGGCCTTGTGCTCTCCGCCCCGGCCCTGCGCGGGCGGGCCAGCCTGGCTTGGCAGGCGCGGCTGATGCTTGAAACGCTGAATGCGCTGACGCCGGGGTTGGCGCTTTCTTCCAGCGCGCCGGTGTTTCGCCCGACTGATAATCTTGACGCCTGGCGCCGCTGGTCCCGCGACCCGCAATTGATCAAGGCAACGCGGGTGGATGCCGTGGCCGGCTTGGTTGATTTGATGGATGCCGCCACCGCTGCCCTGCCGCGCTTCACCGCCCCTGCTTTGGTGCTTTACGGCGCGAAGGATGAGCTGGTGCCGCCCAAGCCGATTCGTTTGGCCCTCGGCCAATTGCCGAGGGGCGCCGCCCAGCGTGTCGCCTTCTACCCGGAAGGCCATCACATGCTGTTGCGCGATTTGGGCGGTGCCGCGGTGGCCGGCGATATCCTGGCCTGGATGGCCGATCGCGACGCGCCCTTGCCGAGTGGTGCGGATCGGGCGGCGGCCACCTGGCTCGGTTCCGCCTGAGCGGGCTTCCAATCCTGGCCGCACATGGCATGGTGGGGGTAGGTTTTTTTCAGGGAAGCGAAACCATGCCGGTCAATGGCCTTGGCCCCTATGATGACAGCAATATCTTCGCGCGCATCCTGCGCGGCGCGATTCCGGCGAAGAAAGTGCATGAGGATGATCATGCGCTCGCCTTCCACGACATCGCGCCCCAGGCGCCGGTGCATGTGCTGGTGATCCCGAAGGGGCGCTATGTCTCCATCGCTGATTTCAGCGCCAGTGCCACGCCTCATGAAATCGCTGGCTTCTGGCGCGCCGTGGGCCAGGTGGCGAAGGCTTTGGGGCTGGAGCCCGATGGCTATCGCGTGTTGATGAATATGGGCATGCATGCCGGGCAAGAAGTGCCGCATTTTCACGTGCATATCTGTGGCGGGCGCCCCTTGGGCCGCATGATCCCTTAAGGTTGAAAATAAGAAGAGGACGCGTGATGTTCGATACGATTATTGTTGGCGGCGGTTCTGCCGGTTCCGTGCTGGCGCATCGGCTATCAGCCCGCAGCGGCCATAAGGTGTTGCTGTGTGAGGCGGGGCCCGATGCGCCGCCCGGTGAAGAAGCGAAGGAAATCCGCGACAGCTACCCAGGCACAGCCTATTTCGACCCGCGCTTTCATTGGACGGAACTGCGCGTGCATACGCAGATTGTCTCCCACAATGACCCGCAGGAACGCCCACCGCTTCGCAAATACGAACAGGCGCGGGTTTTGGGTGGCGGTTCTTCCATTAATGGCCAAATGGCCAATCGCGGCGCGCCCACGGATTACAATGAATGGGAAGCGCGTGGCGCGGCGGGTTGGAATTGGGATGCGGTGCTGCCCTATTTCAAAAAGGTTGAACACGATCTTGATTTTGATGGCCCCTTCCATGGCAAGGATGGCCGCATCAAAGTGCGCCGCATCAAGCCCGAGAAATGGAACAACCACGCCAAGGCCGCGGCCAAATCCTTTGCTGCCGCCGGCTTCAAGGCTTTGGAAGACCAGAATGGGTTTTTCGAGGACGGCTATTTCCCGATCACCATTTCGAACGCTGAGGAACAGCGCGTCTCCGCCGCCATGGGCTATCTGGACCGTGAAACGCGCAAGCGGGAAAACCTGACGATTTCCTGCGAAACCCAAGTGAAGGAATTGCTATTTGAGGATCAGCGCTGCGTTGGCATGGTGGCTTTGGTAGCCGGGCAGGAACAGCGCTTCATGGGGCGGGAGATCATTCTGTCTTGCGGCGCCATTCATTCGCCCGCGCATTTGCTGCGCTCAGGCATTGGCCCCGTCGGGCATTTGCGTGATCTGGGTATTCCGGTGCGCATGGCCTTGCCGGGGGTGGGCCAGGGCCTGATGGATCATCCTTCCATTGCGCTATCGTCCTTCCTGAAGCGCGGCGCGCGGGTGGATAATCAAACGCGCCGGCATATCCTGCTCGGGCTGCGTTATTCGTCCCAGATGGAAGGCGTGCCGGCGGGGGATATGTTCGCGGCTGTGGTGAGCAAATCCGCCTGGCATGCGGTGGGGGAACAAGTCGCTTCCATGCTGCTATGGGTGAACAAGACCTATTCGGAAAGCGGGCAGTTGAAGCTTTCGTCCAGCAATTGGCGCGATGAGCCGATTGTTGAATTCAATCTATTGTCGGACAAGCGCGATCTGGACCGCTTGATGAGCGGCTTTCGCATGATGGCCGCTATCCAGATGAGTGATGAGCTGGGTAAGGTGACGGATAATCATTTCCCGGCCAGCTATAGCGACCGCGTGCGCAAGCTTGGCGTCGTGAACGACAAGAACCGCATGCTGACCAAGATGATCAGCCTGGTGCTGGATGGGCCGGCTTTTCTGCGGAGCTACTTCATTGACCGCTTCATGGTGGAGGGTTTCCGCATTGATCAGGTGCTGACCGATGACGCGGCGTTGGAAGCCTTTATCCGCAAGGCAACCATTGGCGTCTGGCATGCTTCCTGTTCCTGCCGCATGGGCCGGCCGGAAGACATCATGTCAGTGGTGGACCCGAATGGCCGGGTGAAGGGGATTGAAGGTTTGCGCGTGGTGGATGCCTCAATCTTCCCGGTGGTGCCCTGTGCCAATACGAATTTCCCGACGCTTATGTCGGCGGAGAAGATTGCCGATGCGATTATTGCGGGGGAGTGAGGGGCGCTATTCCCTCACCCCCGGATAAATCGCCCCAAAATACCGGCGCAGCTCCGCAATCTGCGCCGGCGGCGGTTGGCCAAAGGCGCTGCGCCGGCTCGTGAAGCGCCCGCCCATGGCGCGCTTGAGCTTCACCGCCGCCTGCGCCTGCTGCATGAGCGCCAAAGGCCCGCAGAGCACCGGCGCGCCACGCGCGGTTTCATGCACGCCGGCTTCAAACAGCAGCACCATCGCCACACCAACCGCTGGGATCACCACCTCCGCGCCGCGTGCCACGCAATCCTCAGCAGCCTTGTGGAATTGCGCGAGCACGGAATCGCGCACCGGACCTGGCGCGAAGGCAGTTTCCAGATCGGTCAGCTTGGCCACATCCATTCGCGCCGTGGCGGCGACCCGGCCGGCCAGACCATAGCTGCGGATATTTTCTGCCACGCGCGCCTAGTGCTTGTCGTTGGAGAAGACAATGCCGATGGCAGCGCCCATCTGGCAGGCGGTCAGCAGGGACGCTTCGCACAAGCCAAGAACAGGAATGCCGGCGATCTCCCGCCCGATACGCAGCCCTGGGTCCACGATATTGCCAAGCAATACGGCATCAAAACCTTCGGCGTCGGCGCGTGCCACATTGTCCAGCACTTCGCCGGTTTCGATGAATTCCAGATAGCGATACTGGTCGCCAATGCCTCCGCGCCTTTCAATGCCATGGATGGCGATTTCCGTGCCCGGATCGGCGCCCGCATCCAGTACGCGCCTGAGCGCCTTGGCATAGGTCGGCCAGGCATCCGGCCTAGTCAGGGATTGGTACTAAAGCCTCATCGCAGCCCCCGTCATATTCGGCGCCATTGCGCCCGACTCCGCGCACGGCGTCCACCCCTGGCCCCTGGCGCGCGCGCCGTTTCCTCTGATATAAGGCGGCATGAGCATGACCCTGGCCGATATCCTGGCGCCCATGTCGCCGGACCGCTTCTTTGCTGAATATTATGATCAGCAGCCGCTGCATCTGCCGGGCGCCGCAGAGAAATTCGCCCATGTGCTGGATTGGGCCGGCATCAACAGCCTGCTCGGCATGACGCATATCTGGTCCGAACGCAGCCTGAAGGTGGTGCTGGACAGCACCACGATCCCGCCCGCGCAATATAGCCATAACGCCATGTCGCGCGATGGCGCAACGACGCTGCAACCCATCGCCGCCAAGGTGCAGCAATGGGTGGCGCGTGGTGCCTCCATTGTGATGAATGATGTGGATAGCCTGACGCCGGGTTTGGCTGGCGTTTCGAATGCCCTCGAGGGCGCCGGCCTCGGTAAGGCGCAGGCGAATGTCTATATCTCCTGGCAGAGCCACAAGGCGTTTCACGCGCATTATGACACGCATGATGTCTGGGCCGTGCAGGTCGAAGGGGAAAAGACCTGGAACATCTGGGAAGGCCGCGCGGAATGGCCGGTGGCACATGCAATCTTTCGCGGCCAACCCCAGGAATTTCATGAAAAATCCAAGGGCGCGCTGCGCTTCAAGGCGCATCTGAAAAAGGGGGATCTGCTCTATCTGCCGCGCGGCTGGTATCATGACGCCTTGGCCGAGGCACCCAATTCAGTGCATATCGCCTATGGCGTGCACGCCGCCATGGGCGTGGATTTCATGGGGCTGCTGACAGAACGTGCGTTTCATGATGCAGAGTTTCGCAAGCCCCTGCCTCGGCAGGATGGCACACCAGCGGCAAAATACGCGCTGACGCAACGTGCTGCCTTGCTCGGCCAGCGCATCGGCGAATGGTCGCGCGACCCGAAATTCCTGCAAGCCGTCGAAAACTTCCTGGCGCAGTATCGGTATGAACGCGGCGGCTATGATCTGCTGGCGGCGCGCGGCGCGGCGCCCGCAACCAAAGCCGGCCGCGCGCCCGGCTTTCGCGTGCGCCCCAATGTGAAAACCGTCCGCCGCGGTGCGGATTACGGCCTGCGCACCGAAATGGGCGTCTTGGCGATCACCGCGCAGGAAGTTGAACCCGCCGCCTGGATCATAACGCAGCCCAGCATTACGGAAACCTCGCTCGCTTTGGCCTGCCCCGGCGTCAATGCGGCAGCGCTGATTGAAAAGCTCCGCGTAGCGGAGATTTTGCTGCCTGCATGAAACGCTTTGCGATGCTTGTGCTTGGCATCACGCTCGCCGCGCTGCCGGCACTTGCTCAGCCGCAGGGCTTTTCCTGCGTAGGCGCGGAAAAGCTGGAGGATGATGTGTTTTCCATCGCCTTCCCGCGCGGAAGCGCCACTATCCCGGAAGCCGCACGCTCCCCGCTGACGGCGGCCATCGAAGCGGCCTTGGCGGCGCCGGGGCGCAAAATCTGCATTCTTGGCCATGCCGGGCAGGAAGGCGGGGCCACAATCTCCATCCAATTGGCGGCACAGCGCGCCCGCGCCGTCACCAATGCTTTGGCGGGCGGCGGCATTGCGCCGGAACGGCTGCGGTCCGAAGCGCGCAGCGCCCAATTCAGCCCAAGCGTTCGCGCTGCCGAGCCCCCATCGCGCACTGTCACCATCGTGCTGATGCCAGCCCCGTGACGCGTGAAAGGGCTTGCCCCTTCCAGCGCGCGGCGCCAGAAAATTGCGGGGAAACCGGGGCCGATTCGCGCCCAATGCCAAGGAGAAACGCCGATGCTGTCGCGTCGTTCCCTATTCGCCGTCGGCGGTGCTGCCCTTTTGCTCAATGGCTGCACGCAGGTCGCGCCGGAAGGCGGCCCGCCGCTGATGGATGTCATTGGCGGCGATTCAAATCTCTCCAGTTTCGGCGCCGCGCTGGGCAGTTCCGGCCTTGCTTCCGAATTATTTGACCGTCCGGGCATTTATACCGTTCTGGCGCCAACCAACCTTGCCTGGTCCGGCGCGCCGGAGCGTATTCGCAACGGTGACCGCGAAGGGCTGCTTAGCCTGATCGCAGGCGGGCGGCTGAGCCTCGCGGATATTCAGGCACGCGGTGGGCGCGTCCGCATGTTGAGCGGGATTGACGTGCGTGCGGTGGGCGGTACCGCTGACAGCCCGCGTATTCAGGCGGCGCGGCCAGGCCAGGCGCCTTCCGGTGCTTCGGCAACCATCATCCGCGCCAATGTGATGGGGAGAAATGGCGTCGTGCATGTTATGCAAGGCGTGCTGCTGCCCGCGTGATGCGGCGCCGCACCGTCCTTGGCGCGCTGTTTCTTTCACCGGCACTGGCCTATGCGGCCAGTGCTGCGCACCGGATTTGGGTTGTCAGCAATGGCTGGCATAGCGGGATTGTTTTGGCCAGCGCCGATGTGCCGGAAAGCGTGATCCCGGAGGTCGCCGATTTCCCTCATGCGCGGTTTTTCGAATTCGGCTGGGGCGATGCGGAATTCTATCCGGCGCGCGAAGCCGGTGCCTGGCTTGCCTTGCGCGCAGCCTTTCCGGGTCCGGCAGTGATGCATGTGGCCGGGCTTTCGGATCACCTGGCGCGCATCTGGCCCAATGTCACCATTCTGCCCTTCGCCGTGAATGCGGAAGCCCTACGCCATCTGCTGGTGTTTCTGCGCAACAGTTTTGAGCGCGCCGGCGCCGGGCGTGCCGTAGTGAAAGCGCGCGGCATCTACCCCTTCAGCCTATTTTACCCGGCGACAGGGCGGTTTCATCTGTTCAACACGTGTAATAGCTGGACCGCGCAGGCGCTGACCGCCATGGGGATTGGCGCATCGCTTGGCGGGGTAAATACGGCAGAGGATCTGGTCAGCCGCATCCGCCCCTTTGCGATAGCGGAATAAGTCAGTCCTTCTTCGCGTCGCCAATCGGCGCCGCGTCGCGTGTCATGCCGGCAAGCACTTCCGCCACATGGCGCACCTTCACCGATGACCCTTCGCGCTTGAGCCGCCCCGCCATATTCAACAGGCAGCCCATATCACCCGCGAGCAAGGTACCAGCACCAGTTGCCTGAATGTCGCGGCATTTATCGGTGACCATACGCACCGAAATATCGGGGTATTTCACACAAAAGGTCCCACCAAAACCGCAGCAGATTTCCGGTTCCGCCAATTCGATCAGGCTGAGCCCTTCAACAGTCTTGAGCAATTTGCGCGGCTGCGCCTTGACGCCCATTTCCCTGAGGCCAGAACAGGAATCATGATAGGTCACGCTGCCATCCAGCCGTGCCGCGACCCTTTCCATGCCCATCACATCGGTCAGGAAAGACACCAGCTCATAAGTGCCCGCGGCGAGTGCCTCCGATTTGCCGCGATAGTGCGGGTCATCCTCAAATAGCGCGGGATAATGATGCGCCACCATACCGGCGCAGGAGCCGGACGGGGCCACCACATAATCATAGCCCTGAAAGGCATCCACCACCGCGCGGGCCAAAGCCTTGGCATTGGCGCGGTCGCCGGAATTATAGGCGGGCTGGCCGCAGCAGGTTTGGCTTGGCGGCACTTCCACCTGGCAGCCGGCTTCTTCCATCAGCTTGATGGCGGCAAAGCCGACGCTTGGCCGATAAAGGTCCACCAGACAGGTGACGAAAAGGGCAACGCGCGGGCGGGCTTGGGTCATAGGGGCAGTTTAACCCTACCGATGCGCGCTGGCGATATGGTCAGCGTCAATTCAGGCGCTGGCGCAATTCGCCGGCCAAGGCGCGCACGCGGGCAGCGGCTTCCCCTTCCGGCACCAATTCCAGGAAGCGATCCAGGCAGCCAAGCGCCGCGCCAATCCGTTCCAGCCTCTGGTTCATCAGCCCCGCTTCGCGCCACAGCGCTGCTTGGTCGGGTGCGAGGCGCAGCATGTCTTCGGTCGCCGAAAGCGCCGCCTTCACATCACCGCCGCGCAAGCGCCGCAACTTGATGTTGTTTTGCAACCGCAGCAGCACTTCGCGGCGCGTCATGGGGCGCAGCACACCGGGGCGGAGTTCCGCCTTTTCGCCCTCCACACGCTTCAGCAGCGCGCGCAAATCCTGCGCTTCCAGAACCTTGCCGCCGGCAAAGACATCCAGAATGAGCTTGCCCTTCGGCCCTTCCAACGCCAGCAGGAAATGGCCGGGGAAATCCACGCCAAAAGCGGCCCATCCGGCAGCATCGGCGGCATGCAACCATAAAATACCAAGTGCCACCGGCAGGCCGCGCCGGCGTTCCACCACACGGATCAGATTGGCATTCGCCATATCCTCATAGGTTTCAGAATCGCCCTGATAGCCAAAATGCCCATGCAGTGTTTCCGCAAGGATCAGCCGACGCGCTTCCAGATCGCCGGCATCGGCCTTGCTATCCATGCTGGCAGCCTGCACCACCTTGCGCGCGATGTCGGAAAAATGCGCCGCACCCTTGCGCCAATCGGCCTTAGGCGCATCAACCCGCGCCAGTTGCAGGGCAACGGTCGCGATATCAAGCTCCAGATCCGGCAGGCTGCCGGCGGCTTCGATCGCGCTGCGTGGTTCGGGGGCATGGGTGGTCGTCATCAACCATATTTTTACGGCTTCTTCAGGAAGGATCAAGTTTTATCAGCGCAGCAGCAGCGGCAGCATGGAATCCAGGCGCAAAAGCCCCTCGCCGGTTGCGCAAAGACGGCCATTTTCGCGCCAAAAGAGGTAACCCTCGTCGAGGCAGGCAGCCAGCATGGCCGGGTCCACCACCTCGGCAAAGGCAAGGCCGGCGCGGGCCTCGATTCGCTTGGGGTCTATGCCTTCAGTAAGGCGGAGCCCCATCAGCATGGCTTCACGGCCTACTTCCAAGGGGGGCAGCGTTTCAACATCCACAGCCGCATGGCCTTGGGCTTCGACCAGCCTCAGCCATTCCTCCGGCGCGCGATGGCGCCGCGTAGCGTGGATGGCGCCATCGCGCAGCACGCGCTGATGCGCCCCGGCACCGATGCCAAGGTAATCGCCATAGCGCCAATAGGCCAAATTATGCCGGCTTTCCGTGCCAGGCTTGGCGTAATTGCTGATCTCATAGGATTTGAGGCCAAAACGCGCGGCTTCTTCCGCGGTCGCAAGATAAAGCCGCGCCGCATCATCTTCCACCGGCAGCGCGAAGGCGCCACGGCGATAAAGCGTTTCAAACTGTGTCCCCGCTTCAATCGTCAATTGATAAAGCGAGAGATGATCAGCCGAGAGCGCCAATGCCTGCCGCAGTTCTGCCCGCCAGGCGGCTTCCTGTTGGCCGGGCCGCGCATAGATCAAATCGAAGGAAAGCCTCGGGAAAATCCCACGCGCAGCTTCCAAAGCGGAAATCGCCTGCGGCACATCATGCTTGCGGCCAAGAAAACCCAAAGCCTCGGCATTCAGGGATTGCACGCCAAGGCTGGCACGATTGACCCCCGCATCACGAAACGCCGCAAGCTTTGCGGCTTCCGCGCTGGTGGGGTTGGCTTCGAGTGTGATTTCGATATCGGGCAGCGGGTCAAAAAAGAATGTTGCATCTTCAATCAAGGCGGCGACAGTTTCCGCCGCCATCAGGCTTGGCGTACCGCCACCGAAGAAAATACTCGCAAGCGGACGGCGACCAATGAGCGCTGCCTCATGCGCCAATTCGCGCTGCAAGCCCGCGCGAAAACGTGCCTCATCCACCCTGTCGCGGACATGGGAATTGAAGTCGCAATAGGGGCATTTGGCCGCGCAAAACGGCCAATGGATGTAAAGCGCGAGCGGTTCCACGAGGGGTCTATAGGCTATTCCAGCTTCACGCCGGAAGCCTCCATCACTGGCAGCCACAGTGCCAATTGCGCTTGAAAAGGGGGCAAGTAATGGCGCGCCTGGCATCACTCAATCCAAAGCGAAGACCGCGTCAATCTCCACCGTCGCGTCAAGCGGCAGTTGCGCCACGCCGATTGAGGTGCGCGCATGCCGGCCATTCTCGCCCCAAAGCGCGATGAATAGCACTGAACAGGCGTTGATAACCTTGGGATAATCGCCCATGCCGGGTGCCGCGGCGACGAAGCCGCGCACCATCACCACCTGACGGACACAGCCAAGGTCGCCGCCAAGCGCCGTGCGGAACGTGGATAGAAGCTGCAAACCAATCGCGAGCCCGCCAGCGCGCGCTGTCGCAAGGTCAATATCCTTGCCATAAACCCCGGTGGGGTAGGGCACACCATTGCGCTCGCAGATCTGGCCAGCGAGGAAAAACAAATTGCCCTCTCGCCGCCACAGGATGAACTCCGCCACAGGTTTGGCTGCAGGTGGCAGGGTATGGCCCAGGGCGGTCAGGCGAGACAGTAATTCGGCGTCAGTCGGCATCACGTAGCATCCCGGATAGGTCAAAAAGGGCAGCGCCGCGCGCGTATTTATCGTAAGCGCTTATCTTGCATGCGTGAAACCAAGCAGCAAGGCAGGGCTATCACCTAAAAAAATGGCCTACCGCTTCTTCCCACCCACCCTTCGGATGGAGGCAATACGCAGCGCTGCCTTGCCGGATGCCTTCGCGATTTCATTGTCCTGCGCTTCAATTTCCTTCTGCGCCGGCATATCACCATCAAGTCCGCCGAGGACTTCCGAGGGTACCTTCCGGTTGGAACGGCGGCTGCCGTCTTCATAAATCACATCAAACAGCACGAAGCGCGCTTGGGTTCCTGGCTTATTGGCCATGGTGTTCTCCTTCAGTCTTCACGTCTTTATCTGGGTCGCCCTCGGCATGCTGCGGGTCTTCGCCCGATTTGCGCCGCGCTACAGCTTCCTTCAGCGCTTCAAGCTTCGCCTCCTTGCGCGTCTGCTTGACCCGCTTCACATCAGCCCGGTTCTGGCCATAATTCGGTTTGCGCGCCATGCCGCTTCTCCAGATATGAAAAAAACGGGGCAGCAAACGCCGCCCCGCCCCGAAAATCGCGGTGCTAAGGAGCATTTTCAAGCCAAGTGGAACCACTTGGCGACTCAGAAAATGCGGCCGAGTCAAAGTTTAGAGGGTTGCCGATAAACGACTGTGAACCAGAACCATTCTATACGCCGCACGCCAAGGTCAGATCTTGCGCAGATTACCAGCAGAAATCTTGCCCTGCTGACCCTTCTGCAATTCGAACTCAATCTTATCGCCCTCATTCAGGCCTTGAAGTCCAGAACGCTGGACATCGCTGACATGGACGAAGACGTCCTTGCTGCCATCATCGGGTTGGATGAAGCCATAACCCTTGGTGGCGTTGAACCATTTCACGGTGCCGGTTGCCATGCTGTGTACTCCGGTTGAGAAACTCCGTCGCACGGGATCGCGCTACGGGCCGACCATCGCTACAGCCCAACCATGGGAAGGCACGGGAAGCAGGTTTGAGGAAACTTGCCAAACCTTCATGGGGCCGGGCCGGAACGCCCAAACCGGACGAGGTGACATGGGGTATATGGGCCTTTCCCAAGCCAATCGCAAGTTTTCCCTAAAATCAGCGAAAAAAACTCGCGCTATTCCAACCAATGCCGCGCCGCGGTGATCACCACGCCATTGGAGCGCCCGCCCGCGAAGGTCTCAATCCTGGAAGCATAGCCCTGCGCCACAATCATCGCGCTTGGCAGATCAATCGCAATCCGCCCAGCCATGGCGATCCGCGCCTCCTGCCCTGTATTGCCAAGCCGGCCGGCCAACTCCACGGCGCAAATCGCCACCAACACCTGGCGCGCTTCAATCCGCGAAAGCCCCTCCGGGCGGCAGGTGACGCCACGCAGGCTATCGGGCACGGGCAATTCAAACGTCCCACCAACAGGGATGCGCCGCGCCGTCAGGCTCCAGCTTTCAACATGCCGCCGCCAGGGAAGCAGCGCGCCATCACGCGGCGCATCGGGCGGTTCATGGGTGAGGCTGGTAATGCCGCCATCATCGCGGCGCAGCACGGCCAGCCTTTCGCCGCGCAGTGCCTCCGGCGCCAGCATAAGGCGCGTCGCGCGTGCCGGTGCATCACGCTCCACGCCCGCAACATTCAGGCAATCGCGCCGCGGCGTGCGGTCCAGCCTTTCCCATTGTTCACGGCAGAGCTTCCGCCACGGCCCCCAGGCCGCGCCACCAATCGCCACCGGCGCCGTGGCTGGCGTGACAGGAGCACTTAACGGCAAGGGCGGCGCAACGCTGCGCCAATCCGGCGCTTGCGCATAAGCAGTCGCCCCACAAAGGCTCAGCGCAAGCAGCAGCAGGCGCAGCACGCGCTAAAACGCGGCCGGCGTTGGGATGGCATTGATACCAAGGCTGCGCGCGGTATCGGCAAGGATGTCCCAGGTGGTGGCATCCACCGGAATGCCGCCAGCGAGGCGCGCGGCGCGCGTTGCTCTTTCCTTCTCACCGGCCACCAGCACGGGCTGATCGGGGTCAGCGGGCGGGGATGCCTTCACATGCGCAATCATGGCGGCCATTTCAGAGCGGAAAGCGGCGAGGTCGCCAAAGCGCGCCGGGTCAATCACAAAGGTAAGCCAGCCATTGACGATGCTGCCATCCTTTGTGTGATGCGGCGCTGCGGTCACGCCACCAATCAGCGCGCCGGCCAGGATTTCGCACATCAGCGCCAGCCCATAGCCCTTATGCCCGCCAAAGGGCAGCAGCGCACCGCGCGGCTGGTCCCGATACAGCACACCCGGATCATTGGTGGGCTTGCCCTTGGCATCCACTAAGGCGCCATCCGGCACTGGCTTGCCGGCATTGAAGGCCACACGGCATTTGCCAAGCGCAATCGCGGCCGTCGCGAAATCCAGGATCAGCGGGTGTTCGCCCTCCGCCACCGCTGGTACGGCCACGCAAACAGGATTGGTGGACATGCGCCCATCCGTCCCGCCAAAGGGCGCCACCGCACCGGGGCCGGATACGCCATTGACGAAATGAACGGAAATCATCCCCGCCCGCGCCGCCTGTTCACCATAGGAGCCGATGCGCCCCAAATGATGAACATTTTTCAACGCCATCACCGCATGGCCATGCTGGCGCGCAGCATTGATCGCCCAATCCATGGTGATGCGCCCGATGCGCTGGCCATAGCCCATCTTGCCGTCAAACACGGCGAGCGACGCTTCCTGCCGCACCGCTTCAGGTATGGTGCCCGCATTGAGTTTGCCGGCGCGGAGATTTTCCACATAGCGCACCAGCAGCATGATGCCGTGGCTATCATGGCCTTGCAGATTCGATTCCAGCAAATGATCCGTCACCATCGCCGCTTCGTCCTCCGCGCTGCCGCCAGCGCGGATCATGGCATGCACCAGGCCGCGCAAGGCAGCGGGATCAACACGAAGAATGGGGGCGGCGGCCAAGGGGTTTCTCCATTCGGCAGGTGGGGCGGAGCTGAAAGCTTGCCCCAGGGCAACCCGTTGAGGAAGCCCGCCCACGCCGCTCGAAGGGCGACGAAGCTTGCCGCGCCGCGCACTGGCCCCTATACCCGCGGGCCTATGCCAGCCCGGCAGGGTCGGCCCAGTTTCAACCGCGAAGATGCAGGACTTCCCATGGCGAAGATGCAAGCCAACCAGATGCGCGCCGGTATGGTCATCGAATTTGAAGGCCAGCGCTACACCATTCTGAAGCAAAACATCATGATCCCGGGTAAGGGCGCTGCGGTTATTCAGGTGGAAATGCGCAATGTGAAGACCGGCGCCAAGAAGGACCAGCGCTGGCGCACAGCCGATACGGTGGAACGGCTCACCACCGAAGACAAGGAATTCACCTATTCGTTTGAGGATGGCGAAAACCTGGTCCTGATGGACCCGGAAACCTTCGAACAGACCCTGGTGCCCAAGGATATACTGGGCGAGCGGCTGCCCTATCTGCAGGAAAACATGACGGTCAACGTCAAGCTGATCGAAGGTGAGCCCGCTTCGATGGACCTGCCCGAGACCGTGACGCTGGAGATTGTGGAAGCCGACCCGGTGGTGAAGGGCCAGACCGCGTCATCCTCCTACAAGCCGGCGGTACTTTCCAATGGAGTCAAGGTGATGGTGCCACCTTTTATCACGGCGGGTGAAAAGATTGTGGTGAAGACCGCCGATGGCACCTATTACGAACGGGCGAAATAAGGCGGGATGGGCGGGCGCAATCCAGCCCGCCAATGGATATTTCTGCAAGGGAAATTGCCTCCGGGTAAAAAATCTCCAGCGCGTTTGCATTTCATTGACTTTTTCGGGTTCTAGTACTTCGACGTCGCAAAATACCGTGGGGCAAAGGTGTGGCAGGCCTCGTTAAGGGCTCGCACCGCGGGAACGGAAAAAATCCGATGACGATGAACTCGGTCAATACCAATGTGCAGTTCCTTATTGCGCTACAAGGCCTGAACGGGACCAATAGCGAGCTGTCCACGACACAGAAGCGTGTTTCCACCGGCTTCCGGGTTTCGGATTCGCCTGATGATGGCGGCGCCTTTGCCGTTGCCCAATCCGTAAGTCGGACATGGCCGGCGTGGTCGCCGTGAATGAGCAATTGGGCGGGGTAAAGGCTACCCTTAAGACGACTTTTGCGGCGCTGTCCGTAGTTTCGGACACCATGAAGCAGCTGCGCGCTACGCTGACCCGCTTGGCGAACGGCGCCATTAGTTCCGATCAGCGCACGGCCTATAAGGATCAATATGAGCTTTTGGCGAAGCAGGTCAAAAGCTTTGTGGAGGACGCATTTTATAATGGTCGAACCTTGCTTTCGACTGTGGCAGCGAGCAGCGGCGGAAACATCACGGCCACTCGGAATGAGGCAGGCGGTCTTTTCACCACCGAAGCAGTCAACGGTGCCAGTTTGTCCCTCTCGTCGACCGGACCAACGAGCGCTGCCGATGCGCAGAGCTGGATTCAGACCGGCGGCGATTTTGACGATGTTGAGGTGGAAATCAGCAAGGCGCTCAATCGGTTTGTTGCCGCCATGTCCTTTGTGAAAAACCAGATAGGCTATAATTCAAAAAAAGGATGGACTCGATGACCACCGACCTTGGCTCACTTGTGGATGCCGATCTGGCGCAGGAGAGTTCATCCCTTGAAGCGCTCAAGGTCCGCCAGCAGCTTGGGGTTCAGACCCTGGCCCTGGCCAATCGGGGGCCGCAGGTGCTGTTGGGGCTCTTCCGCTGAGCCCAGTAGCCCAGTAAGCCTTGCCCGCTCAGCGCTCAGCCCCGTGCTGGGCGCTGTTTTTTGAGTATCCGCCGCGCCATGCAAATGGCCTTTGACATAGGCGGGTGCCGATGGCGGGCAGCATGGTTGATGCGGCCGGGGTCTTCTAGAATACTTGCCACTTAACCCGCCTGCTGAGCTTGGCTTAAAAAAAATTGACCGGGTCTTAGGTTTTTTGTTTGCATTTAGCTTTTGTTAACTTTCCTCAGGCAACGATTGGGGGCGCCGCAAAAAGCGGATGGCAAACTGGCGATCACTACTCAGGGTAGAGCGTGCGCCAAAAGAAAGGGGAAAACCCCAATGCCTTTCAATTCTGTCAATACCAACCGGCAGGCCGTATTCGCCCTGCAAACCCTCAACACAACGAATTACGAACTTGGTACGGTTCAGAAGCGCGTGTCTACCGGCTTTCGCGTTGTGGATGCGCGGGATGACGGCGGTGCCTTCGCCGTTGCTCAGGCCGTGCGCTCCGATGTCGCCGGCGTCACGGCGGTGAATGAACAGCTCGGCGGCGTCAAGGGCGTAATGCAGACCACCTTTGCTGCGTTGACTGTGGTGTCCGACACCATGAGGCAGGCACGTGCTACTCTGACGCGTCTGGCGGACGGCGCTATTGATGCCTCTCAGCGGGCCCAATATGTGGAGCAGTATAACCTACTATCACAGCAGATTTTTGACTTCATTACTGACTCCAAATGAAATGGTCGTACCTTGCTTAGCACGGTAACCGGTTCGGGTGGAGGCTCTATTTTTGGCATCCGCAATGAAGAAGGCGGCACCTTCACCATCAATGCCGAAAATGGAACTGCGCTCACCCTTGCCTCCACTGCTCCCACAGATGCGGCAGCTTCGGTGAGCTGCCTCAACGGTAGCTTCACCACGGCTGAGGGTGCAATTTCTACGGCGCTGAACCGCTTCGGTGCCAGCATGCAGTATGTGGGAAACCAGATCGTCTACAATTCCAAGAAGAATGATGCCATGAATGATGGCCTCGGGGCGCTGGTGGATGCCGATCTAGCAGAGAAAAGTTCGAACCTCTGGGCGCTGCAGACCAGGCAGCAACTTCGCATTCAAACCCTTTCACTTGCCAATCAGGGGCCGCAGGTTCTGCTCAGCCTCTTTCGCTGAGGTTAGCAACGCCGAGGAAGAGACAACTCAACCGACGCAAAAACAGGTGGTCCCGGATTAAGCCGGGGCCACCACCCGCAAACCGGAGACAAAAAATGTCAACGCTCGTTCTCGAACCCCGCCAAGGCGACATGATGATGGTCAATGGCGCACCGATCCGCTTTCGCAATCGTGCGCGGATCGAACTTACTGCAAGAGCGCGCTTCCTTTTCGGCAAGCAATTGATGACGCCCGATATGGCCAATACCCCCGCCAGGTGCATCTACTTTGCCTTGCAGACCGCCTATATCGACGATCATGAGGAGCGTAAGGCTGGGCTTGAACATGCCAAGCAGCTCATCACCGAATTCAGGGTAGCCACAACTTCCAATCTCGCGCGCAAGTATCTTGATCGCGCCCTGGCGTTGGCGGAAGAAGATCAGTGCTATCAGGCGCTGAAATTTGCGTGTCGCGTCATGCGGCATGAGGAAGTGGTGCTTGGAATGGCACCAATCGCCCAGTTTGCAACCGCGACGGAATGACAGAAAATCCTATGAACCAGATGCTTGGATCGCGCGGCTATGGCGCGACGCAACGTACCCGCAGCCTGCGCGAACAGGAAGCTGGTGTCTTTCGCTGTTTGAACTATGCCCTGAAAGCCGCGCTGAATTCGGATGTCATTGATCGTGCCAGGGTGGTTGCCGATAATCAGCGCCTATGGTTGGCGATTGAGTCCGCCATACTGCATCCCGCCAATCAATTGCCCAATGCGCTTAAGGCTTCCATCGTCGGCCTTAGCCGGTCTGTTCAACGGGAAATGGATAAGGAAGTGCCGGACTTGCCCTTCCTGACCGGCATCAATGATCAGATGATCGGCGGCCTTTCCGGCGATCCAGGCTGAATCTTCCGCGTTTCAGATCATCCGCATCAGCGTTCCATCGCGCCTGATGGCGTGGTGGAACAGAGCACCGCCGATATGCAGTGCAATCAACACCACCAAAAGCCAACCGCCAATACTGTGCAGCAGCGATAGGATTTTAGCCAAGCTTTCCAAGGCCTCCATGAATTTCGGGAACTCGATGAACCCAAGATAGGCAGTCGCTCCCCGCATCGGGAAGCCCCAGGCATTGGTCGCCATGAAGCCCAAGATCGGCTGCAGGATCAGTAGCGCATAAAGCGAATGATGCACCGCGGCTGAGGCGGCGCGCATCATCTTCGGCATATCATTGGGTTGGCTCGGTGGCGGGCTGAGCCAGCGCCAAGCCAGCCGCGCGAGCGCCACAAACAGAATGGTCAGCCCTGCGCTTTCATGGAGCGCGTAGAACCCCATCTTGCTTGCATCCTTCACATGCTGGATGACAAAGCCAAGCGGCAGCGCCACCAGCATCAGGCCCAAAGTCACCCAATGAAACAGCTTCGCAGTTGCGCCATATTGCCCCGCCGGATGCGCCGCATCCGTCCCCTTTGGCGGCAAAGCTGCCATGTCATTCATCGTATTCTCCCATCTCGTTGCGATCAGCATGACACGAAGCGCGGCACCCGCGCGAGGGTTTTTGCGCCATGATCGCCGCTCACGCAGATTGGAGTCTCGATCCGCGCAAGCGCTGGGTCAGCATCTCCTGCCGCCGGGGAGGGCAATGGCAAGCCTGCGCGCCCTGCTTCGTCGGTCACCCAGCCGCCCTGGCCACGCATCTGATCGCGGAAGGCGGTCCGGCGGCTTTAGGCTTGGACCTGCCGCTTGGCGTGCCACGTGGCTTTGCCGCAATGCGCCCTGAAGCGGACTTTCCGACCTTTCTGGCAGGACTCGCGGGAAACATGGATTTCTTTGCGGTATCCCCAAGCCTCGATACCGTCTCCCCCGCCCGCCCCTTCTACCCGGCGCGCGGCATCAAGGGCATGACGCGCGCGGCGCATGCGGCGGCGCTTGGCCTGCCCGATGCCGCTGGCCTGTCCCGCTTATGTGATCGCGCCACGGCCGAACGCCCCGCCGGCGCGCCAGTGTTTTGGACCCTCGGCGCCAATCAATCAGGCAAGGCCGCCATCAGCGCCTGGCGCGATTGGCTTGCCCCCGCCCTTGCTGCCGGCACGCCCTTCCGCCTTTGGCCTTTCGCCGGGGCGCTGCACGATCTGCTTCGCCCCGGCCAGCTTGCGATTGCCGAGGTCTATCCGGCGGAAGCCTTGCGCCATCTTGGCCTGAAATTGGCCGGATCAAAACGCGCCGAAGGGCCACGCCGCGCACTTGCCCCCGCGCTGCGCGATGCCATGGCCGCGCTGCACGTCACCCCCGATGCAGCCTTGGCCGAGATGATCCAAGCCGGCTTCGGCAGCGATGCCGCTGGCGAGGACCGCTTCGATTCCCTGATCGGCCTGCTCGGCCTGATTGGCGTGGTGGATGGCAAGCGCCCCGATTTCATCCCCGAAGACCCGATGATCCGCACTTGGGAGGGCTGGGTTTTGGGCCAAACCGCCCTGCCGCTTTAACCGAGCGGTACGCCCGCCGCATCCTTCGCCGTGCGGATTGTCTGCAAGGTCTGCACGCGCAGCACATTCGCCGCCCCCGTCAGTCGTGCGGTCAATTCATTCTCATGCGCCGTATTGCGCGCGACGAGTCGCAGCAGGAAATCCCCGCCGCCGCGGATCATGTGGCATTCGCGCACCTCCGGCCAGGACGTCGCCAACGCCTCAAAAGAATCCAGCACGCTTTGCTTTTGCGATTCCAGGCCGACAAGCGCGAAGAACATCACCTCCCACCCCAGCGCGGTGGGGTCGAGTTCCGCGTGATAGCCGCGAATCACGGCTTCTTCTTCCAGCCGCCGCACGCGCCTCAGGCAGGGCGGCGCAGAGAGATTGACGCGGCGCGCCAGTTCCACATTGGTGATGCGGCCATCGGCCTGGAGCTCCGCCAGAATCTGACGGTCCAGGGCATCCAGGGCCAGACCAGGGGCGGGGGTCTTGGTATTGGGCACAGGTCTTCATTGCTCAAAATTGGCTCGCCGCGCAATATCATTTCAAGATGCGGCATCGGTCGGACAGTGGCTTGCCCGAAAGGGGCGGCTGGCCGATATCAGCAAAGTGAATACAGGGATGCGGATCGTGGCCGAGACATTTCAAAGCAAGCTGCTCATTCTGGGGGCCGGGCCGGCCGGCTATACGGCGGCGATCTATGCGGCGCGCGCTGGGCTTGCGCCCTTGCTGGTGGCGGGGATGCAGCCTGGCGGGCAGCTCACCATCACCACCGATGTGGAAAATTACCCAGGCTTTGCGGAAGCCGTGCAAGGCCCCTGGCTGATGGACCAAATGGCCGCGCAGGCCACGCATTGCGGCGCCAAGGTGGTGCAGGATGTCATTACCTCGATTGATCTCTCGCGCCGGCCCTTCCGCGCGGTGTGCGATTCGGGTGATGTCTATGTGGCCGAAGCACTTGTGATCGCAACAGGGGCGCAGGCGCGCTGGCTTGGCATTCCGGGCGAGAAGGAATTGGGCGGTTTCGGCGTTTCCGCTTGCGCCACCTGCGATGGCTTCTTCTATCGCGGCAAGGATGTGGCCGTGATTGGCGGCGGCAATTCCGCGACCGAGGAAGCGCTCTATCTTTCCAACCTCGCGCGCCGTGTCACGCTGATCCATCGGCGCGATTCGCTGCGTTCCGAGAAAATCCTGCAACAGCGGCTTTTCGCCAAGCCGAATGTTTCGATCCTGTGGAATACGCTGACGGAAGAAGTACTCGCCGATACATCCGGGCGCATGCCGGTGGCGCGGGGGCTCGCGCTGCGTGATCGCGTTACTGGCGAGGCGCGCGAATTGAAAGTGGATGGCGTATTCGTCGCCATCGGTCATTCACCGGCAACGGCCCTTTTCCAGGGCCAGATCGGCATGGATGCGGAAGGCTATATCGAAACCACGCCCGGCAGCACGCGCACTTCCATCCCCGGTGTCTTTGCCGCCGGCGATGTGCAGGATAAGATTTATCGCCAGGCTGTGACCGCCGCCGGCACGGGTTGCATGGCCGCGCTGGAAGCGGAAAAATACCTCGCCGCGCTTGAAGCAGGCCACGCGGCGGCGGCCTGATGCCGACCGATTGGGACAAGCTGCGTATTTTTCACGCGGTTGCCGAAGCAGGGTCCTTCACCCATGCGGGTGAGACACTGAACCTCAGCCAATCTGCGGTATCACGGCAAATTCAGGCTTTGGAGGAAGCGCTGAATGTGCCGCTATTTCACCGCCATGCGCGCGGCCTGATCCTGACAGAACAGGGCGAAACCCTGAACCGCACCGTGCGCGAGGTTTTCGCGAAACTCGCGATGACCGAAACCATGTTGACGGAAAGCCGAGAGCGTCCGGCAGGCAGGCTCAAGGTCACGTCCACCATTGGCTTTGGCAGTACCTGGCTGGCGCCGCGCTTGAAGAAGCTGCTGGATATCCATCCGGAAATCAGCGTGACGCTGCTATTGGATGATTCCGATTTGGATATCGCGATGCGCGAAGCGGATGTCGCCATTCGCATGCATGCGCCGAGGCAGCCGGAATTGATCCAGCGCCATATCGCCAGTTTCGGTTGGCGGATTTGTGGCGCCGCTTCCTATCTGAAGACCATCGGCATTCCGCAACGGCCCGAGGATTTAGATGCGCATCGGCTGATCATCTATGGCGACTACCAGCCGCCGATTGACAGCATCAATTGGCTGGCCGAGGTCGGTCGCCGGCCCGGAACCGCCAGGCGCGCGGCGGTGGAGCTCAATTCCATGCCCGGCATGGTGCAGGCGGTCCGTAGCGGCTTGGGGCTGGCCGCGCTGCCCGATTACATCGGGGCGGAACTGGATGATTTCGTCCAGGTGCTGCCGGGCGTGAAGGGGCCGAAGATTGAGGCCTATTTCGTCTATCCAGAAGAAATGAGGCATTCCAAGCGTTTAGCGGTGTTTCGGGATTTTTTGGTGGCGGAACTGACCGGCGCGGTGTGACAGAGTATTAAAGATCAGGGCTGAGCTATGCGCCCAGCGCATGACCGTATAGTCGAGAACGGGAACCACAACCGGAGCGAGAGCAGCTAGAACCAGAATATTCGACATCGTTCGGAAGGGGTCTCTTGATCCCTCGTCTCCCAGACGTGAAGCCTCCCTGTTGACTTAGCCCGGAAACCTTATGGTTTTCGGGCCATTTTTTTGATGTGGTCGCAACCGGAGCGAGTTTGTTTCGCTGGGCGCCCATGCTAGCTGCCTATCATGGTCAGCAAATCCATCAAAAGCCGGTCAACGTGGTCAGAACACGTGCTGCAGGACTGACCCAGACCCTTCTTGTCGCAATCATTGCGGCGATACCCGCCCTGATCGCAGCATCTATCACGGGCGTCTTCGAAACACCCGATATCGGCGCATATTTGACCTATGCCGCCATGATACCTGCTGGCCCTTTGCCGCGCGGAGAAGCTTTCCTTGGGTCGAGCCACGCGCCCATCCCGCTTTATCGAACTCCGGGTTATCCTGCCGTGATCGCTGTGCTGCAGTACGTTTCTTTAACACACTCGATGTCACTGCTTTTCCTGGTGCAACTCCTCAGTCAAGCACTGCTTGCAGCCTATACTTATCGAGTTGGATTGGCGCATGGTCGCAGGCCCGTCTATTCTTTTGTGGCGGCGTTGATGCCCGCAGCGGGATCTGTTGCGGTGTTCCAATCTGCCGTCATGACAGATGCTCTATTTGGAGCGCTTTTTGGCGGCGCCATGCTGCTGCGCTTCATGCGGGCCTATTGATGGGCTTGGCTGCGGCAATCCGCGAAGCAACGCCTTACCTCATGCCTGGGCTTCTGCCTGCGGCGTTCATCGCCGCAGCACAGGGGCGCAAATTACTGGGATTGGCAACCTTCATTTTGCCGGCGCTTCTGGTTTCGGGCTTGACTTTGGCGGATCATTATCGCCGGTCAGGTCATGCGGTGCTTTCCACCTCAAGGCAAATCGTGATGGTGCAGGCACTGTTATCCTTGGTATCGCGCGGCGTGCCGGTGTTTGAAGGCGAAACGCTAATTGCCCGAACGGCTCGAGAAACTGTCGTTGGAATTTATTATTTCAGCATTGCTGCACTCAATATCCGTCTTTTTGAAGTTGGGCATGACGGCACCGGAAATCGCCGCGGCCGCATCGGCCAATTATGCGTGGGCTTGGCGTCAGAATCCGGTTGAAATGCTGCGCGCGACCGCCGCGCGCCTGCCAGTGAAGATGCTTTGGATCACTTTCATGCCGGTGGATACCGCTGCCGATGTGGAACGACCGCGAGGGGAACCGAGGCCCTGGTTCGGACGACCCGAAGTCTTGTGGCGCCTGGCCAAGGAAGGCTCGTTCTTCGCCCTACCGATCCTAACTAGCCCTTTGGGTCGGACGGGCGATCGGTCTTGCTGTCACAATCGGCGCTATTGTCTCGCCCTTCCTGTTTGCCAGATCGGATGGCCGGCGCGCGGCAATATTCCGTGCCTGGCTTGCCTGCGGCGGTTTTGTGGCGGTGTATCTGCCGGTCCATCTGTAGTAACGCTACCTTATTCCCATTGTGCCGATGCTGTGTCTTTTAGGGGTGCTGGCCATCCAGAGCGTGATCGCCAGCCTGCTCCCGCGCTGGTTCAAATCTTCTGCCTAAGATCTCCCAAAATACAACCACTTGACGGGGTGATCCGTTTCGCCCTGCCATGGAGCAAAATCAGCCTGAAAGGCCAAAGGGGGTAGCATGTCAGGAACAACGCGCCGTATTGTTTTGGGCTTGGGTGGCGCATTGCTCGCCGCGCCGGCCTTAGGCCAGTCGCTTTGGCCAACCGGGCCTATTCGCTTCATCGTCACCTTTCCTGCGGGCGGTTCCACCGATCTGCTCTCTCGCATCTGGTGCAATCGCATGGCGGAAATCACAGGGCAGCCCTTCGTGGTGGAAAACCGGTCAGGTTCCGGTGGGAATGTCGGCACCGAAGCAATTTCGCGCGCCAGCGCTGATGGCAATACGATTGGGCTTGCTTCAGTTGCGTCTTTTGCCATTGCGCCGACACTCTATCGGCGCCTGCCCTTCGATGTGACGCGAGATTTTTCGTATATTTGCGGGCTCTGGCAATTGCCGAATCTACTGATCATGCGGCTGGATTTCCCAGCCAATACTGTATCGGAACTGATTCGCTTAGCACGCGAGAAGCCTGGGCACTTTACCTTCGCAAGCTCCGGCGCGGGCACCACGCTTCATCTTTCTGGAGAATTATTCAAGCGAATGGCGGAGGTGGATATCCTGCATATCCCCTATCGCGGCGGCGCACCGGCGCAGATTGATCTATTGGCCGGGCGCGTGGACATGATGTTTGGCAATATTCCGGAGGCAGTGCGCGCCTTTCGCGAAGGCAAGGTGAAAGCACTCGGCGTGACAGGCCCGGAGCGCAGCCCGCAAGCGCCGCAAATTCCCGCCATTGGCGAATTCCTGCCGGGCTATGCGGTGACTTCCTGGGGTGGGGTTTGCGGCCCGGCCGGCATTCCGCCCGCCATCATTGCGCGCATTGCCGAACTTGGCAGGCAAGCCGTGGAAAGCCCCGATGTGCGCCGCCGGTATGAGGAAGCGGCAGCGGAAGTCTGGTGGGTATCGCCGCAGGATTTGGCACAATTCCGTCGCACCAATGAAGAGAGCTTCGCCCCCCTGATCCGCGCCGCAGGCGCGGTGGTGGAATAAGTCTTGGCGCGCTTTGCATAAGCCAAGACCAATGCGATATGCTCCATGAAGATAACGGGAGGATCAACCATGAAAAACACCATCACACGCCGCACCACGCTCGGCCTAGGCGCCGGCTTGCTTGCCGCACCTGGCCTTGTCAGCGCCCAGGGCAATTGGCCAACGGGCCCCATTCGCTTCATTGGGCTATTCCCACCGGGTGGCGGCACGGATATCCTGTCCCGCATCTGGTGCATGAAAATGAGCGAGCTGACCGGACAGCAATTCGTGGTGGAGAATCGCTCAGGCTCCGCAGGCAATGTTGGCACCGAAGCGATTGCGCGGGCCAATCCGGATGGCAATACCATCGGGCTTGCTTCAGTCGCACCGCTCGCCATTTCGCCAACGCTTTATACCCGCCTCAATTACAGCCCTGCGCGTGACATCGCGCTGATCTCTGGCCTATGGCAATTGCCGAATTTGCTCGTGGTGAATAATGACGTGCCGGCGCGGTCCATACCTGAATTGATCGCTTTGCTGAAGGCCAGTCCCGGCAAATATGCTTTTGCATCTTCCGGTTCAGGCACGACGGTTCACCTTTCGGGGGAGATGTTCAAATTCATGGCCGGCGTGGATATGCTGCATGTCCCGTATCGTGGTGCGGCGCCCGCGCATATTGATCTTGCAGGCGGGCGCGTTCACATGATTTTTGACAATATTCCGCAAGCCCTTGCATTGGCGCGGGATGGCAAGGTGCGCGCCTTGGCCACGACAGGCACACAACGCAGCCCGCAAGCGCCGGAAATTCCCACTATGGCAGAATTCCTGCCAGGGTTTGAAATCAGTTCCTGGGGCGGAGTATGTGCGCCGGCCGGGATTTCCCCGGCCTTGATCCGGCGAATCAACGAACTCACCAAGCAATCGCTGGAAACCGATGATATCAAGCGGCGCTTCTTCGAAAATGGCGCGACAGTCTGGTATACCACGCCGGAGGAATTCGTGAAATTCCGCGCCGATAATGAAGCCGCCTTTGCGCCACTGATCCGCGCATCCGGCGCGAAGGTAGATTAAGCCGCGCGCCGATTCTACGGCATCAGCGCGAGCAAATTTGCCAAGGGGAACAACCTCATGATGCCGGCAAACACCAGACCTGCGCCGACAAAGGCGAAAAGCGCGTGAAAGCGCGGGTTAATCAAGGCGCCCAGCGCGGCACTCAGCAGCACCAGGCTACCCGACGTGATCTATACCTGCCGCATGATGGGCATCGGCGCGCGCTTTTCTTCGGCAATCTTCACAGCGGCAGCACTCAGCGCACCAATCCCGCCTTCTACCAGCAACACGCGGCACCCCGGCGCAGCGGCGGCAAGGGCGCCCGCATTCTGCGCGGTGCGGCTGCCCGATTGGCAATGGAAGATCACCTTTGACCCCGCTGGGATGCCAAGCGCCGCACTCCCCAGCCGAGACACCAGCGCATGGGCAGACCTGGGCACATGGCGCCGCGCCCGTTCGTCGGGTTCGCGAATATCCACCAGCGCAGCCCCACCGGAGGTGATCAGGCCCGCGGCTTCGCGGGCGGAAATGGATTGGGCATTCGAGGCGGCGCTCCTGCATCGAGCTCGCCTTAAATAAATTAGTGTTGTCTTATATTCGACAGAAAAGCGTCAAAAATCTAGATCGGCATAGTGTTCGGGCGGGATCAGGCCGCTGATCCGATCCTGCAATAGCGGCCTGAAGGATGGGCGGGATTTCACTCGTGCATACCAATCCTTGGCGGCGTCATTCAGCGCCCAATCCACATCCCCCAGGTAATCCAGCGCCGAAAGATGCGCCGCCGCCGCCAAATCCGCGAGCGACAGCGCATTCCCCCCAAGCCAGGGCCGGGTTTCCGCAAGCCAGCCGAGGTAATCGAGATGCGGGCGCAAATTGGCATAGCCGGCGCGAATGGCACCCGCATCCGGATTACCGCGGCCCATCAGCTGCTTCATCTGCTTCTCGAACAGCAGATTCCGCCCGACCTCGAAATGGAATTTCCCATCAAACCAGGCCACCAGCCGCCGGATTTCCGCCCTTTCGCCGAGTGAACGCCCAAGCAGCGGCATATCCGGATAGGATTCGTCCAGATATTCGCTTATGGCATAGGAATCGATGATGCAAAAGCCGTTTTCTTCCTGCAGCACGGGCACGGTGCAGGCGGGATTGATGGCCAGGAATTCCTCTCGCCTTTCCCAGACCCTTTCGACCCGCAGATCAAAGGGAATGCGCTTTTCCGCAAGTGCCAAGCGCACCTTGCGAGAATAAGGCGAGAGGGGGAGGTGATAGAGAATCCGCACGACGCGCTTATGCCACCCATAGCCGAGGGCGCAAAGCACTACCTGGAAAAAGGGGGGTGTATGGCGCCACAAAACATGTTGAAGTGACGCGTCCAGGGTAGACAAGCTTTTTGGCCCCGCAAAAACCAATGCCCGCTCAAGGATGAGGAGGAACGCTGATGACACCGCCACTTGATGCATCCACCGCGCCGCGCAATTCCGATCTGGAGGCGGCGCTTGCCGAAGCGCGAGAGAATTATTCCCGCGCCCGTCCCAATAGCGCCACCGCGCATGAGAAAGCCCGCACCGTCATGCCGGGCGGTAATACGCGCACCACGCTGTTCTACACGCCCTTCCCGACCGCGATGAAAAGCGGTCAGGGCTGCTATCTGGAAGATATTGACGGCAACAAATATCTTGACCTTTGCGGCGAGTATACCGCAGGGCTGTTTGGCCATTCCGATCCGCGTATTCAGGCGCTGCTGTTCCAAGTGATCCAAAACGGCATCAGCCTTGCTTCGGTCGGCGAGAATGAGGCGAAGCTTGCCGCCATTCTGTGCGCACGCTTTCCCGCGCTGGAATTGGTCCGCTTTACCAATAGCGGGACTGAGGCGAACCTCTTGGCCGTTGCAGTCGCGCGGGCGCATACGAGCCGCAGCAAGATCATCGCCTTCCGTGGCGGCTATCACGGCGGCGTCATGAGCTTCGTCACTGGTGGCAGCGTGGTGAATGCGCCGTTTTCGGTGACGCTTGCCGAATATAATGATCTGTCCGGCACACTGGCCCTTATCCGCGAACACGCCGCCGATCTTGCTGCAGTTCTGCTGGAACCCATGATGGGCAGCGGCGGCTGCATCCCCGCCACGCGGAAATTTCTGGCCGGGCTGCGGGACGCAACGCGCGAAGTAGGCGCGATGCTGATTTTCGATGAGGTGATGACCAGCCGTCATACGGCTGGCGGCCTGCAGAAGCTGCATGGCATCACGCCTGATCTCGTCTCGCTCGGCAAATATATCGCGGGCGGCATGTCCTTCGGTGCCTTTGGCGGGCGCGCGGACGTCATGTCGGTGTTTGATTCACATAAGCCAAATGCGCTGACGCATTCAGGCACTTTTAACAATAATGTGCTGTCCATGTCCGCCGGCACCTTGGCGATGGGCGAGATTTTTGATGACAGTGCTGCGGAAGCGCTGTGCAAGCGCGGCGATGGGCTGCGTGTTGCGCTGAATGGCATTTGCGTCAAGCACAAGGTCGCCATGCAATTCACCGGCATTGGCAGCATGGTGCAGCCACATTTCCGCCTGGGGCCGATCCTGCGCCCCTATACCGCTAGCGCGCAGGAAGATGGCCTGCGGGAGCTGTTCTTCCTGGATATGATGAAGGCCGGCATTTACATCGCCCGGCGCGGCATGGTGGCACTGAGCCTGCCGGTCGGTGAGGCTGAGTTGCTGCGCTATATCGCGGCGGTCGAGGAATTCTGCGCCTCTCGCAAACCGCTGATGGCGGGGTGAAACGGGTCAGGGCGGGGCTGGTTTCCGGCCCCGCCGCCCCTTGGGCCGCGTCAGCGCCGATCCTTGCGGGCAACAAAGCCGCTGCCCTCGCCCTTTCGCCAATTCGCAAATTTAGGAAATTCCAGTGCCACGCCGCGATGGTCACAGGGGATGACATTGGTCGCCGGAATGTCACGTACCATGCTCATGAAAACGCCCCGTGGGCGGGAATAGCCGGCCAATTCAATGTCCAGAGCGCCCCTGTTCGTAATACAACGGATCCTACCCCATTCCCCGGCCTGCGCGGTGGGGGCGGGACCGGCTCCGGCACGTGTCAGGCGCGCAAGATCACCCACTTCGAGGATAGGGACTTGCCGCCCATCGACGCGGAAATCAAGTTTCATGCGCCCCCACACTCTTAACCCCGCAGGATTAAGCCTTCCATCGCAAAAAAGTGTCTACGTCCCTGACGAAATCGAAAAGCCGTCGCATACTTCCTAACGTATCGGCAAGGCGCTTTTGGCGAAGTCACAAAGATTATCGTGACACCCGATGGCATACAGTCTGGCTCCGGCATACCGCCGGGCTGCGCGCCTTGGGCAACGGTCTTCAGCAACCGCAACCAACCGGCGTACCGGCGCGGCCTTCAAGCCCCGCGGTCTGATAGCTATCGCGCTTCCATCAATCCAAGCCACCGATCAATTCACGCACCTGGAAGCCCTGGGTCAGCAATTTGAGCGCGGTTTTGGTTGACGCATTGCACCCAATAACATCACAATAGCAGATATAGGTCTTCGCCTTATCCAGCGCCTCGGTACTGAGGGGTACAAATACCCCGATGCGGCAGATTGATTGCGCCGGGGACATGTTCCTTGGCAAAGGCGGCTTCGGATCGACCGTCTACGACCACCACGGCTTCGCTATTGCTGATCGCGAAATGCAGATCCCAGGAATCCAGCTCAAAGGCGAGTTTGCTTTGATAATGGGCCATTTGTTCGATCGTCATTGTCGCTTCCTTTCAGTGCTCCATTCGGCTTTGGCAACCTTACTCCGCCGCAATCGCCGGCGCTTCGCTCATGGGCACCGGCAGGTATTGCGCATAGTCGCGCGGCACCACATGCCAAAAGCGCCCACGTTCCATCGCCCATTCATTCAACAAGCGCGCGGCAAAGCGGCTGCCGGTTTCCGCCACATGGCGCGCGATCAGATCACGCAAAGCTGCTTCCCAATGCGGATGCGCAAGCCGTGACCAAAGCAGCGTTTCCGGATTGATGCGCTTTTCGAAATTGCCCTCTGCATCATAGACAAAAGCCTGACCGCCAGTGAAACCCGCACCATAATTATCGCCAACCGCGCCCAGGATCACCACCGTGCCGCCGGTCATGTATTCACAGCCATTGGCGCCGCAGCCTTCCACCACGGTAGTGGCGCCCGAATTGCGCACGGCGAAACGCTCACCCGCCTGGCCGGCGGCGAAAAGCTCCCCCGCCGTCGCGCCATACAGCACGGTATTGCCAATGATGGTGTTGTCATTGGAGATCAGGTTGGAAGAAGGCGCGGGGCGCACCACAATAGAAGCGCCCGATAAGCCCTTGCCGACATAATCATTGGCATCGCCAAAAACCTCCAGCTTCAAGCCGCGCACGCCAAAGGCACCGAGTGACTGCCCAGCACTGCCCCGTAGCCGCACGGTCAAATGCCCGGCTTGCAGCCCTGTCATTCCGAATTGCCGTACGATGCGCGAAGACACTTTCGTGCCAATCGCGCGATGTGTGTTGCGGATATTGTACTGAAGCTGCATTTTCTCGCCATGGCGGAACAAGGCATCCGCATCGCGGATCATTTCCGCATCCAGCGTGTCCGGCACCTCATTGCGGCCTTCCAAGGTGCAATAGGCGGGATAGGGGCCGGCATCCGCCTGCACCAGCAGCGGATTGAGATCGAGGTCATCCAAATCCTCAGACCCGCGGTTGACCTGTTGCAACAGATCGGTCCGCCCGATCACATCAGTGAGTTTACGCATGCCGAGGCTGGCCAGAAGCTCCCGCACTTCTTCAGCGATGAAGGAGAAAAGATTGATCACCTTCTCAGGGCTGCCGGCGAATTTCGCACGGAGCTTTTCATCCTGCGTGCAGACGCCAACGGGGCAGGTATTGGAATGGCATTGCCGCACCATGATGCAGCCCATCGCCACCAGTGATGCCGTGCCAATGCCGAATTCCTCGGCGCCCAGCATCGCGGCAATCACCACATCGCGCCCAGTCTTGATGCCACCATCGGTGCGGAGCTTCACACGATGCCGTAGCCGATTGAGCAATAGAACCTGATGCGTTTCCGACAGCCCCATTTCCCAGGGCAGGCCAGCATATTTGATGGAAGATTGCGGCGAAGCGCCAGTGCCGCCGGAATGGCCGGATATAAGAATCGCATCCGCCTTGGCCTTCGCGACACCAGCCGCAATGGTGCCAATGCCCGAACGGCTGACCAGCTTCACACAGACCGTCGCATCCGGGTTGATCTGCTTCAGATCATAAATGAGCTGCGCCAAATCCTCGATTGAATAGATGTCATGATGCGGTGGCGGGCTGATCAGCATGACACCCGGCGTGGAATGCCGGAGCTTCGCAATCAGCCCCGTTACCTTGAAGCCGGGCAATTGCCCGCCCTCACCAGGTTTCGCACCCTGCGCGACCTTGATTTCGATCTCCCGGCAATTGTTCAAATATTCCGCGGTTACGCCAAAGCGGCCAGAGGCGATCTGCTTGATCGCGGAATTAGCGTTATCGCCATTGGCGCGCGGCTTGGCCCGCGCCGGGTCTTCGCCACCCTCACCGGAATCACTCCGTGCCCCAATGCGGTTCATGGCAATCGAAAGCGTTTCATGTGCTTCGTGGCTGAGGGCACCAAGCGAAATGCCGGGTGCCACCAGGCGCTTCCTGATTTCCGTGATGCTTTCCACCTCCTCAAGCGCAATCGCCGTACGGCCTTCAGTGCGGAAATCGAGCAGATCGCGCAGCGCAACCGGAGGCAAACGCCGCACCGCATCGGAATAGCGCTTGAAAGTCTGGTAGCTTTCGGATTCTACCGCGCTTTGAAGTGTATGGATCAGCGTACCGTCAAAGGCATGTGCCTCTCCACGCCGGCGCAGCTTGTAAAGCCCGCCAATCGGCAGCGTGATGGCGCCGTCCGCCCAGGCTTTTCTGTGCAGGGCGAGCACGCGCCGCGCAATGCCGGAAAGACCAATGCCAGAAATGCGCGAAGGTGTACCGGGGAAAAACTCCGCCACCAGCGCGCGCGAAAGCCCAATCGCCTCGAAATTCATACCACCGCGGTAGGAAGACAAAACGCCAATCCCCATCTTGGACATGATCTTCAGCAGGCCCTTATCCACCGCCTTCTTGTAGCGCCCCACCGCTTCGCGCAGCGACATGGCACCGAACAATCCGCGCCGATGGCGATCCGCGATGCTTTCCTGCGCCAGATAGGCATTCACCGTCGTCGCGCCACCGCCAATCAGCACCGCGACATAATGCACATCAAGGCTTTCCGCGACACGGACATTGAGCGAGGTGAAAGTACGGAGCCCATTCTTCACCAAATGCGTCTGCACTGCACCCACTGAAAGGATCATCGGAATCACGGCACGGTCAGCGCATTGCGCTTCATCGGTCAGGATCACATGGGCGCAGCCGGAACGCACGCCTTCCTCAGCCTCGCGCCGGATGCGCTCAATGTGACGACGCAGGCCCGCTTGGCCCTCAGCCACCGGGAAGGTGCAATCCACCACACAGGCGGTTGCACCCATATAGGCGCGCATGGCGTCAAATTCGGCATTGGACAGCACCGGGCTATCCAACATCAGCATGTCACACTGAGTCGGGTCCTCATCCAGGATATTTCCTAGATTGCCGAGCCGCGTCTTCAGCGTCATCACCCGCGTCTCACGCAGGCTATCAATCGGCGGATTGGTCACCTGGCTGAAGGCTTGACGAAAGTAATGATGCAGGCCGCGATATTGATCAGACAGCACCGCAATCGGCGTGTCATCACCCATGGACCCCACAGCCTCATTGGCGTCTTCCACCATGGGGTGAAGGATGGTTTCCAGTTCTTCCAAGGTATAGCCGACAGAAAGCTGACGGCGACGCAAATCCTCACCAGTCAGAGTGGCGCGTTCATCGGCTTCCGCCTTCACAATCTCATCAATGCGTGTGGTGCGTTCCGTCCATTGGCCGAAGGGTTTGCGGGCCGAGATCAAATCCTTCAGCGCCCTGTCTTCGAAGAATCGCCCCTCATCCAGATCAACGCCAATGGATTGGCCCGGACCAACGCGGCCCTTTTGGATGATCTGATCTTCAGCCAGCTTCACCATGCCGGTCTCAGACCCCACAATCAGCATGCCGTCGGAGGTGATGCTGTAGCGAAGCGGGCGTAGACCATTCCGATCCAGCCCCGCCATCACCCAGCGCCCATCGGTCGCGCAAATCGCCGCCGGACCATCCCAGGGTTCCATGACCGCATTGCAATAAAGGAACAGCTCGCGATGCGCCGGCGGAATCGTCGCGTTATTGCCAAGGCTTTCCGGGATCAGCAGCGCCTTGGCCATGGGCGCATCACGCCCGGCGCGCACCAGCAATTCGAACACATTATCAAGCGTCGCGGTATCAGAACCACCCGCCTGCACCACCGGCTTGATATCTTCCATGAAGGGATCGAGCAAAGGATGCGATAGCCGCGTTTCATGCGACTTCATCCAATTCACATTGCCATGCAGCGTATTGATTTCGCCATTATGCGCGAGTGTCCGGAAAGGCTGCGCCAGACGCCAGGTTGGGAAGGTATTAGTGGAATAGCGCTGATGATAAATCGCGAAGCGGCTGACGAAGCGTTCATCCAATAGATCGGGATAGAATTCCGTCAGCGCTTCCGCCAGGAACATGCCCTTATAGATGATGGACCGGGCAGAAAGCGAACACAAATAAAGCTCCGCAATCTGCGCCGCGATGGCCTGTTTTTCGATCCGCCGACGGATCACATACATATCGCGTTCAATGGTCGCGATATCGCATTGTTCCGGGTCATGGATCAGGATTTGTTCAATTTCTGGCCGCGTCGCATTGGCCTTTTCGCCGATGCAAGCGACATTGATCGGCACTTGCCGCCAGCCATAAATTGCATAGCCTGCGTTGAGAATCTCGGTTTCCACAATCTGCCGGCAGCGTTCCTGCGCACCCAGATCGGATTTCGGCAGAAATACCTGACCAACCGCTATCCGCCCGGGGCGGAGCCGATCACCACCGCGCTCCACCACGGCGGCAAAAAAATCCTGCGGTATTTCGACATGGATGCCTGCACCATCGCCGGTCTTGCCATCGGCATCCACAGCACCGCGATGCCAAACAGCGCGCAAAGCATCAATGCCAGCCTGCACCACATCCCGCCGCGGCTTGCCATCAAGCGCTGCCACCAGGCCAACGCCGCAGGCGTCATGTTCGGTTAGATCAAGATGCGCTTCGGTGGCAAGGCGCGCGGCCTGCGCCTGATATTCTGTCACAAACGCTTCGTCATTTGGCATGGCTTTGATCCTTACGCCTAAAGCGGCAGGCCGCGTTGACAGAGTGCGTCGCAGTGTTTGGTGAGCGCCTGCTGGCCAACAGGCTGCCCCAATGCAACCGCGATGGGCGTGATGGCAGCGGTTATTTCCGGCATGATGGCAAGCATTCGTTGCCCGATCGGCGATCGGTAGAAACGTGCCAATTCCCGCATTTCCTCGGCAGGTAGTCGTTGGGCGTAACGCCCAGCAAAAAGTTCAGAGAATTCTCCCACACCAGCGCGAAACTCTGGCATGATGAATCCATCCACCAGATCACGCACTCTTGCCTCTCCGAGCTGTCGCGCCGCAGTGACGAAGGACTGCACCAAGTAGCCCCGCATGGCGTCAATGGTTGACAAAAACTGCGATTCGGTTCGCATCGCCGTTACCAATTCACGCGCGGCAACCACTTTTTCCTCTGTTATATTCGATTGTTGAGCGGCTGCAGGCGCAGCCAACAAAAGTAAAGCCAGGAACAGGCGACGCATCATTCTGCTGCCACGGCCAGCGCCGTGCTCCCTTTTTCAATAAAAGCTGCAATCTGTTCCGCAACATCGCGGCCATCGCGAATGCCCCACACCACCAGCGATGCGCCGCGCACAATATCGCCCGCCGCGAATACGCCCGGCAGCGCAGTCATCATACTGCGATGATCCACCTTCAGCGTGCCCCAGCGCGTCACGCCAAGCGCGGGTTCTTCGAATATCACGGGCAGGGCTTCTGGATCGAAGCCAAGCGCCTTGATCACCAGATCAGCCTTCACGGTGAAATCGCTGCCGGCAATGGGTTCCACCTGCTGGCGGCCTGTTGCATCCGGCAGACCAAGATGCATACGCACCGCGCGCACGGCTTCGACCTTCGCCTTGCCTGCAAAAGCCTCCGGCGCAGCAAGCCATTCAAAGCGCACGCCTTCTTCTTCGGCGTTATACACTTCACGCATGGACCCCGGCATATTCGCCTTGTCGCGCCGATAAAGACAGGTGACGGAAGCGGCGCCCTGGCGCGTGGCGGTGCGCACGCAATCCATCGCGGTATCGCCGCCGCCAATCACCACCACATGCCGGCCTTTGGCATTCAAGGCGCCGGAGTCGAATGCCGGCACCGCATCACCCAGGCCCTTGCGGTTCGACGTAATCAGGAAATCCAGCGCAGCCACCACGCAGGGCAGATCAGCGCCGGGCACCGTGATATCGCGCGCCTTATAGACACCGGTCGCAATCAGCACCGCAGCATGTTTGCGGCGCAACTCGTCCAAGGAGATATCGCGCCCCACCGCGCAATTCAGCCGGAATTCAATGCCGCCTTCGGCATATTGCTGCCAGCGGCGTACCACCAGATCCTTTTCCAGCTTGAAATTCGGGATGCCGTAAATCATCAGCCCGCCGGCGCGATCATGCCGATCATAAATCGTGACCTGAAAGCCCATGACGCGCAGCCGTTCTGCCGCTGCCATGCCGGCAGGGCCGGCACCAATGATGCCAATGCTCTCCGCCCTTTCGCGCACGGGCTTGGGCGGCTTCACCCAGCCATGCTCCCAGGCCGTATCGGTGATGTATTTTTCAACCGCGCCAATAGTGACCGACTCAAAACCCTTTTCGATCACGCAATTCCCTTCGCACAACCGATCCTGCGGGCAAACGCGGCCACAAATCTCCGGGAAGTTGTTGGTGGCCGAGGCGACCTCATAGGCTTCCTCAAGCCGGCCCTCGGCGGTCAGCTTCAGCCAATCGGGGATGTTGTTATTAAGCGGGCAATGCACCTGGCAGAAGGGCACCCCGCATTGGGAGCAACGAGAGGCCTGTTCGGTCGCCGCATCTGAGACGAAGGGGCGATAGACCTCATGCCAATCGGCGCGACGTTCGGTCGCTTCCCGCTTATCCGGCTGGTGCTGCGCCAGGCGCAGGAATTGCAGCATTTTCTCGGCCATTGGGGGTGTCCTTGGTCGCGGGTGAGGCCTGGGCTGGCGAGGCTTTCGCCGACGCCCTTGCCCGCCCCATAGCCAAAGCCGCGCGGCAAGGCGAGTCCTTTTTGTAGCACAAGGACAGTTTTTATGACCTATTTAATCTGTCTCATCCTTCTCGAACTCGACACTCATCGCCTTCGCGCTAAATAAAAGCCCGTTTCGGTCTAATTCAGCTGGGCGCCCTTACCCTCTGCCCACCCGCACGAAACCGTGCGAGATAGCCGGGCACAATCGCCTCCACCGCCTTGGGTTCAATGCCAAGTGCCTGAAATCCCAGGGCGTTCGGCGAAACCACATTATCCCTCCCCAGCAGGATCAACTGATCGCGCGTAAAAGGCGGCGTTGGCAGTAGCTCCCCAAGGCGCGCTTGCAGGCGGACGAAACCCTCCGGCAGGGTGATCATGGGTCGACGCCGGCCGGTCACATCCAAGATGTAGCGCAGCACTTGCCGCATGCTCATCACGCGCGGGCCGCCGAGTTCAAACACCTTGCCCGAAGCCGCCGGGTCCGCCAGCGCGGCCATGGCCGCATCCGCCACATCCCCCACATAAACTGGCTGGAAGCGGGTTTCGCCCGCGACCACCGGCATGAAGGGCAGCAGGGCAGCCAGGCCGGCGAAACGGTTGAAGAATTGATCCTCGGCCCCGAAGACCACCGAAGGCCGCAGGATGATGGCGCCGGGGAAGGCCGCCAGCACGGCTGCCTCACCAGCGGCCTTGGTCTGCGCGTAAAGGCTCGGGCTGCCGGCATGGGCGCCAATCGCGGACAGATGCAGGAATTGCTTGGCCCCGGCCGCAGCCGCAAGACGCGCGGCGCGCCCAGCACCTTCCGCCTGGATGCGCTGGAAATCCCCCGCCCGGCTTTCAAACAGAATGCCGACCAGATTGATGACAATATCCGCCCCCGCCACCGCGCGGGCTGACGAAGCTTCATCGGTGATCGAGGCCGCAATGGGCGTGATCTGCCCCACACCGCCCATGGTGCAAAGCCGCGCGGCGCGTTCGGTATCGCGCCCAGCAATCCGGATGCTGTGCCCGGCCGCTGCCAGGCGCTGCACGATATGGCGCCCGATGAAGCCGCCGCCGCCAAAAACTGTCACAAGCATTGCCCAAATCCCCAAATCCTCTCGCCCGATATAAGCGCGGCAGGCGCGGCGGGAAGGGCGGGTGATCAGGTCGTGATAATGCCCAAGGCGCGGCTACCTAGCACCAACAGCATGCCGATCAGGAAACTGGCCACCACCGCCGCCAGGCCCAACACCCGCGCTCTTTCGGGGGGCACAGGGAAAAGCCGCTGCGCGCCATCATAAAACAGGTAAAGAGTGTAAAATGCTCCCACCAAAGCGAGCAGGCCGCCAATCGAAGGCACAATCAGCGCAAGCCCGCCCACCCAAGACCCAGTTGGCGCGAAGGCGGCGAGCTTCATACCCGCATTGCCATCCGGCGCAGCTCCAAGCCGAACAGCCAATACCGGCATGACTTTGCCCGTAATGAGCACGCCCACCAGCGCGATAAGATAGCTGACAAATATTTGGGACAAATTCGGCGAATTCCCACCAAGGTAGATACCAATTGCATTGGCAATGGAAGGAATCGCCGCCATGGGCAGCACGTAGCCCATGAAAACGCCGCCCAGCGTCATGGGCTCGGCCGCAATGCCATCCCAGGTCTTGCCGGGTTCCACCAAAAGGCCCTTCGCCCGGGCGATGGTATTCATGCCGTAGCCTCCCGCTATCCTTGCGCTGATCTTGCGCCAAGCCTTGGGGCGCGGGCAAGTCATGGGTGGTGGCAGGCGGGCGCTGCTTCTGTCAGTTTCAGGCCATGGCCGATTCGCTTCCCCGTTGGCGCGACAAGCGCTTCCTTGTGCTGCTCGCACTTGGCTTTGCCGCGGGGGTGCCGCTGCCGCTTTCGGCCTTCACGCTCCGACAATGGCTGGCGGAATCCAACCTGTCACTGGCTGCCATCGGCTTCACGGCGCTGATTGGGCTGTCCTATTCGCTGAAATTCCTCTGGTCACCGCTGATAGATCATAGCCCGCCGCCCTTGTTCCGCAGGCTCGGGCGCCGGCGCGGCTGGCTGCTTTCCATCCAAATTCCGCTGATCGGCGCCATCATCGCACTCGGCCAGACCAGCCCCGCGCTTGATGTCAGCCTGACGGTGGCGGTGGCGGTCGCGGTCGCTTTCCTGTCGGCCAGCCAGGATATTGTGATTGACGCCTTCCGTATCGAAAGCCTGGACGAGGCGGATCAGGGCTATGGGCTCGCCTGCTATGTCTGGGGCTATCGCGGCGCCTTGCTGGCGGCGACGGCGGGGGCGCTCGCCATGGCGGAATTCGCCGGCTGGGCCTTCGCCTTTGCCGGCTGCGCAGCGATGGTCGGGCTTGGCGTTCTTGCCGTGCTTCTGGCGGCCGAGCCCGAACGCCAGACCAACGCCGCACCTGAAGGCTGGGCCGCGCGGCTGCGCTATGCGGTGATTGAACCCTTCGCCGATTTCATGCGCAGGCGCTATTGGTTCGTGATCCTGGCCTTTGTGGCGCTGTTCAAATTGGGCGAGGCTTTGGCAGGCATCATGACCGCGCCCTTTTATCGCCAGCTTGGTTTCACGCGCCTGGAAGTGGCGGGGGTTTCCTCGGTCTTTGGCCTTGTCGCGACACTGGCCGGCGCGCTGGCCGGCGGTTGGTTGGTGGCGAAGCTTGGCACCGGGCGCGCCTTGATCCTGACCGGGATCACGCAAATGCTCTCCAACCTCATGTATGTCGCCTTGGCTTTTGCGGGGCATGATATCCGCATGCTTTTCGCGCAGGTGGGGGTGGAGAATTTCACCGATGGCTTGGCGGATGCGGCGTTTCTTTCCTATTTGGGCATGTTGACCAGCCGCAGCTTCACCGCGACACAATATGCGCTGCTGTCATCCCTGGCGGCGGTGCCCTTGCGCACATTGGGCGCGACATCGGGCATGCTGGCGGAGGGCCTGGGCTGGCCGTGGTTTTTTGTGCTGACCACGGCGGCAGCGCTGCCCGCCATGGCCATCATGGTCTGGCTGCTGCGCCGCCTGCCGCCTGGAACGGAAAGAACCGCGACATGACCAGCCCCTTCCTGCTGACGCCCGTGCTGCTGCTCGGCAGCAATATCCTGATGACCTTCGCCTGGTATGGGCATTTGAAGCAGCCCACCTGGCCCATTTGGCTTGCGGTGCTGGCTTCCTGGGGCATTGCGTTTTTTGAATATTGCCTGGCAGTGCCGGCGAACCGCATCGGCTATGGGGTTTTCACGGGCCAGCAGCTTAAGATCATGCAGGAGGTGATTACGCTTGCGGTCTTTGCCGTATTTTCCGTGATGTGGCTGGGGGAGCCGTTGCGCTGGAATTTCGCCGCCGCCGCGCTGTGCCTGCTCGGCGCTGTGGTGTTCATTTTCCTGCCCGTTGATTAGCCGTGTCAGGGTTGATCCCCCCTGCCGCCGGGCGTATGGCGCAGGGCGTTATGTGCTCGGATTCCCACCATGACTGATGTGATCGCGCCGCGCCGCGCGCTGCTTTCCGTTTCCGACAAGACCGGGCTGATTGAATTTGGCCGATTCCTCGCGGCACGCGGGGTGGAGATCCTTTCCACCGGCGGCACGGCCAAGGCGCTGCGTGATGCCGGCGTGCCGGTGAAGGATGTATCGGACCATACCGGCTTTCCAGAAATTCTGGATGGCCGTGTGAAGACGCTGGTGCCGCAGGTGCATGGCGGCATTCTGGGCCGGCGCGATCTGGCCGAGCATCTGGCGCAAATGCAAGCGCATGGCATTGCGCCGATTGATCTGGTCGCGGTCAATCTCTACCCATTTGAGGCGACGGTTGCGAAGGGTGCGGATTTCGATGATTGCATCGAAAACATTGATATCGGCGGACCGGCGATGATTCGCAGTGCGGCGAAAAATCACGCCCATGTCGCAGTGCTGACGGAACCCGCACATTTTGCCGAGGCGCAGGCAGAAATCGCCGAAGCGGGCGGCACGCGCCTGGCTACACGTCGGCGTTTGGCCGCTGCGGCTTATGCGCGCACCGCAGCCTATGATGCGGCGATTTCCGGCTGGTTTGCGGGGCAGGAAGGGCAGGCATTTCCTGAACGCCTCAGCTTCACCGGCACGCTGCGCCAGACTTTGCGCTACGGCGAAAACCCGCATCAATCGGCAGCATTTTATGTGGATGGCAGCGCACGCCCCGGCATTGCCACCGCGCGGCAAATCCAGGGGAAGGAGCTTTCCTACAACAACCTGAACGATACCGACGCGGCCTTTGAAGCACTCGCCCAATTTGCTGATCCGGCGATTGTGATTGTGAAACACGCCAATCCCTGCGGCATTGCAGTCGCCAGTGATTTGGCGCAGGCCTGGGATCGCGCGCTGCTATGCGATCCAGTTTCGGCTTTCGGCGGCATTGTTGCGGCCAATCGTAAGCTGGATGCGGCGGCGGCGGAGCGCATCACGGCAATCTTCACCGAAGTGGTGATTGCGCCCGATGCGGATGAAGCGGCAATCGCGGTTTTTGCCAAAAAGAAAAATCTACGCCTGCTGCTGACCGGCGGCCTGCCCGATCCTGCCGCGCCGGGGATGATGTTTCGTTCCGTCGCGGGCGGTTTCCTGGCGCAATCGCGCGACGCCGGGCGCGTGACGGAAGCCACGCTGAAATGCGTCACGAAGCGCGCGCCAAGCGCTGGTGAAATGGCCGATCTGCTATTTGCCTTCCGCGTCTGCAAGCATGTGAAATCCAATGCCATTGTCTATGCGAAGAACCTCGCGACCGTCGGCATTGGCGCGGGGCAGATGAACAGGGCGGAGAGCAGCCGAATCGCTGCCTGGAAAAGCGAAGCCGCAGCCAAGGCAGCGGGTTTGCCTGAACCGTTGGCCAAGGGTTCGGTTGTCGCATCGGATGCGTTTTTTCCCTTTGCTGATGGGCTGGAAATCGCGGCCTCTGCTGGTGCGACCGCCATCATTCAGCCGGGTGGCTCAATCCGCGATCGTGAGGTGATTGAAGCCGCCGATAAGGCCGGGCTTGCCATGGTATTCACCGGCATGCGGCATTTCCGGCATTGAAGCGCGCATAGGGGCCGCATGCAGAATTGGACCTTGCCAGCCTGGTTGCCTTCTGATGCGGTTTTGCCGCTCGCCATCCTATTGGCGGCGCTGGTCATTGCGCTGGTGCTGATCCTGCGCCGCCCCGCGCCTGATCCGCTGGCGAGCATGGTGCTCGGCCAGCTTTCGGCGCTGGCGGATGCGCAGGAACGCCAAGCACAACGCGTGGCGACGCTGGAAGGCAATATTGCTGATCGCGTCAATAGCGTGGTGATGGACCAAACCCGCGTGCTGAATGGCGCCGTGCAGGAACAAATCGCGCGCATCGCGGCCCAGGAAGCCGCCATGGCGGATCGGCTGACACAGGCGGAACGCAGCCTGACGGAAGCGATCAAGGGTCAGAATGAAAGCCTTACCGTAGCTCTCAGCAGCCAGACCGAACGCATGACAACAAGCCTTGGCGCGACCTCTGCCGAGATCAAGGAAAGGCTTGCAGTGATTGATGCGGCGCGCGGCAATATTGAAGCGCTCGGCAATCAGGTGAATACGCTGGCGGGGATTCTGGGCAATAAGCAGGCGCGCGGTGCCTTTGGCGAAAGCCAAATGGAACAGATCATCGCGGATCGGCTGCCTTCCGATGCCTTCACTTTGCAAGCAACACTGTCCAATGGCAGGCGCGCCGATTGCCTGATCCATCTGCCCAACCCACCCGGCCCGATTGCGATTGATTCGAAATTTCCACTGGAATCCTGGCTGATGCTGCGTGATGCGGCGGATGATGCAACACGCACCCAGCGCCTGCGGCAATTTTCAACCGATGTGCAAAAGCACATCAAGGATGTGGCGGATCGCTATATCATCGCTGGCGAAACCGCCGAAGGCGCGCTGATTTTTGTACCGTCCGAGGCGATTTACGCTGAATTGCATACCTCACTTGTGTCGCTGGTTTCGGATGCCACGCGGCGCGGGGTTTATATCGTCTCCCCCACCACGCTATGGGCGGTGCTTGGCACCATGCGCGCGCTGCTGCGTGATGTGCGGCTGCGCACGGAAGCGGGACGTATCCGCAAGGAAGTAGACAAGATGCTGGCCGATGTCGGGCGGCTGGAAGAGCGCACCGATAGCCTGCGCAAGCATTTCGGCCAGGTGCAGAAGGATGTGGAGCAGATCGAAACCTCCACCAACGCCATCAAGCACGGCGGGCAACGCATCGCTGATCTGGAATTGGAAGATCCACCAGCGCCAATCCTGCCGACATGACGGCGCTGCAAGCCCAATCCGGCTTCGGTCTGCTGGCGCTCTGCCTGCTGGCATGGGGGTTGGGTGGCTTTAAGCGTGGTGTTTCGGCACGCGTGGCGGTGGTGGGCGTGGCGTTGCAAATCGCCCTTGGCGCGGCGCTGCTGCATATCGCGCCGCTCCGCGCAGGCTTTGGCTATTTGGGTGATGCGGTGAATGCTCTGGCGGTGGCGACACAGGCCGGCACATCGCTGGTTTTTGGATATTTGGGTGGCGGCGCCTTGCCGTTTCAGGAACTCCGCCCCGGTGCTTCCTTCATCCTGTTTTTCCAGGCCCTGCCTTTGGTGCTGGTGGTGGGCGCGCTTTCCGCGCTGTTCTATCATTGGGGCATTCTGCCTGCGATTGTGCTCGTGATGGCGGCGGCGCTCCGCCGGCTGTTCGGCATTGGCGGTGCAGCCGGTTTTGGTGTGGCGGCGAATGTCTTTGTCGGCATGGTGGAAGCACCACTCATGATCCGCGCCTGGCTTTCGCGCATGACGCGGGCCGAGCTTTTCGTGGTGATGACGGCGGGGCTTGCCACCATCAGCGGCAATACCTTGGTGGTCTATGCGCTGATGATCGCGCCCGTGGTGCCGGATGCGGCAGGGCAATTACTGACCGCGAGCCTGATTTCCGCGCCCGCCGCGATCCTGGCCGCGCTGCTGATGCTGCCGGCGGATAGCACCGGCACCGTGCCAGACCACGATACGGGCGAGCCCGTAAAACTTTACGACAGCAGCATGGATGCGCTGGTGCGCGGCACGCAGGATGGGCTTTCGCTGCTGCTGGGCATCATGGCGTCGCTGATTGTGTTTGTCGCGCTGGTCGCCTTGGTGAATATGGCGCTGGAACCGGCAACCGGCTTCACGCTGCAGCGCCTGCTTGGCCTGCTGCTATGGCCGGTCGCCTGGGCCATGGGCGTGCCGGCGGCGGAGGCGGCCACAGTTGCTTCGTCACTCGGCGTGAAAATCGTGGTGAATGAATTCGCCTCCTATCTGGAACTCGCGCAATCCGGCGGCGCGGGGCTTTCCGAACGCTCCCGCCTGATCCAGACCTATGCGCTCTGCGGCTTCACCAATTTCGGGTCAGTTGGGATTATGGTGGCGGGCATGGCCGGCATGTGCCCGGAACGGCGCGCGGATATTCTGCGCCTGGGTATGCCATCGCTGGTTTCGGCTTCCATCGCCTGCTGCATGACGGGCGCCGTGGTTGGGCTGTTGACGCCCTAAAAATAGCTTCTAGCCCTGCGGGGCATAACGCGGCAGGATCAGCTTAAAGGAGCCCGCGCCATGTCCCATATCGTCCATCGCAACCTGTTGAAGGACCCACCCATTGCTGTTTCTGGCCAGGGGATTTGGCTGCGCGATTCCACCGGGCATGATGTGATTGATGGCTCTGGCGGCGCTGCCGTTGCCTGCTTGGGGCATGGCCATCCGCATGTGGTGTCGGCCATGAAGGCGCAGATTGATCGCCTGTGCTACGCGCATACCGCGCTGTTCAGTGCCGGCAGTGCCGAGAAGCTGGCGGAAGTGCTGGTCGGGCATAAGCCAGGCGGCCTCACCCACGCCTATTTCGTTTCCTCAGGCAGTGAGGGAATGGAAGCCGCCCTCAAGATCGCGCGGCAGTATTTTCTGGAAGCGGGCGAACCGCAACGCACGTACTTCATCGCGCGGCGGCAATCCTATCATGGCAATACGCTCGGCGCGCTGGCGGCGAGTGGCAATATCGCGCGGCGCACGCCTTATGCGCCAATCCTATCGGATGCTTTCAGCCATGTCTCACCTTGTTATGCCTATCGCGATCGGCGCGATGATGAGAGCGATGCTGATTATGTTGCGCGGCTGGCGGCGGAGCTGGAGGCCGAATTCCAACGCCTTGGCCCGCGCAATGTGATTGCCTTTTGCGCGGAAACCGTGGTGGGGGCGACACTTGGCTGCGCCACCGCGCTGCCTGGCTATTTCCAGGCCATGCGTGCGGTGTGTGACCGCCATAGTGCGCTGTTGATCCTGGATGAGGTGATGTCCGGCATGGGCCGCACCGGCACTTTGCATGCCTGGGAACAGGAAGGCGTTTCGCCGGATATTCAGGTAATCGCGAAGGGCCTTGGCGGCGGCTATCAGCCGATTGGCGGCATTCTGGTGCATGGGCGCGTTGTGGAAACCCTGAAGCGCGGCACAGGCACCTTCAAGCATGGCCATACCTATCAGGCGCATCCCGTGGCCTGCGCGGCGGCGCTTGCGGTGCAGGAAGTGATTGCGGAAGAAAACCTGCTGGCCAATGTCTGCACCGCCGGTGCGCTTTTGGAACGCGGCTTGATGGAGCGCCTGGGTAATCATCGCCATGTTGGTGATATCCGTGGCCGCGGTCTGTTCTGGGCGGTGGAATTCGTCCAAGACCGCGCGAGCAAAGCGACCTTCGACCCTGCGCTTGGCGTCAATGAACGCATCAAGCACGCCGCCTTCGCGCATGGCCTGGCGTGCTATCCCATGGGCGGCACGATTGATGGCAAGCATGGCGATCACGTGATCCTCTCACCACCCTATATCGTCACGGCGCGGGATGTGGAGATGATCGTGGACCGCTTCGGCGCTGCGGTGGATGAGGTTTTTGCAAATCTATCTAAAGGCTGAGATGTTGCGCGCGCAGCGCAGGATCGGCTTCCAGCGCTGCCATGCTGCCATCATAGCGAATCTCGCCCCGTTCAATCACATAAGCGCGATCCGCGACTGCCGCGGCGAAATCGAAATTCTGTTCTGACAGCAATACGGCAATGCCCTCCCGCTTCATGCGCAGCACGGCATCCGCCATCAATTCCAGAATGACGGGTGCTAGCCCTTCTGAGGGTTCATCCAGCAGCACCGCCGCCGGATTGCCCATTAGCGTGCGCGCAATCGCCAGCATTTGCTGTTCCCCGCCAGACATGGCGGCAGCGCGACGATGCCGCATGGACGCAAGGTTCGGGAAAACTTCAAACAGCCGCTCTGGCGTCCAGGCATCGCGCCCTTCTGCCGGGCGGCGGCCAACTTCCAGATTTTCGGCGACCGTCAGATCGGTGAAAATGCGCCGATCTTCCGGCACATAACCCAAACCAAGCCGCGCGATGCGAAACGGTGGCAGCCCAGCCATATCACGCCCGACAAAACGCACCCGCCCGGCGCGAGGTGTTATCAGACCCATGATCGCTTTCAGTGTCGTGGATTTGCCCGCGCCATTGCGGCCCATCAGCGCCGCGACCTCGCCACGCGCAAGGCTTAAAGACACACCAAACAGAATCTCCGCCGGGCCATAGCCAGCGCGCAAGCCTTCTGCTTCCAGCATCGCCTCAGCCATGCGCTGCCGCCCTCGCGCGTAGTGCAGCACGCAGGCCGGAAGTGCCGAGATAGACGCGCTGCACTTCCGGATTGGCGCGCACCTCTTCTGGCGTGCCGGCGGCGATGATCTCGCCGCGCACCAGCACCAGGATGCGATCCGCATGGGCGAATACCGCATCCATGTCATGTTCGGTGAACAGCACGCCGATGCCAGACCGCCGCGCAATGCTGGCCACCAGGCGCATCAGCGCAGCGCGTTCAGCCGGCGCCATGCCGGCCGTCGGTTCATCCATCAGCAGCAGGCGCGGCGCGCCGGCGAGTGCAATCGCCAATTCCACGCGCTTGACATCGCCATAAGCCAAGGCGCCCATGGGGCGTTCTGCCTGTTCTGCCATGCCCAACTGATCAAGCAAGGCGAGCGCTTCCGCCCGATACAGCGCGCCAGCGCGAGACATCACATCACGCGTCCGCCGGGCATGGGCAATCAGCGCCATTTGCAGATTCTCCAGCACGGACATGGAAAGAAAGGTCTGCGCCACCTGAAAGCTGCGCCCCACGCCCAGGCGGCAAATGGCGCGCGGCGGCAGGCCAGTGATGTCCTGCCCTTCCAGCATCACGCGCCCACTATCGGGGCGCAATTGCCCGCCCACCATATTGAAGCTGGTGGATTTGCCCGCGCCATTCGGGCCGATCATCGCGAGGATTTCACCCTCTGCCAGCGCGAAACTCACATTGTGCGCCGCTACCACGCCGCCGAAATTCTTGTTGAGATTTTCCACCACCAGCAGCGTCATGGCGCCCTACCCCAAAACCGCGCGCGCAGCATTGTATAGGCGCCACCAAGCCCGCGTGGAAAAATCAGCACCAGCGCAATAATGAAAGCCCCCAGCAGAAACCGCCAATGATCAGTAAGCGGCATGAAGCCATCCTTGATGCTTTGGAAGGCCGCCGCCCCTAGCAGCGGCCCCATCACGGTTTGCATGCCGCCCAGCAAAATCATCGCGAGAAAATCCACCGACAAGGGAATCCCTTGTAGCGTCGGATCAATAGAGCCTTTGGAAAATGCATAGAGCCCACCTGCCAGCCCCGCCGCAGCACCCGCGATAGTAAAGGCAAGCCAGCGATGGGCGCGCACATCAATCCCAATCGCCTCAGCACGCGGCGCTGAATCCCGCGCAGCGCGCAGGCTTGCGCCAAACGGCGCATAAATCATATGGCGCAGTGCGAAAATCCCGAGCACTGCTGCGACCAGCACCAGGTAATGATAGGCGCTGCGCGATGCCGCCCAGGCTGAGGGCCAAACACCGACAATGCCATTATCGCCGCCCGTGACCTCCACCCATTGAAAGCAGACCGCATAGGCAATCTGCGCAAAAGCCAGCGTCAGCATCGCCAGATAAATGCCCTGCAAGCGCACAATGAAAAACCCAAAGAGTGCGGCAAAAAATCCAGCCGCTAGGGGTGCGGCGATCAGCGCCGGTTCCATCGGCATGCCGAGCTTTGTTACCAATAACCCGCTCGCATAAGCGCCAAGACCGAAATAGGCAGCATGGCCGAAGCTGACGATGCCACCATTGCCCACCAGGAAATTCAGCGAAAAGGCCGCGAGCGCGAAGATCAGCACCTCGTTCGCGACCTTGATGGCATAGGCATCACCAAAGATCGGCACAGCAGCCGCCACCAGTACCGCCAAAAGCAAAAGCGCTTTCTCGGCAGCAGCAAAGCCGCGCGGCTGCATAATGCCCTCAGGCAGCCCGCCATGCCCCATGGTGCTTTCCGGCCGGCCCAGCAAGCCCCAGGGCTTTACCACCAGCACCAGCGCCATCAGCAGGAACACCAGCACCAGTGTGATCTTCGGGAATATCAGCACACCAAAAGCCTGCAATTGCCCAATCAGCAGCGCCGCCAAAAACGCGCCGCCGATCGAACCCATCCCACCAATCACCGTGACGACAAAAGCCTCGGTAATGATGGAAAGATCCATCTGCGCGGAAGCGGAAACGCGCGGGATCTGCAAGGCGCCACCAAGCCCCGCGAGGAAGGCACCCAGAAACAGCGTGCGGGTAAAGAGCAAAGCCTGATTGACGCCAAGCGCGCCGACCATCTCTCGGTCCCGTGTTGCGGCGCGGAGCAAAATGCCGAAACGCGTTTTCTTCATCAGCAGCCACAGCAGGCCAAGCACCACCGGCCCGGCCACAATCAGGAAAAGCTCATAAGCCGGGAAGCGCTGATCCAGGATCATCACGCCATGGCGCAGCCCCGGCGCGCGCGGCCCGGCAATGTCCATCGGCCCCCAGATATGCAGCACCGAATCCTGCACCATCAGCACCACGCCGAAGGTCGCCAGCAATTGAAATAAGTCCGGCACCTTATAAATCCGCCGCAGCAGCAGGATTTCCATCGCCACACCGAGCACGCCCACCACAATGGCGGAAATCAGTACACCAGCAAAAAACAGCGTTGGTGATCGTTCAATCTGCAACAGCCAGGGTACGATCGTTACCGCCATATAGGCGCCGAGCATATAGAACGATCCATGCGCGAAATTCACAATTCGCGTAACGCCGAACACCAGCGTCAAGCCCGATGCAATGATGAAAAGCGAGGATGCGCTGGCCAGGCCCGATAGGCACTGGACCAGCAGAAAGCCGAATTCCACGCTCAAGCCCGGCGCGCGGCCCGTACTTCTTCTTCGGGGAACATGTAGTCAGCACCATCAGCATAGCGCGCATTGCGCATGAAGCCTTGCCCATTGCGCTGCGTGGTTTCACCGACCCAGGTGCCCATCGTGCCCTGCTGATCAATGCCGCGCATGGTGACATTACCGACAACGGTTTCGGTCCGCAGATCGCGCAACGTATCCAGGAAAACCTCGTTATCCAGGCTATTGGCACGGGTCAGCATATTGGCCAACACCTGCACCGTGACGTAACCCAGCAGGCTGCCCTTGCGCGGCGTATCATTGAAACGCGCGCGATAGGCCTCAACAAAAGCGCGATGCGTGGCACCTTCCACCTTATCCCAGGGATAGCCCGTCACCACCCAGCCTTCCGGCGTTTCATCGCCCAGCGGGATCATATATTCCGGCTCACCCGTCAGCAGGGAAAGCACGAAGCGGCGTTCAAAAAGACCGCGCGTATTGCCTTCCCGCACAAAGGCGGTCAGGTCCGGGCCAAATAGCACATTGAAAATCGCATCGGGGCGCGCCTGCGCCAAAGCGCCGACTGTCGCCCCCGCATCCACGCGGCCAAGCGCTGGGTATTGTTCGGCGATGACCTCAGCGCCCGGAATGGCGCTGCCGATCAACCGCTTGAAATTCGCTGCTGCCGATTGCCCATATTCGTAATTCGGCGCGACGATCGCCCAGCGCCTTTGCGTCCTGCCGCGCGCGGCTTCCACCAGCATGCGCGTTTGCATGAAGGTGGAAGGGCGCAGCCGCCAGGTGTAGCGATTACCCTGCGTCATGGTGATCGCATCGCTCAGCGGTTCGGTCGCAAAGAAAAGTCTTTTGCGTTGATTGGCGAAATCCGCCACCGCCAGCCCGACATTGGACAGAAACGTGCCGACGATGAAGGCAACATTCTCGCGCGTCAGCAATTCCTCGGCCACGCGCACCGCGTCACCAGGTGTCGCGCCATCATCGCGGAAGATGAATTCCAGCCGCCGCCCGCCCATCACACCACCGGCGGCATTGATCTGCTCGGCGGCCATTTGCATGGCGTTGCGATAGGGGATGCAGAAGGCCGCCATGCGGCTATAGGAATTGAGCTCGCCGATGCGGACCGGCGCGCCCTGCGCCGCCGTGCCGCGCCCTGTCGCCACTGCTGCCAGCCCGGCACTGGCGACAAGAAGCGTTCGGCGCCCAAGAATGATGCTACCCATGACCAGCCTCTACTGTCCTTTGACGCCTAGACAATGGCGATGGCAGGGGCGCTGGTCCAGGGTCTGGCGCCGAGTTGTTTGTGACAAGCGAGATTTAGTCTAGCCGGGCGGGGCAGCCTCGGCTAGAAGCCCAGCACCATGATTACCGTCCTGCTTGTCCTGCATCTTTTCGTCACCCTGGCGCTGATCGGCGTCGTTCTGCTCCAAAGGAGTGAAGGCGGCGGGCTTGGCGTGGGCTCTTCCCAGGGCATGGGGTCCTTCATGGGCGGGCGCGGCACGGCCAATCTGCTGACGCGCTCCACCGCCATTCTGGGCGCGGCCTTCTTTGCCTTGGCGCTAACCCTGGCACTGTTGACCAAGGGCGCGTCGCAGCAAAACCGCTCCATCCTTGATGGCCCAGCGCCGATCACGGCCCCCGCCGCTCCGGCGCTGCCCGCCCTGCCGAGCGTGCCGACGAACTGAGCTACCCTGGCAAAAGCCCGTCTATCGCCTGGGCCAGCCTGATATCGCGCGCGGAAAGCCCGCTTGCGTCATGAGTGGAAAGCGTAATTTCCAACCGGTTCCAGACATTGAACCATTCCGGGTGGTGGTCCTGCGCTTCGGCCAATAACGCCACGCGCGCCATAAACCCCCAGGCTTCGGAAAAATCCTTGAAGCGGAAGGCGCGGGTGATGGCATCGCGGCCTTCCACCAGCTTCCATTCTGGCAGCCCGGCTGCCAACCCGGCCCGTTGCTCAGCGCTCAGTTTTTCAACCATGGCCTTCCCCCTCAGATCATCGCCATGCCGCCATTTACATGCAGGGTCTGGCCGGTGACCCAGCCGGCCTCACTGCTCGCCAAATATACCACGGCGGCGGCGATATCCTCGGGCGAGCCGATGCGCTGGGTCGGGATGCGCGTGAGCAGCGCGGTTTTCTGCGCGTCATTCAGCGCATCCGTCATGGCAGTCTTCACAAAGCCGGGGGCCACCACATTCACCGTGACACCGCGCGTTGCCACTTCCTGCGCCAAGGATTTGGACATGCCAACCAAGCCCGCCTTGGCGGCAGCGTAATTCGCCTGGCCGGCATTGCCGGTGACACCCACAATGGACGCGATGGAAATGATCCGCCCCTGGCGCTTTTTCATCATGCCGCGCAGGGCAGCGCGCGCCAGGCGAAATGGCGCGGTCAGATCCACTTCCAGCACCGCATTCCAATCCGCATCACCCATGCGGAGCGCCAGCATATCGCGTGCGAAGCCGGCATTATTGACCAGAATATCCAAGGACCCGGCCTCGGCTTCGATCTTTTCCACAAGCTTCGCCGGCGCTTCCGGGTCCGTCAGATCAGCCGGCACCACAATCACGCGCGCGCCAAGCGCGGCAGCCAGCGCCTCCAATTCCGCAGCGCGGCGGCCCGTGATGGCAACGGTAGCACCCTGGGCATGTAGCGCGCGGGCAACACCTGCGCCAATGCCGCCCGTGGCGCCAGTGACAAGCGCGGTCTTGCCGGTCAGATCAAACATCAGACATCCCCTCAGAGCGTTTTCAGGAAGGCCTCAAGTTCGGCCGGATTGCTGATGGCAAGCACGGTCGCTTCCGGCGCATTGCGCTTCATCAGGCCGGTCAGCACCTTGCCCGCGCCTACTTCAACAAACTTGTCGCAGCCCATGGCGGCCATGGCGGCGACGCATCCGCGCCAGCGCACCGTGCCGGTAACTTGGCGGACCAACAAATCACGAATTTCAACCGGATCCGTTGCCTTCGCGGCGGTGACATTTGCCACCACCGGTACGGCGGGCGCCTGCATGATGGCATGGGCCAGCGCCTCCGCCATGGCATCCGCGGCCGGCGCCATCAGGGCACAATGGAAGGGCGCCGAGACCGGCAGCAGCATGGCCCGCTTCACGCCCTTTTCCTTGGCGATTTCAATGGCGCGCTCGACCGCGGCCTTGGCGCCGGAAATCACCACCTGGCCACCGCCATTGTCATTAGCAGCTTCCACCACCTCGGCCGTGCCCGTCTCAGGGTTGGTGGCGGCGGCAGCGCAAATCTCCTGCGCGAGGTCAATCTCGGCGCCCAAAAGCGCTGCCATGGCGCCGGAGCCGGGTGGCGTCGCCTTTTGCATGGCCTCACCGCGCAAGCGCAAAAGCTTGGCGGCGGTTGCAACATCAAAGGTGCCGGCAGCCGTTAGCGCGCTATATTCGCCAAGCGAATGGCCGGCGACCAGCGCCACACGTGCGGCCAGCCCAAAGCCGCCTTCGGACTCCAGGGCGCGCGCCACGGCCAAAGAATGCGCCATCAGCGCCGGCTGGGCATTGGCGGTCAGGGTCAATTCCTCCTGCGGGCCTTCCCACATCAGCTTGCTCAGCTTCTGGTTCAGCGCGTCATCCACTTCCTGAAAGACGTGGCGGGCAGAAGGGAAAGCATCGGCCAGGTCGCGGCCCATGCCGACAGCCTGGCTCCCCTGGCCGGGAAAGACGAAGGCAAAGGCCATGATGATCGGTCCGTTACTGTTAAAAGTTCAGGCAACGCGAATGGCCACGCGGCCCCGGCTTGTCAACCGCGTCAATTCATCTGGATATTGGCTTCGCGCACCACCTGCTTCCAGCGGGCGAGCTCCGCCGAAATCGTCGCCCCCAATTCCTGCGGGGAGGACGCGTCAATGGTGAAGCCGGCTGCCGTCAGGCGTTGCGTGGTCTCGGGCGCGCGCAGCGCGGCCACAATCACCTCATGCAGCCTGGCGATGGTGGGGGCTGGCGTGCCGGCCGGGGCCAGGAAGGCGGACCAGGAAGCGGAAAGCACATCCAACAGCCCGGCTTCCGGCATTGTTGGCACATCCGGCAGGCCGGAAAAGCGCTTGGTACCCGTAATCGCAATGGCGCGGAGCGCGCCCGAGATCACATGCGGGCGCACCGTCGCGGCATTCAGGATGCTCGCCTGAACCTGCCCCTGGATCATGGCGGTCACAGCGGGGGCGCCGCCGGGGAAGGGCACATGCGTCGCCACGGTCCCCGTGCATTTCAAGAAAAGCTCCATGCCCAATTGCTCGGTGGAGCCGACCCCGCCCGAGGAATAAGCCGCCCGGCCCCCTTCGCGCTTCAGCCAGGCCACAACCTCGGCCACATTGGTCGCGGGTACGTCCTTATTCACGACCAGCATATTGGGCACCGACATGGCCAGGCTGACGGGCGCGAAATCCTTTTCAGGATCATAGCCGGGGCGGGTCATGACGGCAGGGTTGATGGTCATGGTGCCGCTGGCGGCCACAATCAGCGTATGGCCATCGGCGGCTTGGGCGGCGACATGGCGGGCAGCGATGGCCCCGGTGGCGCCGGGGCGGTTTTCCACCACCACATTCTGCCCAAGAGCTGCCTGCATGGCGGGTGCGACCAGCCGCGCCACCAAATCATTCGGCCCGCCAGGGGCAAAGGGCACCACCAGCACCACTGGGCGGCTTGGCGCCCAGGCGCCTTGGGCGCGGGCTTGGGCGGCCATCAACGCCAAGGGCAGGCCCATCAATAAGCGGCGATTGAACATCATGCATCTCCCCGTGTTTTATTGCCGTGATTAAGCATAAAGCCGCGCGCAGTTACAGCCAGGGCTTGATCCCCCCCTCCCTTTGTGCTTTAGGCCGCGTTCCCCTGCCGGGCGCAAGGCAAGTTCCCGGCTATGCCCCTATGAGCGCCTCATCCCGGGGCCAGGGCTGAGCCAGCCAAAGGGAGATCACATGCCGCTATACGAATGCGTGTTCATCGCACGCAATGACATCACGCAACAGCAGGTTGAAGCCATTGCCGACCAGGTCGCCGCGACCCTGGCCGAAGGCGGTGGTGAAGTGCGCAAGCGCGAATATTGGGGCCTGCGCAGCCTTGCTTATCGTATCAAGAAGAATCGCAAGGGGCATTACATGCTTCTTGGCCTTGATACGCCCCCTGCCGCCTTGAATGAAGCCGAACGTCAGCTTGGCCTGAATGAAGACGTGCTGCGCATGCTGACCGTGCGCGTGGAAGCGATTGATGAGACGCCTTCCGCTGTCATGTCCAAGCGTGGCGGTGGTGAAGATCGCGATCGGGAAAAGAGCTTCCGCGGCCCGCGCCCGGCTGGTCGCTTCGGTTCCGGCCGTGGTGGCGGCCGTGGCGATGACCGTGAGGAATTCCGCGCCCGTGGCCGCGACGAGATGGAAATGCCCATGGGGATGGAGGAATAAGCCATGTCCGACAATGCAGATATGATCCCCGCCGCCCGACGCCCCGCCGTGGGCGCCCGCCGGCCGTTTCATCGTCGTCGCAAATCCTGCCCCTTCAGCGGGAATGGTGCGCCGAAGATTGACTTTAAGGATGTGCGGCTCCTGTCCCGCTTCCTGTCCGAGCGCGGCAAGATCGTGCCAGCGCGCATCACCTCGGTTTCGGCGAAGAAGCAGCGCGAATTGGCCATTGCCATCAAGCGCGCGCGCTTCCTGGCGCTGCTGCCGTATGTGATTGCGGATTAGGCTGCGCGTTACGGCGAAAGGGTATGGGACCAGCCATGGCAAACAGGCGCAGCCTGTTGGATGACCCGCGATGGCTCGCGGCGGCGGTTGGTGGGATTGCTTCCGCCATTGCCGCGCTATGGGCCATGCGCGGGTTGCCGCTGGGCTTCGCCGCTTTCTGGCTGACATCCTTGCCAATCTTTGCCGCCGGGCTCGGCTTTGGCAGCGCCTCGGCCTTTGGCGCGCTTTGTGTCGGGACCGTGATGGTGCTGATGCTGGCAAGCGAATGGCCAGCGCTGATTTATCTGCTGGGCTTCGCGCTGCCCGCGCTGCTGATGGTGGCCACGGGGCTGCGCGGTGGCCGGCTGGATGCCTCTGCCCCCTTGGCGCTGACCGGCATTTGGCCGGCCCTGGTGATCCTTTTGGTGGCCATGCTGCTGGCGGGATCTCCCGGTGGGTTTGACGGGGCCTTGATTGGCTCGGTCAAGCAGGGGCTTTCGCGCATGGGCATTGCCGATGCCGGCATGCCGATGGAGCAATTAGCGCGCATCATGGCGCCCGCCATGGCGGGGTGGATGGTAGCGGCGCTGATCCTATGCGGGATCGGCGCGCAATCGGCCCTGGCACGGCGCGGCATGGCTTTGGCCGCTAGCCCGCGCTGGAGCGAAGCCCGCATGCCGATCTGGTGTGGGTTTTTGCCATCCGGGGCAGCGCTGGTCTGGCTGAGTGGCGTGGGCGGCGATAGCAGCCTGCCCTTTGCGCTTTTTGTGGTGTTGCTGCTGCCCTTTTTTCTGCTTGGGCTTGCCGCGGTGCATCGGCGTTCTGCCGGCCGCACCGCCCGGCCCTTCATGCTTGGCGTATTCTACGCCGGGCTTGTGATCTTGAGCGTGCCGGCCGCAATCGCGGTGACGGCCTTCGGCATTTTCGAACAATGGGGGCGGCGCAACCAGCCGCCCGGAGGCAAGACATGATTGACCTGATCCTGATGCAGCGCGTGGACAAGCTCGGCCAAATGGGTGAGCGCGTGAAAGTGCGCCCTGGCTATGCGCGCAATTACTTGCTGCCCACCGGCAAGGCGATCCGCGCCAGCAAATCCAACCTGGAACGCTTCGAACGCGAACGCGCCCAGCTTCAAGCGGACAACATCAAGCGCCGTCATGAGGCCGAGCGTGTGGCCGAACGCGTAGCCGGGCTTTCCGTGATCATCATCCGCCAAGCGGGTGAAAGCGGCAGCCTTTATGGCTCCGTCGTGGCGCGCGACATCGCCATTGCCTGTACCGAAGGTGGCCTGACCGTCACGCGCGAACAGGTGCTGTTGGGTGAACCCATCAAGGCCGTTGGCGTCAGCACCGTGCAGGTGGAACTCCACCCCGAAGTGCAAATCCCGGTGGTCGTGAATGTGGCGCGTAGCCGCGAAGAGGCTGAAAAGCAGGCGCGTGGTGAAAGCGCGGCCGCTGCCGCCCAGACGGAAAGCCTGGAAGAGGAGCTTGCTGCGGAAATGGCGGCAACCGAACAGGCTGCCGGCTGAAATGTGGCGCGGGAGCCAAGCCCCCCCGCAAGACTTATCCGCCGGGTAAATGATTTCCGGGCGCTTTCTTCTGGACAATCCAGCGCCCAAAGAAAAAAGACCGCAAGCCAATGAGCCGCGGTCTCTCATGGGATAGAGCGTGCCGCGTTCTCATGAGTTCATGCCACCCGCTCTGCCTCGTTGTTTTTCGAGCATCTTCACACGTTCAGATTTTCCATCTGAACGTCATTTGCTCAAGCCACAGCTGAGGGCGACTTACACTGGCGTCGCACCACTCGCGCGCACCACAGGCGCCCAACGATCTGCCTCACGCGAGACAACGGCCTGAACATCGGTTGGGCCATTATCGGTCATGGTCAGCGCGCCAAGCCCCGCAATGCGGTCCTTCATGCCAGGTTCATTGATGCTGGTGGTGAAGGCTTCGCGAATGCGCGTCACCACAGCCTCGGGCATGCCGGCGGCGCCGGCCAGCACAAACCAATTGATGGCGGTGGCACCCGGGAATCCTGCTTCCACAATTGCCGGCACATCGGGGGAGGTGGACATGCGCTCGCCGCTCGTGACCGCGATGGCTTCCAGCGAACCGCCGCGCACGCTGCCGGCATGCGCGCCAAGCGCATTCCAAAGCGATCCCGGTCTGCCGCGCAACACCTGCTGTTCCGCTTCCCCGCCACCGCGGAAGGGCATATGCATCAGTTGCACACCAGCCTCACGCGCCCAGAGCATGCCGGAAAGATGCCCAACCGAACCAATCCCCGCATTGCCATAACTCATGGCCTCAGGCCGCACACGCGCGGCGGCCAGGTAATCCGCCATGTTCTGAATGGGGCCATTGGGCCGTACCCCCACTACCATGGGCGCACCACCCACCAGCATCACATAGGAAAAGCTGCGCGGTACATCATAGGCAAGGTTCGGGAACAGCGTTTGCGCAATCGCCACGGGGCCGGCATTGGCGAGCACAAGCGAATAACCATCCGGGCGTTCGCGCTGTACCCACCGTACCGCCCGCGCCGCGGCGATTATCCAGCACCACCGGCTGGCCCAAGACGCGCTCCAACGTAGGCGAGAGCAGCCGCACCACACCATCCTAAGTGCCGCCCGCCGAAAAGGGACTGACGACACAAATGGGGCGATTGGGGAAGGCCGCTTGGGCAAAGCTGCCTGAGGGCAGCAGCATCGGCAGCGCAAGCGTTGAGGCAGCGGTCAGAAGGTTACGACGCTTCATTTCATGCCTCCCGGGCTTGTTTGATTATGCAAAGCGGCGGTGTCCGCCTTGGCGCTTCACATGAGCCCGGGAGTGGAAGGCGCAACAACGAAGTTGCGTTCAATACGCTGAAAACCGAATGACAGAGCCAAACATGCTGCCAAAACGCGCAATATTGCGTCAGCGATGAGGCCAAGCGCCATATCGGCGCGCTTGGGATCGTTTCCACGACAAGCACGCCAGAGGCGCTTGGCGAATTCAACCGCCGCGATTTGGAATTATGGGCGCGCATCGCGGCGGAAGCGGATGTAGCGAAAGAAAAGGCTCTATCTGCGGATCATTTCCGACGGCTTGGTGGCATTTCGGAAATACGGAGCGTCGCTGGCTGCGCTCGGCCACGATCCACCGTGCCAATCCAAATATTATAATTTCCGCTGGCAGGACGTTGGATGATGATGCCAGGGTTCAACCCTTCCATGTCATCATTGCACAACCACCTGCCAGCCGGATCGTTGATGATGAGCGTGGTATCAGCCTGTGCAACAACGGAGATATAAAGCGGCAAACTGCCGGCTTGGTAGTTCAAATCAACATCGGGACGCGCATAGTCAATCCAGCCAGCACAATCAGTACCAAGCCCTTGTACCTGGCGATCTCCACCAGCTTCCACGCGTATTTCATGCGGATCAGGCGAGAAATCCGCGCGCAGATTGACCGTGGCATAACGTGGCTGCGCCGCGACATCAGGCGTAGCCTGCCGCGCGGGGGATTTTTGCTGAGCCAAGACGGGCAATGCAATGGCGCCGAACAGGGCCAGAGCGATAGGTGTGATTTTACGCATTTCATTCCCCTTGCTGGAAAAAGACTTCGCTTGCTTCAATAATTTGGGGCCAAAACCCTATGCTTCCATATTCATGCCGCACCGTGTCAGCGCGGCAAGGTGCTCGCCCCCATCAGGAATTCATCCACGGCGCGCGCGCATTGCCGCCCTTCACGAATGGCCCAAACCACCAGGGATTGCCCGCGCCGCATATCGCCCGCGGCGAAAACCTTGGGCACAGATGTCTGATAGGCTTCCGTATCCGCCTGCACATTGCCGCGCGCATCCAAGGCAACGCCGGAGGTCTCCAGCAGGCCCGCACGGCGCGGCCCTACGAAGCCCATCGCCAGCAGCACCAGATCAGCCTTCATCCGAAAGCCGCTGCCCGCCACTTCACGCATTTGCATGCGCCCGGCTTCATGCACCCATTCCACGCGCACACAATCAAGCGCGGTCACGCGGCCATTCTCACCAACAGCGCGCTTGGTCAGCACCGCCCAATCGCGTTCGCAGCCTTCATAATGCGCCGGCGCAGTGCGAAGCTTATGCGGCCAATTCGGCCAGGTCAGGCCCTTATTCTCATGCTCTGGCGGCTTCGGCATGATTTCAATCTGCGTGATGGAAGCCGCACCCTGCCGCGCAGAGGTACCGATGCAATCCGCCCCCGTATCGCCGCCGCCAATCACCACCACGTGCTTGCCTGTGGCGGAAATCGTACCACGCGGCGCAGCGCGATCTTCGCTATCACCCGCCACACGCTTGTTCTGCTGCGTCAGGTAATCCATCGCGGGATAGATTCCAGAAAGATGACGCCCATCCACCTCCAATTCGCGCGGCCACTCCGCCCCGCCGGTCATCAGCACCGCATCATAGCCCGCCAGCAGCACATCAAATGGCAATGTGCTGCCCACTTCCGTGCCGGTGCGGAATTCAACGCCCTCAGCCGACATCTGATCCACGCGACGGTCAATCAGGTGCTTTTCCATCTTGAAATCGGGAATGCCGTAGCGAAGCAAACCGCCGATACGGTCATGCTTTTCAAACAGCATCACCACGTGGCCCGCGCGCGCCAATTGCTGCGCGGCCGCAAGCCCCGCCGGGCCGCTGCCCACAACGGCCACGCGCTTGCCAGTTTTGCGCGCGGGGATTTGCGACTTGATCCAGCCTTCTTCCCAGCCGCGATCAACAATCGCACATTCAATGGATTTGATGGTGACCGGCGTTTCCGTGATATTCAGCGTGCAGCTTGCCTCGCAAGGCGCGGGGCAAATGCGGCCCGTGAATTCCGGGAAGTTGTTGGTGGAATGCAGCGTGTCCAGCGCTGCCTGCCACTGATCCCGATAGACCAAATCGTTCCAATCCGGGATCATATTATTCACCGGACAGCCAATATGGCAGTACGGAATGCCGCAATTCATGCAGCGCGCCGTCTGCTTCGTCAGCTCGGACCTTGGCAGGGGTGTGACATATTCCTTGTAATTCTTGAGGCGCTCTTCCGGCTTGATGTAGCCGCGATCGGCGCGTTCGAATTCCAGAAAACCGGTTGCCTTACCCATAGCGCCATTCCCCCTTGCGGCTTATTCGGCCGCAACCGCGTGACCGCCCGCTTGCTCGGCCTTCAAGTCGAGCAAGGCGCGGCGGAAATCCCGCGGCATCACCTTCACAAAGCGCGGCAGCGCCGCAGCCCAATCTTCGAGCAAAGCCCGCGCCTGCGCGCTGCCGGTCATCAGCAAATGCCGCTCCACCAGAATGCGCAGACGCTCCGCATCGAAGCGCAGCATATCGCCCATGCCATTGTCGAAAGCGGATGGCGCGCGCTGCTTGGGCCGCCCTTCTTCGCTGGTGTCAGCCGGGCCAATCGCTTCCAGATCAACGATGCTGGTATTGCACATGTCGCGGAAATCGCCGTTCGCATCGTAAACATAGGCGATACCGCCTGACATACCGGCAGCGAAATTCCGCCCCGTGGCACCCAGCACCACGACCACGCCGCCGGTCATGTATTCGCAGCCATGATCACCGCAGCCTTCCACCACCGTCACCGCGCCAGAATTGCGCACGGCAAAACGCTCACCAGCAACACCTTCAAAATAGGCCTCACCAGCAATGGCGCCGTAAAGAACGGTATTCCCGACAATGATATTTACCGCAGGATCACGCGCCACACCGGCGGGAGGCTTCACCGCAATGCGCCCACCCGACAGGCCCTTGCCGACATAATCATTCGCATCGCCAGTCAATTCGAGTGATACGCCACGCGCCAGGAAGGCACCAAAGCTGCCCCCCGCCGTGCCCTTGAAGGCAATGCTGATGGTATCTTCAGGCACGCCTGCATGGCCATAAAGCTTCGCGACCTCACCGGACAGCATCGCCCCGGTAGTACGATTGAGGTTGCTGATGCTGCGTTCAATCCGCACCGGCTGCTGCTTTTCCAGCGCAGCCTTGGTGGCCGCGATCAAATCCATATCCAGGATGTGATCCAAGCCATGATCCTGGCTTTCGCTATGATGGATCGCCGTCCCTTCCACCAGCTTCGGCTGATAGAGAATGCGGGACAAATCCACCCCCTTTGCTTTCCAATGGTCAATCGCGGTACGCATGTTCAGCCGATCAACACGCCCCACCATGTCATTCACGGTGCGGAAGCCTAGCTTGGCCATCAATTCGCGCATCTCTTCGGCGACGAAGAAAAAGTAATTGATCACATGCTCCGGCATGCCAGTGAAGCGCGCACGCAGTAACGGGTCTTGCGTCGCAATGCCAACCGGGCAGGTGTTCAAATGGCATTTGCGCATCATGACACAGCCAGCGGCGATCAGCGGCGCAGTGGCGAAGCCGAATTCATCCGCCCCTAGCAACGCGCCAATCACGACATCGCGCCCGGTGCGCAAGCCGCCGTCCACCTGCACGGCAATCCGCCCGCGCAGACCATTCAGGACCAGTGTCTGCTGCGTCTCCGCAAGCCCAATCTCCCACGGTGAACCGGCATGTGTCAGTGACGTCAAGGGCGAAGCCCCCGTGCCACCCTCATAGCCCGAGATCGTCACATGATCCGCCCGCGCCTTGGAAACGCCGGCGGCGACCGTGCCAACGCCGACTTCTGAGACGAGCTTCACTGAAATCCGCGCCCGCTTGTTCACATTCTTCAAATCGTGAATGAGCTGCGCCAAATCCTCAATGGAGTAAATGTCGTGATGCGGCGGCGGTGAAATCAGCCCGACGCCAGGCGTGGAATGCCGTACACGCGCGATGTTCTTATCCACCTTATGGCCGGGAAGCTGCCCACCTTCGCCAGGTTTCGCCCCTTGCGCCATCTTAATCTGAATATCATCGGCATTGACGAGATATTCTGCCGTCACGCCAAAGCGTCCGGATGCCACCTGCTTGATCGCAGAACGCATGGAATCGCCATTCGGCATCGGCATAAAGCGATCCGCTTCCTCACCACCCTCGCCGGTATTGGAACGCCCACCAATGCGGTTCATGGCAATGGCGAGTGTGGTATGCGCTTCACGGCTGATCGAACCGAAGCTCATGGCACCGGTGGCGAAGCGCTTTACGATCGCGCTTGCCGGTTCAACTTCCTCAAGCGGGAGGAGTTGTTCGGCGAATTTAAATTCCATCAGGCCGCGAATGGTGAGCAAGCGGCGGCTCTGGTCATTGATGGTCTTCGCGAAATCCTTGTAGCGCTCCGCTGAATTACCGCGCACCGCGTGCTGCAGGTTGGAGACACTCTCCGGTGTCCAGGCGTGATCCTCACCGCGCAGCCGCAACGCGTAATCACCACCCACATCCAGAAAATCGCGATAGATCGGGTTATCGCCGAAGGCCGCCTGATGGCGCTGCACGGCTTCCGCCGCAATCTCCGCAATGCCTGCCCCTTCAATCGTGGTCGCGGTGCCGGTGAAGTATTTCCCGACAAAGTTAGTCGAAAGCCCAACCGCGTCGAAGATTTGCGCGCCACAATAGGATTGATAGGTGCTGATGCCCATCTTGGACATGACCTTCATCATGCCCTTGCCAATCGCCTTGATGAAGTTCTTCTGCACCTCATACGGCTTCAGCTTCATCTCTAACCGCTGGCGGATTTGTTCCAGGGTTTCGAAGGCAAGATAAGGGTTCACCGCTTCCGCGCCATATCCCGCCAGCACGCAGAAATGATGCACCTGCCGCGCCTCACCGGTTTCAACCACAAGCCCGGTCGAGGTCCGCAAACCCTGCCGGATCAGATGATGATGCACCGCAGCCGTCGCCAGCAAGGACGGAATGGCAATACGCTCAGCGGAAACCGCACGATCAGACAGCACCAGAATGTTATGCCCGGCCAGCACCGCTTCCGTCGCGGCAGAACACAATTTCTCCAAGGCCGGCGCCAGACCCTCCGCGCCATCCTTTGCAGGCCAGGTGGCGTCCAGGGTCTGCGTGCGGAAGGCATCGCCGGCCAGCGCCTTAATGCCGCGGATTTTCGCCAGATCCTCATTGTTCAGGATCGGCTGCGCCACTTCCAGCCGGTAGTGATGACCGGCCTGCCGCCCAAGCAGATTGGGCCGCGGGCCGATCATGGACACCAGCGACATCACCAATTCCTCACGGATCGGGTCAATCGGCGGATTGGTGACCTGCGCGAAATTTTGCTTGAAGTAATGGAACAGCAGCTTGGATTTATTGGACAGCACCGCGAGCGGCGTATCGGTCCCCATGGAACCGACCGGGTCATCCCCCTCACGCCCCATGGGTTCCAAGAAGAAATTGAGGTCTTCCTGCGTATAGCCGAAAGCCTGCTGATCGCGCAGCAAGCCCTTAGTGTCCTGCGTGCGCTCCATCGGCATTTCCGCCGGTACGCCGGGCAATTCTTCCAGCTTGAACTGCGTATTCTTCAGCCATTCGGCGTAGGGGTGTTCGCTGGCCAGCTTCTGCTTGATCTCCACATCATCAATGATGCGCCCGGCATCAAGATCAATCAGCAGCATACGGCCTGGTTGCAGGCGCCATTTATGGCGGATGCTGTCTTCCGGGATCGGCAGCACACCGACTTCTGATGCCAAGACAACCTTGTCATCATTGGTGATGATGTAGCGCGCCGGGCGCAGCCCGTTGCGATCCAAGGTCGCGCCAATCTGGCGGCCATCAGTGAAGGCAATCGCCGCCGGCCCATCCCAGGGTTCCATCAGCGCAGCGTGGTATTCGTAAAAGGCGCGCCGATCCGCATCCATCAGCGGATTGCCCGCCCAGGCTTCCGGAATCAGCATCATCATCGCATGGGAAAGGGAATAGCCGCCCGCCACCAGGATTTCCAAGGCATTATCAATACAGGCGGTATCCGATTGGCCATGCGGAATCAGCGGCCACATCTTGTCCAAATCCGGCCCCAACAAGGGCGAAGACATGGACCCCCGCCTAGCATACATCCAATTCACATTGCCGCGCACCGTATTGATTTCGCCATTATGCGCCAGAAAGCGATAAGGATGCGCTAGCTTCCAGGATGGGAAGGTATTGGTCGAAAAGCGCTGATGCACCAAAGCGAGCGCACTTTCCGTCAGCGGATTGCGCAGATCATCATAGAAGCTGCCAACCTGCCCCGCGAGCAATAGCCCCTTATAGACCACGGTGCGCGTCGAAAAGGACGGCATGTACAAATCAGCACTCGCCGGCAGCCCCTTGGCGGTCGCCAATTCGCGGAACTTGTTCAGCGCCTGCTTGCGGATAGTCAGGATCTTACGTTCAAACGTGTCCTGATCCTTGATGCTGTCGCTGGCACCGATGATCGCCTGACGGATCACCGGCATGCTGGCGATCACGGCCTTACCCAGGCCATCCAGCGTCGTCGGAACATCGCGCCAGCCAAGCAGAGTCTGCCGTTCGGCGGTGACATACCCTTCAATGCTTTGGATCGCGACCGCGCGGGACGCCTCATCCTGCGGCAGGAAGCACATGGCAACGGCGTAGCGGCCGAGCGCGGGCAGGGTCTTGCCCTGGTTTTCGGCCCAATGGCGCAGCAGCTTATCGGGCATTTGGATCAGGCAGCCCGCGCCATCACCCATCAGCGGGTCAGCGCCCACCGCGCCGCGATGGTCCAGATTGACCAGGATTTGCAGGCCTTGGCGGATGATATCATTCGACTTTCGGCCCTTGATATCCGCAATGAAGCCAACGCCGCAGGCGTCATGCTCGTTCTGTGGATCATAAAGACCTTGCGCTTCGGGCAGATCCATATCTTTCGCTCTTCAATGCTCTACCGGGGTCAATACCCCTGGCCAATCCCCAAAAACGGGACGAACCCCGGTCTTTAATAGAGAGTTGCGCTTTACGCCAGCATGGTTTTCTGGGGTTCCCAGGGTCTGGGCTGCGCCATCTTTTGCTTGACGCCGCCCGCGCCGGGACGGAAAGCTACCCCATGGACAAGACCACCGCCGCCCGTAGGGCGAATCGCATTGCGCGCGCCGCCATGCGCTATTGCACCCTGGCGGGTTGGGCGCCGGTCACGCAAATGTCGCTGCCCGATAGCCGCCGCCCGGATATCATCGCGTTGACCGATACCGGCAGCTTCGTTGCCATTGAGGTCAAATCCTCCGCCGAGGATTTCCTCTCGGACGAGAAATGGCAGGATTATCGCGATTGGTGCGACCAGCTCTATTTCGCCGTGGACATGGATTTCCCGCGCCGGATTTTGCCCGAAGAAGTCGGGCTGCTGGTGACGGACCGGCTGGAAGTGGCCGTAATTCGCGATGCACCCCTGATGCGGCTTTCACCACCTCGCCGCCGAGTTCTTCTGCACCGCTTCGCCGTGTTGGCCGCCGGGCGTCTGGCCGCCCTGCAAGACCCGGATGCAGCGCGGGAAGTGAATGCTGCGCTCAAGCTTGAATAGTAGGTTTCAGCCCTTCATCCGCGCAACGGTCGCGGTGGTGCTATTGCCCGGCAGCAATTCCGCCAAGCGCACCTGCCCACCATAGCCCTGCACAATCTGGGCCCCCACCACTGTCTCCACCGTGTAATCCGCACCTTTCACCAGCAATTCGGGCTGAAACAGCCGGATCAATTCCAGCGGCGTTTCCTCATCAAATACCGTGACACAATCAACGGTGGCAAGTGATGCCAGCACAGCCGCCCGCGCCGCCTCATTCTGAATGGGCCGTGCCGGGCCCTTCAGGCGCTTCACACTGTCATCGCTATTAAGGGCCACCACCAGACGATCACACCAGGACCGTGCCTGTTCGAGCAAATGCACATGGCCGGGATGCAGCAAATCAAAGCAGCCATTGGTGAAGCCAATGCGCCAGCCGCGCCGGCGCCAACGCTCCACCTGCTCCAGCGCGGCAGAACGCGACATCACCTTACGCAGCGCACCGCGTTCGGGGCCGAGTGCTTCCAGTATTTCCTCTTCCCGCGTCACCGCGGTGCCAACCTTGCCCACCGCAATGCCGGCGGCGATATTGGCCAGGCGTACCGCAACCGGCAGCGCCAGCTTGGCACCCAACCCGGCGGCGATGGTCGCCACCACCGTATCACCCGCACCGGAGACATCCTGCACTTCGGCCGCCTCTCCGGGGAAATGATGCAGCCTGTCGCCATCCAACAGCGTCATGCCGTCTTCGCTGCGCGTCACCAGCACGGCGCCAAAGCAATGCGCATCGCGCAGCGCGCGCAAGGCAGCGATGATGTTTTCTTCCGTGTCCACGGCCATCAGGGTGGCTTCCGCCAATTCGGCCCGGTTTGGCGTGACCAGATCAGCCCCGGCATAGCGGCCATAATCGCGCCCCTTGGGGTCCACCACCACAGGCCGCCCGGCAGCGCGCGCCGCCTGGATCAGTCGCGCTGATGTATCGCCCAAAAGCACGCCCTTGCCGTAATCAGACAGCACCATCACCGTAGTGGCGGCGGCGGCATCGCCCGCAATCCGCACCAGCCGGTCGGCCAGGCGCGGCTGAACCGGCGCAACTTCCTCATGATCCGCGCGCAGCATGTGCTGGCCATTGGCCAGAAAGCGAGTCTTGGTCGTGGTGGCGCGCCCGCCTTGCACCAACAACCAGGGCTCGACGCCCGGCTGCCCGCCGATAAGCCCGGTCAGGTCGCTGCCGGCCTGGTCATCGCCCACGACCGAGACAAAGGCTACCGCCGCGCCAAGCGCGGTCAGGTTGCGCACCACATTACCCGCACCGCCTGGCATGGCGATTTCGCGTTCCACGGTCAGCACCGGCACCGGCGCTTCCGGGCTGATGCGCTGCGCCCGGCCATAAACATAACGGTCTAGCATGGCGTCCCCCACCACCAGCACCGAGGCTCGACGAAGCTGCCGCGCCGCGGCCATCAATTCAGCGATGGGAATTTCAATCAATGGCCGATGCATGCGGGGCGCCCCTTTGCAACAATTGCGTAACCCAAGCGCAGGGTCGGGCGCAAGCGGGGGCGCGCCAAACCTCTGTTTGATCGCATTTTCCGAGCCACCAGGTGAAGCCACTTGGCTTGAAAGTACTCACGCCCCCGCCAGGGTAAGCCCTTCAATCCTGAGCGTCGGGCAATCCGTCCCGCGCCGGAAGACCAGATCATTGGCCGCCGTCAGGTTCAGGAACATCTGCTTCAGATTGCCAGCGACGGTGATTTCACTCACCGCTTCCGCCAGCACGCCATCCCGGATCATAAAGCCCGCCGCGCCCCGGCTGTAATCGCCGGTCACGCCATTCACGCCCATGCCGATCAATTCCGTAACGTAAAGCCCTTCCTTGATATCGGCCATCAACGCCTCGGGGCTCTGTGTGCCGGGCGAGAGCCACAGATTGCTCTGCGCAGGGCCGGGCGGGCCGCCGGTGCCGCGGCTGGCATGGCCGGTGGAGGCCAGGCCCAATTGCCGCGCGCTGCGCCAATCCATGATCCAGCTTGTTAGCACGCCATCCTGCACAATGGCGCGGGCTTCACCCGGCATGCCTTCCCCATCAAAGGGGCGGGATCTCAGGCCACGCGCGCGCGTTGGGTCATCATGCACGGTCATGACTGCGGGCAGGATTTGCTGGCCCATGGCATCCTTCAGGAAAGATGTCCCGCGCGCCACCGCCGCGCCATTGATGGCGCCCACCAAATGCCCAAGCACGGACCCCGAAACACGCGGGTCGAGCACCACCGGAATGCGCGCAGTCTTGGTGCGGACCGGATTCAGCCGGCGCACGGCCTTTTCTGCCGCCACGCGCCCCACCAAGGCCGGGTCCGGCAGATCGGCCAGATAGACCGCTTGCCAGTAATCATAGTCCCGCTCCATCCCCGTGCCTGCGCCGGCGACGGCTGTCGCGGAAATGCCATGGGATGTACGGGCATAGTGCCCAGCGAAACCATTGGACGCGACGAGGGCGATTTCGGTCCGCCCCCAGCCGGCGCCGGCACCTTCGCTGTTGGTGATCCCCTGGACCGCAAGCGCCGCTTCTTCTGCCGCGGCGGCACGCGTCAGCAAAGCTTCGGCGGTGGGTTCGCTCGGGTCTTCCAAATCCAGCGCGCGGGCGGGAATGACAACAGCTTCCGGCAGGCCGGCAAAGGGGTCTTCCGGCACCACACGCGCCATCGCAACCGCGCGTTCCGCGAGTGCGGTAAAGCCCTTCGGGTTCGGTTCCGTGGAAGCGACAATCGCCTGACGCTTGCCGACAAAAACGCGCAAGCCAAGGTCAAGGCTTTCTGAGCGTTCCAGCTTTTCAATCGCCCCCAGCCGCCGTTCCACGGAAAGCGAGGTCGAGGCAATCAACAGCGCATCCGCCGCATCCGCCCCCGCTGCTTTTGCTGCCTTAGTCAGATCAGCCAGCGCATCCAGCCGGTTCATGCCGCCAAGCGCTCCATGATCGTGCCAAGGGTGGGTACCTCTGCCGATGGTCCCATCACCGCCAAGGTCGGGCGCTGACGGAAAGCCTGTGCGGCGGCCTGCTGCACCTGTTCAACCGTGACCGCGGCAATGCTCTGCTTGGTATCCTCAATCGGGATCACGCGGCCATGCACCTGCAATTGCCGCGCAAGCTGTTCGCAGCGGCTGCCAGTGGATTCCAGGGACATCAGCAAGGAAGCACGCAGCTGCGCCTTGGCGCGGGCCAGTTCATCCTCAGTCACGTCGCGCTGCACCTTGATCAATTCCTCAAGCGTCACCGGCATCAATTCCGCTGCTTCCTTCTCACCGGTGCCCGCGTAAATTTGGAACAAGCCGCCATCCCTGAAGGGTGAGGCAAAGGCATAGATCGAATAGACCAGGCCGCGCTTTTCGCGGATTTCCTGAAACAGCCGCGATGACATGCCACCACCGAGTAGCGTGCCCAGCACCTGGGTTGGCCAATGCATCGGGTCGCGATAGGGGGCCGATGGAAAACCAAGCACGATATGCACCTGGTCCAAATCACGGTCTTCGCGGAATTCACCGCCGGCATAGCGAGCGGCCTCCGGCGCGGCGATATCCGCCTTGGGCAGATCAGCGAAATGCTTGCCGACCAGATCAAGCAGCGCGTCATGATCCAGCGCGCCAGCGCCGGCGACCACCATGGATGAAGGCCCGTAATGGCGGCCCATATAACCCCTCAGCGCATCGCGCGTCATGGCCTTGATTGAGTCTTCCGTCCCCAAAACGGGCCTGCCCATCGGCTGATCCGGAAAGGCCGTGGATTGGAAATGATCGAATACGATATCATCAGGCGTATCATTCGCCTGGCCGATTTCCTGCAAGATGACGCCGCGTTCGCGTTCAACTTCCTCAGGCTCGAAACTTGAATGCGTCAGGATATCGCCGATGATATCTACGGCGAGTGCCGCGTCTTCCTTCAATACCTTGGCGTAATAAGCGGTTTGTTCGCGCGCGGTATAGGCATTGAGATGCCCGCCGACATTCTCGATCTCCCGCGCAATCGCCGCCGCATCGCGCCGCGCCGTGCCCTTGAAGGCCATGTGTTCCAGAAAATGTGATACGCCATTGTCTTCTGGCGTTTCATGCCGCGTGCCGACCGAGACATAGGCGCCGAAGGAAACAGTTTCCACGCGCGGCATGTTTTCGGAAACAACGGTCAGGCCATTTTTAAGGCGGGTAACGCAAACGGCTTCGGTCATGGGTGCGTTGATCTTTTCAGGCTGTATTGCGACGGGCATGGGCACGAACCGCGTCTTCCACCGCGCCGAGGTCATCGGCCAGGACAGAAAAGCGCTCTCCCCGATCATATAGGTCGGCAAGCCGCGCTGGCAGAGGGGGGCGGAAGCCCGTGGCGCGTTCCACCGCATCGGGGAATTTCGCCGGATGCGCGGTGGCGGCCACCACGACTGGGATTGAACGGTCTTCTGGCGCCAAGGCGCGCGCGGCAGCAGTGCCGACCGCGGTATGCGGATCAGCCAGATACCCCGCCGCCTGATGCAAATGGCGGATTTCAGCGAGTGTCCCGGCATCATCCAGGGAAAAGCCCGTAAATAGCTGGGTCGCGTCCCGCCAAGCGGCATCGGGGATAGGCATGCGGCCTTCGGCGCGGAAGCGGCGCATGGCTTCCGCCGTGACGGCTCCATCGCGCCCCTGCAATTCGAACAACAGGCGCTCAAAATTGGAGGAAACCTGGATATCCATGGAAGGCGAAAGCGATGGCTCGACCGGCCGCGCGGTCATGTCATTGGCGGCAAGGAAGCGCGTGAGGATGTCATTGCGGTTCGATCCCACAATCAGCTTCGCCACCGGCAGGCCCATGCGTGTCGCAGCCCAGGCGGCCAGCACATTGCCGAAATTGCCGGTAGGCACGCTGAAGGCCACGGGCCGATCCGGCGCGCCAAGCGCCAGGGCCGCTGCGACATAATAGGGGATTTGCGCCGCGATCCGCGCCCAATTGATGGAATTGACCGCCGAAAGCCGCATTTCCTGACGGAAGGGTGCGTCATTGAACATGGCCTTGACCAGGTCCTGGCAGGCATCGAAATCGCCCTTGATCGCGATATTGCTGACATTGGCCGCCAACACGCTGGTCATTTGCCGGCGCTGCACCTCGCTGGTGCGGCCTTCGGGATGCAGGATGACGATATCAACCGCCGCGCGATCCCGGCAGGCTTCAATGGCGGCGGAACCGGTATCACCTGAGGTGGCGCCGACAATCGTCACACGCTCCCCGCGCTTAGTCAGCACATGGTCAAACAAGCGCCCAAGCATTTGCAACGCCATATCCTTGAAGGCGAGGGTCGGGCCGTGGAACAACTCAAGCGCAAAACACCGCTGATCCAACTGCACCAGCGGCACAATCGCCGGATGGCCAAAGCCGGCATAGGCTTCCTGGCAGAGCTTGTTCAGTGGCAGGTCAGGCCTCGCGAATAGACCGATGATGCGTGCCGCCAATTCCGGATAGGTAAGCCCGCGCATGGCGCGCCATTCGGCGGGCGAAAGCTCCGGCCAATGGCGCGGCACGAAAAGCCCGCCATCTTCGGCGAGGCCCACCAGCAATACGCCTTCAAAATCCCGGGCCGGCGCCTGCCCGCGTGTTGAGATATACTCCATGGCGGGAGACATAAAGCGTGCGGAGCGAAAGCGCGAGGGGTTGGGGCAAACTCACTACTTGGCCCGCTTCACAAAATACCATTTTTTTATTGCGACTGGGCATGTACAATCTTAACATTCCCGAAAGTCAGGGAGCACAGGGCATGTCATTGGAGCGCGCAATCCTACTCGTTGTTTGCCTGGTTATGGTGGTAAGCCTTTTAATGGGCGTTTATCACAGTCCAAGCTGGCTTTGGATCACTGGCATGATGGGGCTGCATCTCGTCCAGGCGTCATTCACTGGGATGTGTCCGGTTGTCCGGCTCTTTCAGAAGCTAGGTCTCCCGCAGCGCGCGGGTTTCAGCTGAAAATGAAGCTCCTGGGGGCTGGCGGCCGGATAGCCGCATAGCGCTTGGACGCCCCCGCGCGGCGCAGGTTTAAGTGCGGTATTACCAAACGCCTGAGACATCACCCCGGCGCATTGCCCTGGGCTTTGAGCCGCAGCGGCACAAAGCGTTGCCCACCTGCGTTTTCCACCGCAAACAGCCCGATACTTCGGTTCTGACGGCGCAGGCGTTCGATCTGATCCTGCACCTCCGCCGGCGTTGTCACGCGGTTCTGCTGCACTTCCACAATCACATCGCCAGGGCGGAGTTCACGCTCTGCCGCCGGGGTGCCGGGGATCACCTCCACAATCACCACGCCACGCTGTTCGGGCTTCAGGTTGAAGCGCTGGCGAAGCTCATTCGTGATGGTCCCAACCCGAAGCCCAAGCCCGGTCAATTCCACCGGCTCCTGACCGGCAGGAGGCGCCGCCGGAGCCCCCGCCTGGCGCTGTTCCGTCGGCAATTCGCCCAAGGTCACGCTCACGGTTTCTTCCTTGCCATCGCGCCAGATCACCACGGGCACGGCACTGCCGACATTATTATCCGCGACAATCCGCGGCAGCGCGCGCATTTCCGGCACCGCGACGCCATTGAAGCGGATGATCACATCGCCCGAGCGAATGCCTGCCTTGGCCGCCGGGCCATCGGCTTGCGCATTCGCCACAAGGGCACCGCGCGTGCCCGCAGGCAGGCGAAGCGCTTCGGCAATATCATCCGTCACTGCCTGGATATTCACGCCAATCCAGCCGCGCCGCACACGCCCCGCGTCGCGGAGCTGCGCCACTACGCGCGTTGCCAAATTGGACGGGATGGAAAAACCAAGCCCCGCCGAAACCCCGCTCGGAGATACAATGGCGGTATTGATGCCAATAACCTGGCCGCGCATGTTAAACAGAGGCCCGCCGGAATTGCCCTGATTTATCGAAGCATCCGTCTGGATGAAGTCATCATAGAGCCCCTGGCCAATATCGCGCCCACGGGCCGAGATAATCCCGGCCGTGACCGTACCGCCAAAGCCGAAGGGATTGCCGATGGCAATGACCCAATCACCCACTTCGGATTGATCCGAATCTCCAAAAGGAACCGCAGCCAGCGGCTTGTCATGCTTGATGCGCAGCACTGCGACATCCGTGCGCGGGTCCGTGCCCACCACTTCGGCGCGAATGCTGGTCTTGTCCTGTAGGATCACATTGATTTCATGAGCGCCATCAATCACGTGATTGTTGGTCACCACGATCCCTTCGCGGGCATCAATAATGAAGCCGGACCCGAGCGATTGCGCGCGGCGCTGGCGCTGCTGCGGGCCTTCACCCTGACCCTGCCCGGGCGGGCGGTTCCGATTGAAGAAATCGCGGAAGAATTCCTCAAAGGGGCTACCAGGCGGCAATTGCGGCATATCCGGCGCATTCGGCCGGCCGCCGCGCGGGGCGACATTCTTGGAGGTTGAGATATTCACCACCGCCGGCAGCAATTCCCGCGCGAGTGGGGCGAAGCTTTCCGGAGCGCGCTGTTGCGCCTGGGCCGTGCTGATCAGCTGCAAGGGGGCGACCAGCGCCAGGGCCATGGCGCCGGCAAGGGCAAGATGGGCGATACGCAAGGAAGCTCTCCTCGGGGCAAGCACCAATGATCCTAACAGATTGGCGTCAGTCACGCGAATTTAAGGCATCTCACTGCAACGAAGTGCGACAAAAAGCGACCCTGTCACCAAAGCCTGAGAAGCCAGGCAAGGCCAATACCGCCCCCCGCCGCGATCAGCCCGCCTATTCTCAGCCGCGCTTCGGGCGTCTCAGCCAGGCTTGCGAAAGCGCGCCGCATGAAGCTCGGCGCGATGGCATAGGCCAACCCTTCCAGGGCCAGCACAACAGCTATGCCCTGGAGCAGCGTGGTAAAGCTCACCTCGGCGCAGGCGCCGGGGCTTGAAGGCCATTCGGGCTTTCGCGAAAGTAGCGGAAGAATTCCGAATCAGGCGTCAGCACCAGCCGCGAATCGCCTTCGGCAAAGGCTTCACGATAAGCCTGCATGGTGCGCCAGAATTGGAAGAAGGCCGGGTCGCGCTGGAAAGCTTCCGCGAAAATGCGGATGGCTTCCTGTTCGCCCTGACCGCGCAGGATATCCGCCTGCGCCTGGGCTTCCGCGATCAGGACGGTGCGTTCGCGTTCAGCACCCGCCCGCACGCGCTGTGCCACTTCCGCACCTTCCGCGCGGGCTTCGCGCGCCACGCGTTCACGTTCGGATTGCATGCGCGACAGGATGGCTTGAGTATTCTCGCCCGGCAGATCGGCGCGGCGGATGCGCACATCCTCAACTGCAATCCCGAATTGGCGCGCTTCCTCATTCACCTGACGGCGAATTTCACCCATGATGCGCGCACGATCCGCCGAAAGTACCGCAAGTAAAGGCTCATTACCCAAAACGCGCCGCAAGGATGAAGTGACGATGGAATTGAGCCGGGCGCGAATGCCCGCTTCGGTCGCGCCCACTGTCTGGAAGAAGCGCAGCGGATCGGTGATGCGATAGCGCGTGAAGCTATCCACAATCAGCCGGCGCTGGTCACCCAGGATCACTTCTTCGCCCGGCGCATCAAAGTCAAGCAGGCGCCGATCAAAGCCAATCACGGATTGGATGAAGGGCAGCTTCCAATGCAGGCCCGGTTCCTGGATCACGCGGCGCGGTTCGCCGAATTGCGTGATCAGCACCTGCTGCGTCTGGTGCACGGTAAACAGCGTGGAAGAGGCGGTGAAAATCGCCGCCGCCAATACGCCAAGCAGAATGATGGAGCGATTCATCGCGCAACCCCCGGACGGTTTTGAATCATGGGCGCAGCCGCACCAGGTGGCAATGGCGCAGGCCGCTGCTGCGGCGCTACGGCGGGCGGCTGACGCGCGCCACCTGTTTCACCCAATTGCAGGAAGGGCACCACGCCTTGCAGCCGGTCATCCACAATCACCTTCGGATTGCGCCGCAGGATCTCTTCTATGGTTTCCAGATACATGCGGCGCGTGGTCACATCGCGCGCCTGTTCGTAAGCGGAAAGCACCGACAGGAAGCGCGCACTTTCACCGCCGGCACGCGCCACCTGGCTTTCACGGAAGCCCTGGGCTTCCTGCACCATGCGTTCAGCCTCACCACGGGCGCGGGGGATGATGTCATTACGAAAGCTTTCGGCTTCATTGCGCAACCGTTCACGGTCCGCATTGGCGCGCTGTACATCGCGGAAGGCATCAACCACCTGCGCCGGCGGATCCACCTTCTGCAATTGAACCTGGGTGATTTCGATGCCGGCCTTGTATTGGTCCATGATCGCCTGAGCACCGCGGCGCACTTCCTGTTCGATCTGCGCACGCGCTTCAGTCAGCGCCGGCTGGATCGCCGTGCGCCCGATCACTTCGCGCATCACGCTCTCGGCGGCGGTTTTCACCGTACTTTCGGGGTTGCGCGTATTGAACAGGAAGTCGCCCGCATCGCGGATGCGCCAGAACACGGCGACATCAATGTCAACGATATTCTCATCGCCCGTCAGCATCAGGCTTTCTTCCAGCACATCACGCGCCGCCACGACGCGACCGCCGGGGACGGGCCCATCCTGCGCGCCGATAAAGCCGATATCCACGCGGTTAATACGTGTAACGCGCGGGGTGGTGTGGCTTTCGATCGGCCAGGGCATGCGATAATTCAAGCCAGGCTGAGTGGTATGGCTGAAGGCGCCAAAGCGCATGACCACGCCCTGTTCATCCGGCTGCACCCGATAAAACCCTGACGCCGCCCAGCCGATGGCGAGCACAATGCCAATCAAGGCGAAAAGCTTGCCGCCGCCCGCGCCACCGCTCGGCAATACACGCCGAATCGCGTCCTGCGCCTGGCGGATCGCGTCATCTATATCTGGGCCACGGCCACCCTGGCCGCCGCCACCTGCGCCACCCGAAGGCGGCTGGCCCCAAGGGCCCTGAGGGCGCGGATTGCCCCAAGGGCTTTGACCGCCACTATTGTTATTCCAGGGCATGAAAGATGCGGCCTCCAGCAGGTGAACGTCAAAAACCAAAGGCCCAAAGCTGGGCGGGATGCTTCAAGCGGGAAGCCATGCCACATATAGAGGTGCGCGACCCTCCCGGAAAGCAGCTAACGGCGCTGTAATGCCGGGCCGGGCGGATATTGACCATGGATAAGGGCTTTTCAAGCGATGGCGGATGATTTGGCGGCAGCGGTGACCAAGGCCCTGGCGGCGGTGAAGGACCCGGCTTCGGGCCGGGATGTGGTTTCGGCAGGGTTGGTGCAGGGCCTGGTGGCGCGCGATGGCATAGTGCATTTCGCGCTGCAGGTGGTCCGCGAAGCCGCTGCCAGCCTGGAACCGTTGCGCGCCGCCGCCGAGTCCGCCGCCCGCGCCGTACCGGGGGTGATCTCGGCCACCGCGGTGCTGACGGCGCATCGCGCCGAGGCGCCAGCCCGACCCACCGCCCCGCGCGGCCCAGCGAACCCCGGCCCCATGCTGCTTTCCGATGTGCGGGCGATCATCGCCGTTGCGTCAGGTAAAGGCGGCGTCGGCAAATCCACCACGGCGGTCAATCTGGCGGTGGCCTTGGCCGCTGATGGCCTCAAGGTCGGGCTACTGGATGCGGATATTTACGGGCCATCGCTGCCGCAAATGCTGGGCACGCGGGAAAGGCCGCGGTCTGAGGGGCAGCGCATCACCCCGCTGAGCCGTTGGGGGCTGAAGGCCATGTCCATCGGCTTTTTGGTGGAGGAAGAAACGCCCATGATTTGGCGCGGGCCGATGGTAATGGGCGCGTTGGAACAGATGATGGGGCAAGTCGCCTGGGGCCCCTTGGATGTGATGATTGTGGATATGCCGCCGGGGACGGGCGATGCGCAGCTGACGATGTCTCAGCGCGTGCCCTTGGCGGGGGCGGTGATTGTCTCCACGCCGCAGGATGTGGCGCTGCTGGATGCCAGGCGCGGCGTGCGGATGTTTGAGAAGGTCAATGTCCCGGTGCTGGGGCTAATTGAGAATATGTCCTTCTTCTGCTGCCCCAATTGCGGCCATCGCGCGGATATTTTCAGCCATGGTGGCGCGCGGCGGGAGGCGGAGAGGTTGGGGGTTGAGTTTCTGGGCGAATTACCACTGAAACTGGAAATTCGCGAATTGGCCGATGCCGGCACGCCCATTGTGATGGCGCGGCCTGAATCGGACGAAGCGCAATCCTATCGGCGCATTGCGCGGCGCGTTTGGGAAAAGGCGGCGGCGAAGGCGGATGCGGCGCCGAAGATTGTGATGGAGTGAGGGGGGGGGTTAGCGACGCTTCAGCCTCATTCGCCCCACCGCAAAACCGCCCATGAAGGCGGCCAAAACCATGGCGGCGATTTCCCCCAACAGCGCATTCGCCAGCGGCAGGCCGATCAGCGATGCCAGCACAAAGGCGATGATAAAGCTAAAGCGTTGATGCCACCCGGCGGCGGGGATTTTTGCTTTTCGCGCCGCTGGCCGCGCCTGCCCGCCAGAGTGCACTTGACGCGCTACGCCCCGGCCGCGCGCATCGGACATGGGGTCAGACCTTTCGCCCCAGAATATCCATCATCTCCCGCCATTCGCGCTTGGAAAGCCCGCTGGTTTCCTGTGTCACGGCCTCACTGGCCAGCATGCGGCGCAGAATGGCGATCATCTGTGCAGAGAGCGTCACGGCGCCCATGCGGTAATCGCGGAAGGCCTCAAAAGCCATCGGCACCCAGGCCTCAACCGTTTTAAGCATGGCATCGGCATAGACGTGGATTTCATACTGCGCATGGGCATCGGCACGGAGGGAGAGGAAATGCAGCAGATTGTGCAAATCCGTCTTCCAATACCATTGCGTATAGGCATTGAGCGTCAGGTTCATCCGCGCCAATTCACGCGCCAGGCCCTGGCGGTTTTCATCACGCGCAGCACCTTCATCATCCTCATTCAACATTTCAAGGTAATGATCGTAATTGCGCGTGGCGTCTTCGCGCAGCAGGTCAAGCACGCGCCCGGCTTCCGCGCCTTGCAGCACATCGCCGCGCCCCTGGCGGTTGCTCGCGGATTGCGCGGCCAGATGTTCCGGCGCGGGGATGTAGAATTCGCGGTCCAGGATGGAATAGCGCGCGGAATATTCATTCACATTGGCGGTGCGGTGCCGGATCCATTGCCGCGCGACGAAGATCGGCAACTTCACATGGTATTTGATTTCGCACATCTCAAAGGGCGTACTGTGGCGATGGCGCATCAGGTAGCGGATCAGGCCGCGATCCTCATTCGCGGCACGGGTGCCGCGGCCGTAAGAAACGCGCGCCGCCTGCACAATGGCAGCGTCATCGCCCATGTAATCAATCACCCGGACAAAGCCGTGATCTAACACCGGCAGGGCTTCGAACAGCATGGCCTCCAACGCCGGCACGCTCGGGCGGCGCGTTTGTGCCTGATCCGCGCGCGCGGCGGCAATTTCCTGTTGCTGGGCATCGGTAAGCGCCATGGTGAGACTCGCCTGTTTGACCTCTTTGGCGGTAGCGGCGGGGGCGGGGCCGGTCAAGCGCGGGCGCTTCCACCCCGCGCCACTTCCGGGCAGGATGGGCGGAAAATCAGCCTCACCGGAGCCCCCATGTCCCCAATTTACGCCATCCGCCGCCACCAGGCCGAACTCTCTGCCTTCCGGCGTGACCTGCATGCCCATCCGGAACTCGGCATGGCGGAATTCCGCACGGCAGAAAAAGTGGCCACCGCGCTGGAGGCTTTGGGGATTGAAGTGCATCGCGGCGTGGGCGGCACGGGCGTGGTTGGCGTGCTGCGCAATGGTTCCGGCAATCGCGCCATCGGGCTGCGCGCTGATATGGATGCGCTACCGATGGATGAACTGACAGACCTGCCCTTTCGCAGCACGGTGAAGGGGGCGATGCATGCCTGCGGGCATGATGGCCATACCACCATGCTGTTGGGCGCCGCCAAATACCTGGCCGAAACCCGCAATTTCGATGGCATTGTCCATTTCATCTTCCAGCCTGGGGAGGAAGGCTGCGGCGGCGCGCTCGCGATGTTGGAGGACGGTCTATTTGAGCGTTTTCCCTGCGATGCCATTTACGGCATGCATAACCGCCCGAATTTCCCGCTTGGCGAATTTGCCATCCGGAGCGGTGCCTTCATGGCGGGCGGCGCGTTTTTCGACATCACCATCACCGGCAAGGGCGCCCATGGCGCGCGGCCCGAGGCTTCGATTGATCCCGTGCTGGCGGCCTGCCATGTCACGGCGGCTTTGCAATCCATCGTCTCCCGCAACCTCTCCCCGCGGGATGTGGCGGTTATCAGCGTGACGAAGGTGGTGGGCGGCGAGGCCTATAATATCATCCCTGAAACTGCGGTGATTTCCGGCACGGCGCGCTTCTTTTCGCGCGATGTCGGCAAGCAGATCAGAGAAGGACTGAAGCGCGTGGCGGAGGGGGTTGCCGCGGGGTTTGGGGCCTCGGCCAGTGTGGATTACCGGCTGATTTTCGCCCCCACCATCAATGCGCCGGAACATACCGAAGCCCTGGCGGCGGCAGCGGCGGAATTGGTCGGCGAAGACAAGGTGGCGCGCGACAAGCCGCCCGCCATGGCGTCCGAGGATTTTTCCTTCATGCTGGAACGCGTCCCAGGCGCCTATATCAATTTCGGCATTGGCGATGGCGCGGAAGTGCATAACCCGCGTTACCAGTTCAATGACGAAGCCATCCCCTATGGCGCCGCGCTTTATGCCCGCGTGGTGGAAAAGGGCTTGCCGGGCGCGTAACACCCCACTCGAAATCCCCCGCCACAACGCCTATATCTGCTCGGTCACTTCGGTGACTATAGCGATAAACACGGCTCGGAATAAGCGTTGCGGACCCGGGGGCGGTACCCGGCGCCTCCACCAATCACCCGGCTTATCAGCGGCAGATGGGGGCGAAACAGGCTCGACGCGCGTGGTAAAGGAGACGCTTTTGCTCGGCATTGTACCGCCGTTATCGGGCTAAACCTTAAGTGCGAACGATAACAGCCGTGAGGCTGCCGCACTCGCTGCCTAATAGGTAAGCGCGGCTCGGGGGGCGCCGGGCAACAGAAGCCCCCCACTCTTTCCTTTGTGCGCCGAGGGAGATAGAGACACGCTGCGATGAGCGAGAAATCCCCCCCGCCCGAAAGCCTGCTTCCCTATGAAGCTTGGTCCGAAGACGCGATGCGCGAAGTCGCCTGGCGGGCCCTGGAATATGCCGCAGAGCATGGCATGCCGGGGGAGCATCATTTCTACCTGAGCTACCGCACCGATCATCCGGGCGTTGCCATTCCAGGGCACCTCAAGTCGAAATACCCGCAGGAAATCACCATTGTTCTGCAACACCAATTCGAAGGGCTGGTTGTGGAACGCGAGGCAGCGCGCTTTCGTGTAACGCTGCGCTTCGGTGGTGTGCCGGCGAAGCTGGTGATCCCCTTCGGAGCGCTGACCATGTTCCATGACCCGCATGTGCGCTTTGGGCTCCGCTTCACGCAAAGCGGTCTGGAAGACGCGAAAGCCGGCCTGCCCGCCGCACCGGAAGCCCCCGCTGCGCCGCCCAGCCCCGCGCCAGCACCGCCGGGCGAGGTTGTGAGCCTTGATGCCTTTCGCCGTCACCCGAACAAGGATGGCGGTTAAGGCAATACCGCGATCCGCCCGGTATTCTGTCAGGCGAAAAATGCCGGCCGATACATATCCCGCGCCTCCGCGCCCGGCAGCTCAAAACTCCCGGCTGTGACAGCACGCAATCGCATCGCAATGCGCGCGACGCGGCCTTCCCCTTCCAAGGTCACTGCGGCGGCGAAGCGATCATCCAGGGCAGGCGGGCTATCAATGGCCGACAGCGCGCCAAGCCAGGACAGGCCGGCAACCTCACCTGCGCTGAAGCGGCCAGTGATTTCCCAACCCGCCGGCAGGCCCTGTTGCAACAGCAATTGATGCCGATCATCGGGATCGGCGCGCACTTCCAGGATCAGCACAAAACCATCCCCGGCGCGGAGCGCATCAAGGTTCAGCACGCTGCCATCCAGCGCATGGAAATGCCGCCGGATGGTCAGGCCCTGCCGCGCGGCAGGTTGCGCCTCTCGCGGGATGCCCTTGGTCGCTACCATTTGCCAAACCGTGGTCGCGCCACGGTTATGCAAACGTGCCGTGCCGGCAAGCGGTGCTACAATGACGGGTGCCGCGGGTAGCGCCACGCTGTCCAGCCCCTTTTTTATGTACCAGTGATTTGTGGGTTTACTAAGCATGTTTCAGGTGCTGGCGGCCGCATTCCGAGGGCGTGGTGGGGCCGGATATGGTTATATTGGTTGAGCCATTGATTGATGACAGTTTGGGCCTGGCGGGTGGTGCTAAACCATTCAGCGTTGAGCACCTCTCTGCGAAGTGTTCCGTTAAACCACTCGTTATAGCCGTTCTCCGAGGGTGACCCGGGATAGATCCGGATCGGCTTAATGCCGACTTTGGTCAGCCAATCTGTGAAGGGTTCGGAGGAGAACTCCGGGCCATTATCGGAACGCAGATATTCAGGTTTCCCTCGTTTGAGCAGTAAGGGGTAAAGCGTTTCCAGAAC
>VGDM01000006.1 GCA_016869715.1 Alphaproteobacteria bacterium
AGACGTGTTTTGTAGGGGGCTCGGCAACCGCCAAATCTTTGATTTCATTGGTGGGCGCACAAGGATTCGAACCTTGGACCCGCTGATTAAGAGTCAGCTGCTCTACCAACTGAGCTATGCGCCCGGCGACTAGGACACGGCCTAGTGCCACAAGAGAAATGTACATACCGCCCGGAGCGGTTTTGTCCAGCCCCTTAGCGGGCGGCTGCCATCATCTGTCGCCCATGGATGAACCCATAGGTCGGGAATGGCGTGCCGCCGAAATCATCCGCCGGCGGAAACCAAACCCGTACGAGCGACCAATCGCCTCGACCGGAGACGTCCATCACCGGTTGATCCCGCGCGATCTGTCCGCGTGCCTGCCCGGTTGCCCAATTGGCATGATCCACCCGGATTTCGCGGGCGGAGACAACTCGCGATACCACCGCCAAATGCCCTTGCGGGTTGCGGCTGGTGCGCTTGAAGACCAACACGCCACCGGCCTTGGGCGCCCCGGAACGTTCATACTGCCCCGCTGCCGCATGCCACCATTGCCAGGCATCGCCGCTGATGCGGAGCCCTGAACGCTCCCGCGCATAAGGCACACAGGACATATCGCCACCCGAATAGCCAGGCACGCCGGAACGCGCGCCCATGCGTCCGGAAGCACAGCCGGCAATTGCGAATAACAATCCCATCGTGACCATGCGGCGCATGATCGCGAACCCCCTTAATTCCCCTGAAATGGATCCTACCAAAACCACCGCAAACTACACTGAAAATCGCACAACAAAAAAGGCGCCCCGTCACCAGGGGCGCCCCTTCAGAAAAACCCAGCCATCAAACCGGGGTAAACATGAAGGCCGGCGGGCCATCGCCCTGGGTCGGCTTGAAGACCAGCTTCACCTTCTGGCCGATCTTCAAACTATCCAGATCGCAATCCACGATATTGGTGAAAACGCGAATACCCTCGTCCAATTCCACGTAAGCGACGCAATAGGGTTCCTTGGTGCGCATCACCGTGAAGGTGTAAATGCTGCCGGTGCCCTTGGCTTCCACCAATTCCACATTGTTGGAAAGCGTAAAGGGCGAACAGCCGCGCGGATACCAGAACAACCTGCCGGTATCATTGCATTTGCCAATCAGCAGCTTGCCTGCGCGTGCGCCATCGAAAAACGGCTGATTAGTAGGGTCCGTCTTGATTTCCGACAGGGCCCGGTTGAATGCCATGGTGGCCATATCGCTTACTCCCTTTCCAGAATGACGGTGGCGCTGCCATGGCGCGTGCCAAGCAAGCCGCCTGTGCCATGTGCCAATGCCAGCGTGCAGCCAGGCACCTGCACCTTGAGGTGCGCCTCATGCCGCAATTGCCGCACGGCTTCGATCACCTTGGTCATGCCGCCACGATTGGCCGGGTGGTTGTTGCAAAGCCCGCCGCCATCCGTATTGAAGGGCAGCTTACCAACGCCGGAAATCAGATTGCCGTCGGCCACGAACTTCCCACCCTCGCCTTTTTTGCAGAAGCCAAGGTCTTCCAACTGGATCAGCACGGTGATGGTGAAGCTGTCATAGATGGAAGCGTATTGAATGTCCTTCGGCGTCACGCCGGCTTCTTCGAAAGCGCGCGGCCCGGACCAGACAGCGCCGGAATAGGTCACATCCGTATAGCCGGCATTCTGGTTCTTGGTCGCCTCACCATGGCCCTTCACCTTCACCAAAGGCCGCTTCAGCGATTTGGCGATTTCAGGCCTGGTCACAATCAAGGCGCCGCCGCCATCGGAAATGACGCAGCAATCCAGCCGGTGGAGCGGGTCTGACACCATGGGAGAATTCACTACATCTTCCACCGACACCACCTTGGGCAACATGGCATGCGGGTTGTGCTGCGCATGATGCGAAGCCGCCACCTTGATCCAGGCGAGCTGTTCGGATGTTGTGCCGTATTCATGCATGTGGCGCATAGCGCACATGGCATAGGCATTAGCGACGGTGCGGCCATAGACAATCTCAAACGGATCATCCGGCACATTCACGCCCCACGAACGCGGCGCGGTGCCGGTTGCCATGGCCTCCGCCCGCGGGCGCCCTGCCAGCGTAATCAGCGCAATATTGCACTTGCCGAGCGCGATCGCTTCCGCCGCATGGCCGACATGCATCACATAAGAACAGCCTCCCATATCCGTGGAGTCGAGGTGCTTGAGCTTCGTCAGCCCCAGATAATCCGCCATATTAAGCGGGCCGAGCCCCGGCGCGGCGCCAGTGCAGAAAAACCCGTCAACATCATCCTTGGAAAGCCCAGCATCCTGGAGCGCGCCATAGGCGACTTCAGCGTGAAGTTGGGCCACGGATGTATTGTCAGCCTTGCGGGTTGGGTGCTCGAATGCCCCAACAATGTAGCCCTTGCCATTGGTACTCATGAGTGGCCTTTATCCTCCTCGATATTGGTAGCGCGATGGAAGCAGCGCCGGGACGACTTGTCACCCCCCTGGCGCGCAGAAAACCCGCTTCAGCGCGGCGCGCCCATTACCGGCACGGCAATGCCAAGCCCATCGCGCGGCAGGCGCGCGCCGGTGCGGCGGAGTTCTGCCCCGGCAACGCGGACCTGGCGCGCGGTTTCTTCATGCGTAAGGTGAGGGGCGCGTGCCTTCAACAGCGCATGACCCTTGGCGATATCAGCCAGCACCGTCTGGTAATTGCGGATCGCAGCAGCGCGGCAAGGTCGCGCAGGATTTGCCGGCTTGGTTCATCACGCGCTTCGCGCAGCAGGCTCTGATACCGCGCGCGCCTGATCCGCTGCGGCGGTTTCGGTTGGTTCAAGGGTGGCGATGGCTTCCTGCATGGCCGCGATCAGCGCGTGTACGGGCACGTCGGCTTCGCGGATGGTGGCGCGGAGTTGCGGCGCGCGCGCGAGCGAACGGCCGCGCTCACGCAGCAGAGCCCCGAGTTCTGTGATCGCCTCAGCGCCTTTCGGGCTGATCGGGGCCACGCGTGGCGGATAAGCCGCGAGCGGGTCTTCGCGGATCATCAAAAGCCCATCGGCGGCCAGCGCATCCAGCGCTTGTAGATAAGTCGCGAGTGCCTGCTGAACTGCGTTGATGGCATCAACAGCAGGCAATACAGTCGGCGACGCCCCTGGGCGCGTTACCCATTTCGGGATAGATTACCGCACTGCCCGCCACATTCGCCCAATCGCGCGCCGGCGTGTAATCCGGCGGTCCGCAACCGATCGGCGCGGCCAAGGGTAGGGCAAGGATTCCGCGACCAAGGTTCATGACACCACCCATGCCCCCGTTTCCTGGCGCACCGCGCCTTCCGCTGCCAGCTTGATCAAATGCGCGGTCAAGCTGCGCGCTGCCGCTGGGATCAGCCGGGCATCAAGCGCGGCGCCATAAACCGGCGGCACCAATTCTTCTGCCCGCGCCCGCCCGGCATGGCGGAGTTCTTCCAGGATACGCGCCTCTCTCTCCCGCCGATGCGCGGCGAGCGCGGCGACGAAGGGCAGCGCATCAGGCAGGGGCGGGCCATGGCCTGGCAGGTAAAGCGCGTCATCGCCACGCGCCTGAAGCCTGGCGAGCGAGGCCATATAGGCTGCCATATCGCCATCCGGTGGGCTGACCACGCTGGTCGACCAGGACATGACATGATCTGCGCTGAACAGCGTGCGATTCGTGCTGGCATTTTCCAGCGTAAAGCAAAGGTGGTTGGCGCAATGGCCAGGCGTGTGCAAAGCCGTCACGCGCCAATCGGCACCGGCTACGATGGCGCCATCCGCAATGGTTACATCCGGGCGGAATCCATGATCGCCGCCCTCCCCGCCCTGCTCCGGTGGGGTCATATGCGGGCCAAAGGCGTAACTCGGCGCGCCGGTTGCGGCCTTCAGCGCCGCCACGCCAGGCGAATGATCCCGATGCGTGTGAGACACCAGGATATGCGTGATGCGTTCACCCTTGGTCGCTGCCAGCAAAGCATCCAGATGCGCCGCATCCACCGGCCCGGGGTCCAGGATGGCCACGGAATTCCCCTGGCCGATGATCCAGCTATTTGTCCCCCGAAAGGTGAAAGCGCCAGGATTGTTGCAGAGCACCCGCCGCACGCCCGGCGCCGTTTGTTCCACCGCGCCCAGGGCCAGGCTGTCATTTTTCAGAAAGGGAATGCTCATCTTCTGCGCCTCACGCTTACACTAGGGTGCGGCGAGGCTCGCGACACTGCAAGCCCCACCTATTGCCCTTGGCGCTTCATCTGCCCGCGCACCCATTCCCGGTGCAGGATATACAACCCCGAAAGCACAATCAGCACCGCGCCAAGGATGGTCGCGATGGTCGGCATATCGCCCCAGATCAGCCAGCCAAGCCCAACCGACCAAAGGATGGAAGTATCGGAATAGGGCCCAAGCGAGGACACCTGGGCTGACGCATAGGCTTCCGTCAGCATCACCTGCGCCACGCCGCCCACCAGCCCAACCAGGATCAGGATCAGCAATTCGCAGGCGTTCGGCGTGGTCCAGAAAAACGGCAGTGCGGCGGAGGTCAAGGCCGTCATCAATAGGGACTGCCACAACATAATGGTGGTGGAGTTTTCGGTGGCTGAGAGGTTGCGCACCAAAAGCGTGGTGAGTGCGGATCACACGCCTTGGGAAACCGCGACCGCCATACCGATCATCACCGCTTTCTCGGGCCAAGTACCGCCCTGAAAGGCACCCTGACCGAGCGCAATCACCATAATGCCGACAAAGCCCAATATCACCGCGGACCAGCGATGAATGCCGATCTGTTCCCCCAGCAATGGGATAGACAGCAGCGTAACGAATAGCGGCGTGGTGTAGGTCAGCGCGGTTTGTTCCGCCAAGGGCAGCACGGTCAGCGCGAAGAAGGAACAGCCCTGCGCCATGGTGCCGCTAAAGGCGCGCAGCAAATGGGAAGGGAAACGCCGCGTGTGCAAAATGCCCCATTGCCGGCCCCGTGCCACAATCACGAAAATCACCGGCAGCGCGAAGGCGGATCGGAAGAACATGATCTCGATAAAGGAAATGCTCTCCGCAATCTCCTTCACCATGGCGGACATGATGGTGAAAAGCGCGGTCGCCCCCAGCATCAGCAGCGCGCCGCGGCGGATATTGTGGCGGCGCGCCATCAGGCGGCTTCCTTCATGCGTGCCCGTTCGGCAGCACGCCGCACCTGTTCGCGATGCACATTGTAAAGCCCGGCGGCCACCACCAGTGATGCGCCGGCCAATGTTGTCCAGCCCGGTAGCTCGGCCCAGATCAGAAAGCCGATCACTCCGCCAATCAGCAAGGGCGAATATTCAAAGGGTGCGAGGACGGAAACCGGCGCCAGCGCAAAGGCGCGCGCAAACAGCAAATGCGCCATGCCGTTGAAGATGCCGAATAGTACCAGTAGCAGCATGATATTGGTGGATGGCAGCAATGATGGGGGCGGGAAAGCCGACAGAAACAGCAAGCCCATCGGAATATGCGCCATCATCAGCCAAAAGGCTATCGCCGCCGGACCATCACTGACCGAGAGCATGCGCGTCCAGATGCGCGTCACGGCCATCAGCACCACCGCGCCCAATAGCGCCGCCGTCTCAATCCGCCATAAATCGCCCGAGGGTTGCAACATGATTAGCACGCCCCCAAAGCCGATCATGGTAGAGGTCCAGCGCCGCCACCCCACCTTTTCGCTGAGCAGCGGAATGGCAAACAGCGTCATGAGCAAAGGCGTCGCACAAGCCACCGCATAGGAATCAACCAAAGGCATGCCCCGCGCCCAGGCCCAATACCAGGTGGCCGAGACACAGCAATGCGCCAACCCACGCCAGACGAGCAGCCGGCGGTTATTCGGAAATAGCCCCCGCCCGCGTGTGAGGATCACCACCGTGATGCCGCCCACCGCACCGCGCCAGATCATGGCCATGGCCGCGCCCACTTCCGGCAGCGCCCATTTAATGGCGGCATCGGCACCGGTGATGACGATATAGGCCACCAGAATAATGCCGATGCCGCGCAAGGTCTCGGCACCTGTCGGCACGCTAAGCGCTGATTTGGCGGGCTCAGCCATGGCACGGGCGGCTTGATGCGGCTTGCTGTGGCGCGGCCCCGGCAAGGGCAGCCGCGCAGGGCGACGCAGGCATAGGTGATGGCAAGTGCATCATTATCGGGCGCAGTCTCGGCTGATAATGAGCCTCATGCAAGCCAAATAAGGCGGGCTTAGGCCCGTTTCGCCTTGTTCCCGCCGCGTCACAATGCGAAACACGCCCCTGTGGAAGCCGCCGAATATGATCTCATGGATGCGGTGGAGCAGCGCATGTGGTGGTACCGCGCGCTGCACCTTCGCGCCCTGCAAGCCTTGCAACGCCGCCCCGGCGCACCTGGGGCGTTACTCGATGCCGGCTGCGGCACGGGGGGGCTGCTACGGCGCCTGGCCGGGAAGTCCACGCGCGCCTTGGTCGGGCTGGATTATAACCCGGAAGCCGCGCGGCGTGCGGGGGCCAAATCTGGCGCGCTCATCGCCAGGGGGGACGCCAATCGCCTACCCTTCGCCTATGCCAGTTTTGGCGCGCTGGTGAGCCTGGATGTGCTTTGCCACCGTGCCGTGGAACCGAGGCGCGCTTTGGCCGAGTTTCACCGTGTGCTGAAGCCAGGCGGCGCCTTGGTCTTGAACCTGCCGGCCTTTGAATGGTTGCATTCGGCCCATGATATCCGCGTGTATAATGCGCGCCGCTTCACGGCGGATCAGGCCCGCGCGCTGCTGGCGGCAGCCGGTTTTACCACCATTGAAACCTGCTATTGGAATGCGCTGCTGCTGCCGCTCATGATCCTGCAACGTAAACTCCTGAAATCGGATAGCAAAGCCAAAAGCGATGTCGCCCCCTTCCCGCCATGGTTGGATGCCATGCTCTACGCTGTCACGGCGTTGGAAGGTTTCCTCGGCCGGATCGGCCTGCGTTACCCCGCGGGCGGTTCGGTTCTGATTATCGCGACGCGGCCCTGAGAATGGAGAAGGTTGCATGTCCCTGATATCGGCCGGCAAGGAATATCCTGTTGGTCTTTCGATTGTGGTGCCGGTCTATCGCGGTGCGGCTACGGTGGGCGCTCTGGTGGAAGCGCTATCGGCCCTCACGCCCGAAGGCGGGATCGAAATTGTGCTGGTGAATGATGGAAGCCCGGATAATTCCGGTGATGTCTGCCGCACCTTGCAGGAAAGAGCCTTTGTGCCGCTGACTTACATTGAGCATGCGCGTAATTTTGGTGAGCATAACGCGGTGATGACGGGGCTCCGCCATGCGCGCGGCGCTTACGTGATCACCATGGATGATGATTTACAGAACCCACCGGAGGAAGTGATTCGGCTCTATGATCACGCTCGGCTTGGAAATTTTGATGTTGTGTACACGCGTTACGCCGTGAAGGAACATGAAGGCTGGCGAAATCTGGGCAGCGCCTTTGCCAATTGGGTGGCGGATCAATTGATGGATAAGCCGGAGGGGCTTTATCTTTCGTCCTTTCGTTGCATGTCGGCCTTGGCGGTTTCGGAAGTGGTGAAGTATCGCGGCCCCTATCCTTACATTGATGGCCTGCTGATGCAGGTGACGCAGCGGCTTGATTCGATCGAGGTAAAGCACTTCGCCCGCGCAGAGGGTCGTTCCAATTACACCATGCGGCGCCTCATTCGGCTTTGGATGAATTTGGCGACGAATTTCTCCGTACTGCCCTTGCGGATGGCGATCCTGGCCGGCGCAGGCATGGGTGTGCTGGGGCTGTTGGCAGCGCTTTATGTGATTATTGAAGGGCTGATGGGGCACACGCCTTCCGGTTGGGCGTCACTGATGACGGTCACGCTGCTGATTGCGGGCGTGCAATTCCTGATCCTTGGCGTGCTCGGCGAATATGTCGGGCGATCCTTCATGTCGGCCAATGGCAAACCGCAAGGCGTGGTGCGTGAGGTTCTGCCGGCACGCGATGAAGGGCGCGCGCCATGATAATCTATTGGCTGGCTTTGGCGGCGGCGATTTCGACATCGCTGATCGGCCAGATCCTGTTGAAATCCGGCGCGGCCAATTCGGTGGCGGCTGAGGGTGGGTTTTTCGATCAATTATTGCGCCTGCCGACCATGGTGGGGCTGGTATGTTACGGCGGTGCGGCGTTGCTTTACATCATTGCGCTGCGTCGCATTCCGATGAGTGTGGCGCTGCCTTGCACCGCGGCTTCCTATATCGCCATTGCCGCGATTGGCTGGGCTGTCTTTGGGGAGACGATGGGCGTGCAGAAAATCGCCGCTATTGCGCTGATTGCAGCCGGTGTGGCGCTACTGGCGACCACGGCATGAAGGCCGCACTTGGCGTTTTGTTGTTGCTGGGGGCTTGTGCCGCCGCGTCGGAAACCTGTCCGGTGGGCACAGGGCCAGCGACCATTGCGGAAGCCTATTTTGGGCGAAATGTGAAAACCCGCGCACCCGTGACCGATGCGGAATGGGCGCACTTCATGGCCGAAACGGTAACCCCTGCCTTCCCCGCTGGCCTGACCGTGATGGATGGTGTTGGGCAATGGCGCAATGCGGCAGGGCGCATCAGTCGCGAAGACAGCAAGGTGTTGCTGCTGGTGCTGCCCGGTCAGGATCAGGCAGCGGCTTCCGCGCACCTTGCGCCAGTGACCGCTGCCTGGAAGACGCGCTTTGCGCAGGAGTCGGTACTGACGGTGTTTCGCGCGGGGTGTGCGGGGTTTTGACGCCTCACCTCAACCGCCGCGCCGCCACGCGAAACGCCAAGTTCGCCACCATGGTCAGCGCGAACAACGACGCCGCCAAAATCAACGCATCCTGCGGCACGCCGGTGCGATCCACGATCCACCCCGCCAGCGCCGACGCAGGTGCTGTGATGGCGTTATAAATGGTGGAAAATACCCCCATGCCAAAGGCGCGCCGCGCCGACGACATGGCTTGTCCCGACAGCGCCATGATCACCCCTGCCGGCCCCATGCCAGTCAGCCCAAACAGCACACAGGAAACAACAGCGAAGGGCGCATAGGGCAGCGCCAAAAGGTAGATCAGGCCAACCGGACTACATAGATATAGCACCGCATCCGGGCGCGCGCTGCGATCCACGATGACGCCACTGAGCGGAATTGAGATCATCATCAGCGCGCTCGCGGCACCTACCACATGAATGGCCTGCTGCGCAGCAAAACCGCTTTCCAGCAGCGCCTTGGGGGCGAAGCTCAAGAACACCAGATAGCCTGCATTGAAAAACGCCCAGACATTGGCGGCGAGCAGCGTGAGCCAAAATTCGCGCTGCGGCAGCCCAGCAGGTGCGGCGGCGCCACGCGGGGCAGCGCTACCATTTGGGGCGCGACAGCCAAGCCAAAGCGCCAGCGCCGCGGTGGTGCAATCGGCGGCAGCAATCGCACGGGGTAGGCGCCAATGAAATTGCGTCATCAGCCAATCATGCGCGACCTGACCGATGGCAATGCCGAAGGGGCCAGCTCAACACCAAGATGCCCATGGCGGTCGCCAATTCCTTGCCGCCGAACCAATCCTGCACCATTTCCGCGAGATAGATTGTGCCAATGACGAAGCCGATGCCACACAGGACGCGCCCCAGCGCCAGCATGCCAAAGCCGGCGGCAATCGCCGCTGTCGCTCCGCCAAGCCCCATCACGAGAAGCCCGAGCACGAGCAAGCCCTTGTCGCTCATATGGCGCGCGGCATAGCCGCCTGGGATGGAAAGCACCATGCCGGGCAGCATGGAGAACCCGATCAGCGTCCCGATTTCCGTGAGGCTAAGGCCGATCTCTGCCATGACCCCAGGCGCGGCAGAGCCCATGGTCTGGAATTGGAAGCCAAGCCTAGTGCGGCAGAAGAATAGCAGCGCGAGCATGGCCCAGCGCAAGCGGCCCTCACCCGGCGGGCCGTCTCGCCCAGAACCCTGCTGCGGCGCCATGGTCAAGCCCTGTCTTGTTACAGCGGTGCGTTGAGCAAGGCAGGGCGGGCCCTGTCAATCGCGCGGGCGAAACCCGTTGTTCCGCTCGGGCGCGATCCGTTCTAAAAGCCTGGCCATGAAAATCAACGGCATCCCCTATCGCAGCATCCGCCTTAATGAGGCTGATGGCTGGTCCATCCGCATCCTCGATCAAACCAGGCTGCCCTGGCAGGTGGAATGGCAGCGCCTGGCGGATGAGGATCAGGTTGCGCATGCCATCCGTTCCATGCAGGTGCGCGGTGCGCCGCTGATTGGTGCGGTCGCGGCTTATGGCCTGGCGCTGGCGATGCGGCGTGATCCGGCTGCGCTGGAACCGGTAGCGGCAATGCTGGGCGAAACCCGCCCCACCGCGATCAACCTGCGCTGGGCACTCGAAAAAATGCTCGCCGTTCTGCGCCCGCTGCCCGTGGCCGCGCGCCAGGCCGCCGCTTATGCCGAAGCGGCGGCGATTTGCGATGATGATGCCGCCACCTGCGAGGCAATTGGCCGCCACGGCCTGCCGCTGTTGCAAGACATCGCCGCACGCAAGCCAGGCGGACGTGTGAATATCCTCACGCACTGCAATGCCGGCTGGATCGCGACGGTGGATTGGGGCACGGCGCTGGCGCCAATTTACATGGCGCATGATGCGGGCATTCCGGTGCATGTCTGGGTGGATGAAACCCGCCCGCGCAATCAGGGCGCGGCGCTGACCGCCTGGGAATTGGGCGCGCATGGCGTGCCGCATACCGTGATTGCGGATAATGCTGGCGGGCATCTGATGCAGCACGGCGAAGTGGACATCGTGATTGTGGGCACGGATCGCGTCACGCGCCTTGGCGATGTGGCCAATAAGATCGGCACCTATCTAAAGGCGCTGGCGGCGCAGGATAATGGCGTGCCGTTCTGGGTAGCACTGCCGCATTCCACGCTTGATATGCGCGTAGCCGATGGCGTGCGCGACATCCCCATCGAAGAACGCGCGGCGGAGGAAGTCACCGACATCACTGGCCAGGATGCTGAAGGCCGCATCACGCACATCAGGGTGGCAGCCGCAGGCAGCGTTGCCGCTAATCCTGCTTTTGACATCACGCCTGCGCGGCTGGTGACGGGGCTGATTACCGAACGCGGGCGCGTGGCCGCAAGCGAAGCGGCGCTGGCCGCCCTCTATCCGGAAAAACTGGCAAGCTAGCTGCTATGTGCGGGCGCTATTTCCAGCATCGCTCGAGCAGCGAGATCGCGAGCTATGCCCGCGCGGTGAATGCGCCGCCCAATCTGCTGCCGTCCTTCAATCACGCACCCACAAAAGATGGGTTGGTGCTGCGCCGCCATCCGGTGACCGGTGCGCGGCATTTGGATGCGCTGCGCTGGGGCCTCATTCCACGCTGGGCGGATGATCCTTCGATTGGCAGCCGCATGATGAATGCGCGGTCCGAATCCATCGCGGAAAAACCATCCTTCCGTGATGCCTTTGCCAAGCGCCGCGCCATCGCCTTTGCCGATGGGTTTTATGAATGGCAGCGCCTGGGCGAGGGCCCCAAGGCGCCCAAGCAAGCCTTCGCCGTCGCCATGGCTGATAGCGCGCCCATGCCCCTCGCGGCACTATGGGAAGGCTGGCGCGCCAAGGATGGCGAGATCATCCGCAGCTACACCATCATAACCACCGATGCCGTGCCGGAATTGGCGCCCTTGCATGATCGCATGCCAGTGATCCTGCCGCCCGAGGATTGGGATGAATGGCTCGGCGAAACACCTGCCGAACCGGCGCGGTTGAAAGCGATGCTACGCCCCTTCCCGCGCCAGGGGCTTTGCGTGTGGCCGGTATCGCCGCGCGTCAATCGCATCGCCGAAGATGACGCCGGGCTATTGGAACGTGACCCGCTGGCTGAGCCGCCACCCGGCTTGGATGATCCGCCGCCCTGGTAGGAACCCCCTGGCACGCGCCCCCTCGCGTGATTAGCTCTCCCCCAACAGGAATGGGGGGAAGGACATGCGTCAGAAATTGCTTGCCGCGCTGCTGGCTTTTGGCGGCATCTGCGGTTTTACCATGACAGCCAGAGCGCAAAGCACCGAGACCACTTGGCCAACGCGGCCCATCACCATGTTGGTCGCCTATCCACCTGGCGCCATCACCGACACAGTCGGGCGCCGCGTGGCGGAACGGCTTTCCCAGGCGCTTAATGTGCAAGTCGTGGAAGAAAATCGTGGCGGCGCCGGCGGCAATGTCGCAGCCGCCTTTATCTCTCGCGCCGTGCCGGATGGCTATACGCTGCTATTCACCTCCTACGGCAATCTGATCATCGCAGCCGCCGCCGATTTGAATGTCGGTTTTCATCCTTGGCGGGATCTGGCGCCGGTCGGCATGATCGGCCCCATGACGGTGGTGCTGCTGGTCCGCCCTGGGCTGCAAGCGAATACGCTACAGGATTTCGTCCGCCACATCGCCGCCAATCCGGGCCGCGTGAATTTCGCGAGTGTTGGCGTCGGCAGTTCATACCACCTGCTGATCGAACAGATGATTGCCTATGGCAAGCTCAATATCACCCATGTGCCCTATCGCGGCGGTGCCGTGGCCATGACGGATTTCCTCGCGGGCCGGGTGGATGCGACGCCCGCCACACTTTTATTTGCGCGGCCCTATATGCAGGATAATCGCGGCATTGGGGTTGCCGTAGGCAATGCCGAACGCTCCCCCGTGCTGCCCAATGTGCCCGCAGTGCAGGAGCTGACTCCGGGCGCCAAGCTGACTGACGGTCTGGCCGTGCTGGCGGCAGCCGCCACACCAGCGGCGATCATCGCGCGCGCCAATCGCGCGTTACAGGATGTGATCAACCAGCCCGCCATGCGCGAATGGCTGACGAATGAAGGCGTGCCCCCGAGCCCCGGCCCGCCGGAAGCCTTCATGACGGAAATGACGACAGCGACCGAGGAGCTGCGCACATTGCTGCGCGATGCAACGATCAAGGTGAAATGAGCATGCCGCAGACGAATAACAAAACCGGCAGCACCTTCGGGCGTTGTCATGAAGCCCGGGCGGCCACCTGGGCAGGGCTTGGCCGCGTCGCGAGTATTGGTGGCAGGCGGGCAAAGAAGGCAAGCTTTGCCTGGTTGTCGGTTTAAAGCCGCGCCAGCGCCGCAGCGAAATCCGGCTGAAAGCGCGCTGGAATCACGCCTGCCGCGCGGGCCTTTCGTTGAGTCTCGGCAAGGCACCGCCAAGCCTGAGGCCAAACAGCGCAAGCAGCCTTTGGGCAAAAACATCCAAAGCCTCCATCCGGCCAAGCAAATAGGGGTAGCGAAGGAGCGCCCCATTGATGCCATCGCGTTCCGTCGCATTGAACAGGGTAAGCAATCGCGCATCGCGGCAATGCCGGGCGAAAGCTGGCACGGCATCCAAAGCCTGGTTGAGCGAAAGCCTACGCAAGGCGGCATGGTCGGGATGGTCCGGCGTGCCACGGATATAGTCATAGAGCGAGACAATGCGCTCAAGCGGCTGACGGAGCACGGCCGCGATACTTATGGGGCGGGGGGATAGGGCCACCAGCGGATGGGCCATACCGAAATGGCCGGCCACCGTCAGCGCGCAATAATGAATTTCATTTTCGCGCGCGAGTGCGACGGTAAGCCCGGCTTCCCCGCCATGATCGGCCAATAGATAGGCATGAAAGATGGCGCGATCTCCCAAGGTGTATTTCAACATGCGGTTTATAGTGGTACCGCCAGTGCGGGGAAGATGAAGGAAATTGAAAATAAGCAATATGCTTTTATGCGTGGCGAACTTGTCATTTAACATTGTATTCATTTTTTGGCCTTGCGGAAGGCTCAAAGAACTACTCAAAAATTCTTTAATATTTTCTTGTCGTCAGACCTGGGCGCTGTGGAAGCGGCGCGGCTATGCTTGACGGGGCCGCCCCTGCCCCCTAAAAACAGCGTCAGGTCGGGCGCGTAGCTCAGCGGTAGAGCATTCGCTTCACACGCGAAGGGTCACAGGTTCAATCCCTGTCGCGCCCACCATTTCCACCCCGTCAATATGATTTCGGCAGGCCGAGCACCTTTTCGGCGATGTGGCTCAAGATCAGTTCGCGGCTGACCGGGGCGATGCGCGGGATCATGCTTTCGCGGAAATAGCGCTCCACCTGGTATTCCTGGGCATAGCCCATGCCGCCATGGGTCAGCACGGCGGCCTCGGCCGCCGCAAAGCCGGCTTCGGCGGCCAGATATTTCGCGGCATTGGCTTCCGCCCCGCAATCGTGGCCGGCATCATAGAGCGCAGCCGCCTTCATGGTGAGCAAGCCCGCGGCTTCCAGCTGCGCCCAAACCCGCGCGAGCGGATGCTGAATGCCCTGATTCTGGCCAATGGGGCGGCCAAACACCTCTCGCGTACGGGCGTAATTGGCGGCACGCGAAAGCGCTGCCTGGCCGATCCCAACCGCTTCCGCGGCAATCAGGATACGCTCGGGGTTGAGGCCATGCAGGATCAGGCGAAACCCCTCCCCTTCCCCGCCGATACGGTCTTCTTCCGGCACTTCCAGCCCATCGAAAAACAGCATGTTTGAATCAACGCCATGCCGGCCCATTTTGTGGATCAGCCGCACTTCCACCTTGGCGCGATCCAGGGCGGTGTAGAACAGCGTCAGCCCATCGGTCTTGCGCTTCACCTGATCAAGCGGCGTGGTGCGCGCCAAAAGCAGGATGCGGTCCGCGACCTGCGCCGTGGAAATCCAGATCTTCTGGCCATTGATGACATAGCGATCACCGCGCTTTTCGGCGCGTGTCTTGAGTTCCGTGGTGTTGAGCCCTGTATTGGGCTCGGTCACACCGAAACAGGCTTTCTCGCGGCCCTGGATTAGCGGCGGCAGAAAACGCTGCTTTTGCGCGGGCGTGCCAAACACCACCACGGGATTGAGGCCAAAGATATTCATATGGATGGCCGAAGCGCCCGACATGCAGGCGCCGCTTTCCGCAACGGCCTGCATCATTACGGTCGCCTCCGAAATCCCGAGGCCCGCACCACCGAATTCTTGCGGCATCGCAATGCCAAGCCAGCCACCGGCGGCCACCGCGCGAAAGAAGTTCTCCGGGAAGCAGGCTTCCTGGTCAATCTTCAGCCAGTAATTATCGCCAAAATCGGCACAGAGCTTCAGGATCTGGGCGCGGAGCTCTTGTTGCGCTTCGGTGGTTGAATATTGCACGAAAACACCCTCGGGTCGGTCTCCGCTTGAAATTGCGGTTTTGCCGCGGCCCGGTCAATTGCGTGCAATTGCCTTCGCGAAGGCTCTCGGGCAGAAGTCGCGGCGGAGATGACCATGACTGAAGACACCCAGAGCCTGCCGGACCGGCTATCCAATGACCCCAGCAGCCCCTTTTATGATGAGGCGCTGCTGGGTCGCGGCGTTGGCATTCGCTTCAAGGGTCAGGAGAAGACGAATGTGGAGGAGTATTGCGTCTCGGAAGGCTGGATCAGGGTGAGCCTAGGCAAGGCCACCGACCGGCGCGGCAAGCCGCTGACGATGAAGCTGACCGGGACGGTGGAGCCTTATTTGCGGTAAGCCACTGGCCACATTCAATTTTGCTTCGGCTACTCTTAAGCGATCGCGCATTCTTGCCCTTGTAACAGAAAACTATCGCAGGGCGGGTTCAACGTCTTCATTTCATCAGCTACCGATTGTCCTTATCCTTTTGGAAAAGCGCATGACCACCCCCGTTGACGCGACTAACCTCGGCACTGACGGTCACAGCGGGTGTGGGGGCCTTGGCGCTGCTACCCACACCTTCTGCCGCGGCGCAAACCGTGCCGACACCGCTTGGTGGCCTCACGCTTGAAAATGGCTTTCCCAGCCGCCAAACCGCTGACCGGCTCTATGATGAAATGGGTTTCCAGCGCGCGACCCAGGCTTATCTTTGGGCGCTGCCGGCGGTGGGATTCAAGGCGCTGTATGATGCGCAAACCAAGACGCTTGGCGCCAGCAATGGCGATATCATGTTCTACCGTGGCCTGGCCGATAAGGCTGGCATGCTGACGCCCAATATCACCACGCTTTACGCCTTCAGCTTCTGGGATCTGGCCCGGCAAGGGCCGGTGGTGGTGGAGGTTCCTGAAGGTTTGACGGCAGGGGGCGTGCTCGACATCTGGCAGCAGCCGATCACCGATATGGGCCAGACCGGGCCGGATAAGGGCGCCGGTGGCAAATACCTGATCCTGCCACCTGACAGCCCTGATATTGATGCGCCCGGCTATATCGTGTTTCGCGCACCCAGCAATCAGATATGGTTCGGCACGCGCGGGCTTGATCCTGACACGTCGGTTGCGGAAGCCACTCTGCGCAAATTCGCGATCTATGGATGGAACCAAAGGGCTGAGCCGGCGGCCACAAAATTCCTTGAAGTTGGTGGGCGGGCCAAGCAATCAGCGCAGCCGGACACGTTAGAATATTGGAAGCTTCTGACCGAGCTTTACGCCAATGAACCGGTGGCGTCGCGTGATCGCATGATGTTCGGCATGCTGCGGTCCCTTGGCATTGCGCCCGGTGCGCCCTTCAATTCCGATGCGCGGCAAACACGTATACTGACAGAAGCCGCCAAGGTGGGGAAGCTGATGGCGCGCACCACTGCCTATGACAAGCGCTATGCCGGTGCCACCGTGTATCCGGGCAAGCGCTGGGAATATGCCGTGCTATTCGATCTTGATCAGGGATCGCCGGAGAAGAACCGCGTTCAATTCGATGAACGTTCATCCTGGTTCTATGAGGCGATTGGCATGTCGGTTGGCATGCAGGGCCGCATTGTAGGCTTTGGTCAGGTCTATCTTGAAATCTCCAATGATCGGGATGGCAATTGGCTTGATGGTGGCAAGACCTATCGCTTGCGCATCGAGCCCAATCCACCAGTGCGGCAATTCTGGTCCATCACGCTTTATGACAATGTCACGCGCGGCCCCTTGGTCACCGCGCAGGGCGCTGCCGATCTTTCTCCACGCAATCCGAATTTGGTCAAAAATACCGATGGATCGGTGCATGTCTATTTCGGACCGGAACGCCCGGCCAACGCGGCGAATTGGATCAGTACAAACCCGGACAAGGGCTGGTTTCCCTATTTCCGTTTTTACGCAGCCATGGAAGCCTATTTCGACGGAAGCTGGCAGCTCGATGACATTGAGTTGGTGCAATAAGCGTCGGGGCAATCCGGCGCGCAATAGGAAGCTACTGACATGGCCATATCGATCAATCGCCGCGGCTTTTCCGCCTTGGCGCTTTCGGCATCCGAGGCGCTCGGCATCAGGCCATCCTGGGTAATACCGCAATAACGCTCGATGAGGCCAAGGCCATTGCACGAGAGGCTTGGGCCTATGCCTATGCACCGCTGCAGGGCTACCAGACCATGTATAGCCAGACGCAGAACAAGGCTTTTGGTGGCTATGTCGGCGGCTTCAATCAATTCCGCCATTATGCGCGGTCTTCGACGCCCGCGGATACAGATATTGTAACGCCCAATGACGATACGCCCTATTCCCGGGCATGGCTCGATCTGCGTGCGGGACATATGATCTTGTCGCTGCCGGCGGTGCCCGCGCCACGCTATTATGTGAACCAATGGTTTGATCTCTACACCCATAATTTTGCCTATACGGGCGTGCGCACTACGGGGCGCGAAGCCGGTAATTACCTATTTGTAGGTCCGCGCTGGCAGGGCAGTGTTCCCGCTGGGATCACGAAGGTTTTCGTCGCCGAAGCTGAATTCGTCGGAACACTCACACGCACGCAGCTCTTTGGTCCTGATGATTTTGCGGGGCTGGAGGCGGTGCAGGCGGACTTCAAGCTTACGCCGCTTTCGCAATTCACAGAAAGGGCCGCAGCCGCTGCGGCGCCTGCCTTTGATTGGCCAGTATGGGACGCGGCGAAAGGCGAGGGCATTGGGTTCATTTCGTATCTAAACGCGCTGCTGCCCTTCGTGCCACCACCGGCAGCGGAGCAGGAGATATTTGCCCGCTTTGCGCGTATTGGCATTGGTCCGAACAGGGCATTCAATGCCAGCGCCATTGCACCGGAAATCCGCCCAGCAAATGAAGCGGGCATTGCCGAAGCGGCCCAGACCTTGCGCGCAGGCGCTATGCAGCAAAAGGTTTCACGCGCGCTATTCGGTACGCGTCAAGAATTGGCCGATGGTTACATCACCAAGTGAAATTACGGCGCGATGCTCGGCATTTATGACAATACGAAAGAAGAAGCGATCTATGGCAGCCAGCAGACCGACAGTGATGGCAAGGTTCTGGATGGCAATCGGCGCCGGATATTGCGCTTTAAACAAGGCCAGACCCCGCCAGTGACAGAATGCTGGTCCATCACAATGTATAATTTGCCACAACGCTTGCTGGTGGATAACCCGCTCAATCGCTATTCGATCGGTGATTGCACAGCGGGTCTTGTGAAGGGCGCTGATGGTGTGCTTGAAATCTATATGCAGCCGAAAGCCCCGGTGCAAGTAAGGAAGCAAACTGGCTACCCGCCCCGAAAGGCCCGTTCTTTTTTGTCGGGCGCTTCTATGGCCCGAAGGCCGAAGCCCTGGATGGCCGCTGGAATCTGCCCGTCTTGATCGACGCGAAGTAGGCGGCGCCATCAGGCGCTCGCCGCATCCAATTCCGCGACTGCTGCCGCATCCAAAGTTAGCGCGGCAGCCTTCACGAGATCCGCGACCTGCGCTGAGGTCGTAGCACTCGCAATCGGCGCCGCCAGCCCAGGGCGCCCCTTGAACCAGGCAAGCGCCACCTGCGCCGGCGTGGCGCCCATGCGCGCTGCCACCTTGTCCAAGGCGGCCAGCACCTGCAGCCCCTTGTCATTGAGGTATTTGCCCGCCCCCCGCGCCCCGCGCGGGCTTTTGCCGAGGTCGGCCTCAGACCGATACTTGCCGGACAGAAAACCCGATGCGAGCGAATAATACGAAATCACGCCAACCCCTTCTGCTGCGCAGAGCGGCAGCATATCCGCTTCAATGCCACGTTCCAGCAAATTGTAGTGTGGCTGCATGGTTTGATAGCGCGGCAGGCCATTCCTGGTGCTGATATCCAGCGCTTCCTTGAAACGCGTGGCAGAGAGATTGGAAGCGCCAATCGCGCGGACCTTGCCCGCCTTGATCATCTTGTCGAAGGCCGCCAGCGTTTCCTCCTGCGGTACCGATTCATCGTCGCGGTGGGACTGATAGAGATCAATCACATCTGTCCCAAGGCGCTTCAGCGAAGCTTCAATCGCGCTGGTGAGATAAGTGGGCGAAAGCCCCTTGCCGATGCCAGGCATTTCCATGCCTGCCTTGGACAGGATCAACACATCATGCCGGCGCCCACGCTCCTTCAGCCATTCGCCCATGATGCTCTCGGACTCACCGCCTTTGTTGCCCGGCACCCAATAGGCATAGACATCCGCGGTATCGAGCGCATTGAGACCGTGTTCCACCAGCTCATCCAAGATCCGGAAGGATTGCCCCTTGTCCAAGGTCCAGCCGAAGACATTGCAGCCAAAAATCACGGGCGGGACGAAAATGCCGGAACGGCCCAATTCGGGTTTTTGCATGGGATTTCTCCTGTCGCGGTGTCAGCTTGCAGGCTTTTGGGGGCGGCGAAAAGGGGGGACGCTTTTACTTGCAATCGCCCCATCGGATGGGGCAAAACAGCGTCAAGCAAAGCATGAAGGAGGCACCGCCATGGCCCATCAAAAGCAGCCGGAACGTTCAATCCAGGAACTCTATCGTGATGACCCTGAGCGCGCCGATGCGCTGGTCTGGGGCCGGCGTCGGGCACTGGAAGGTGCCGCACTCGCCGCCATGGGCACAGCCCTGGGCGCGGCCATTCCCTTTGCGCGCCATATGCCAGGCGGGCTGGTGCCAGCGGCGCTGGCGCAGGGCGCCACTCAGCCGCAATTCCTGCAAATGGAAGGCAAGGCACCGCTGATCATGCAAGGCGAACGCCCGCTGAACGCCGAGACGCCCGAGCATCTATTGGATGATCCCATCACGCCGGCTGACAAGTTCTTTATCCGCAACAATGGCAATGTACCCGATCCGGTGGGCGATCCGCGCGCCTGGAAAATCCGCATTGACGGCGAAGTGAATACCCCGCTTGAGCTTACCGTTGCCGAGCTTGAACAGCGTTTTGAAGTGGTGACGCGCCGGCTGCAAATGGAATGCGGCGGCAATGGGCGCTCCGGCTTTTCGCCTCAGGCCGCTGGCAATCAATGGGGCAATGGCGCTATTTCCAATGCGGAATGGACTGGTGTGCGGCTGCGTGATGTGCTGCGCGCTGCTGGCGTGAAGGATGGCGCCAAATTCACCGGCCAGCATGGCGCCGATACGCATCTTTCCGCGCAAGGCCCCGCGATCAGCCGCGGCATGCGCATTGAAAAGGCGATGGATGAGGATACGCTAATCTGCTTTCGCATGAATGGCGCGGCCATTCCGCAAATTCATGGCGCGCCGGCGCGTCTGATTGTGCCGGGCTGGCCGGGATCGCTCAGCCAGAAATGGCTCACCCGGCTTGAAGTGCTGAATGCACCGCACACCGGGCGCGGCATGGGCGGTACATCCTATCGCATTCCGGTGCGGCCCATTGTGCCGGGCAGCCGCAATAATGGTGCTGATTTCGTGGACATGGAAAGCATGCCCGTGCGTTCCGTGCTCAGCAGCCACGCCCATGGCACGCGGCTTCCTGCCGGTACACGCAGCCTGGATATTCGCGGCCATACCTGGGCCGGGGATTCGAGCGTGCGAGAGGTGCATGTCTCCACTGATTTCGGGCAAAGCTGGCAGGCGATGCAGCTTGACGCGCCGCCCAATCGCCATGCCTGGCAGCGCTGGCAGGGCCGCATCGCGCTGCCGAGCGATGGCTATTTTGAAGTCTGGTATCGCGCCACGGATAGCAATGGCCGCATGCAGCCGCATGTGGCAGCGAATTGGAATCCGCAAGGCTATGGTGCCAATCCGATCAGCCGTGTCGCCATTCTGATCGGCTGAAGCGGCCATGCGATTACTGCCCTATGCTTTGGTGGCGGCGCTGTTATTTGCATCAGCGACCATCGCGCGGACGCCTGATCTGGCGCGGCGCCAGGCGGAAGCCGCGGCTGCCTTGGCTGATCAACAGGAAGAGGAAACCGTATTGGCGGAAGGCGAAGGCCGTTCAGAAGTATTTGGCTATTGCACCGCTTGCCACAACACCGCTCTCATCCGCCGCAGCGCCTTTACGCGCGAACGCTGGGATGAGTTGATGGATTGGATGTCGGAGAAGCACGAAATGAACCCGCTGGAAGGCGAGTTCCGCGATACGATCGTGGATTATCTGGCGCGCCATTACGGGCCGCGCGCACGCGGCCCTCGTGGTGGTGCTCCGTTTCTCAACTGAGCTGTGGTTGGTCACCCACCCACAGTGATATTCGCTTCCTGCGCCACACGGGTCCAGCGCGCGAGTTCAGTGCGCACCATCTCACCGAGCTTTTCCGGCGGTGAGGGTGGCGCCATTTCCACATTGATGGACGCAAAGCGCCGTACCAGCGCTGCATCATTCTGCATAGCGGTAATGGCTCGATTCCAAAAGCTGATCACCTCAGGCGGAGTGCCGACGGGACCGAGCAGCCCACTCCAGGCCATGGATTCAAGCGGCGCCAAATCAGGCATGCCGGCTTCAGCGAGTGTCAGGATTTCAGGCGCCAAGGGTGACCGGCGATTGGCCAGAACAGCAAGTGCCTTTACTGCCTTGCCCTGAACCTGCGGCAAGGCGCTGGTCATGGCATCCACCATGAAATGCACGCGGCCCTGCTGCATATCCAATAGCGCCTGGGCGCTACCGCGATAGGGCACCTGTTCCATCTTGATGCCGACCGTACGGAAGATTTGTTCCGTCACCAGATTGCCGAAAGTCCCCGCACCCGGATTGCAGGCGATGAAGCGATTGGGATTGGCGCGAAACAAAGCGATGGCTTCGGCCAGCGTATTCGCCGGGAAGTCCGGCGGCACCACAATCAAGAAGGTTGTCCAGCCGACAAGGCCAATCGGCACCAGATCCTTCGTGACATCAAAGGGCAGGTTGCGTGTGACGGCGGGGTTCACGACCAGCGGCGAATTGGAACTCATCAGCAGCGTATAGCCATCGGGTGCGCTGCGGCTGACTGCCTGAATGCCAATGGCCCCCGTGGCGCCGGCGCGGTTATCCACCACAATCTGCACGCCGCCACGATTGGCCATTTCATCCACCATCAGGCGGCTGATCAAATCGGACATATTCCCGGGCGGGAAAGGCACCACAAAGCGCACCGGGCGATTGGGGTAGGCCGTCTGCGCGTGGCCAATCGCCGGCGCGGCAAGCAGCGCGGAGGTTGCAAACAGATCACGTCGCTTGAAATTCATCATCGGATCGTTCCCTTTTCCCTGAGTTCATTGATGGCCCCCGCATTTAGGCCAAGGCGTTCTGACAGAATATCGTTGGTATCAGCGCCGAGGATAGGCGCGGCTTGGGTGGGCGGGCGCGCACCCGCAATACGCACCGGCCCGGTCAACATGCGAACGGGATCACCACCTTCCCGGCGGGTGAAAACCGCCACCGCCTGCTGTTCCTGCGCAAAGGGATTTTCCAAGGCCTGCGCCACATCAAACACCGGCGCGGCGGGCACGCTGCCGCCAAACAGCGCTATCCATTCGGCGGTGGTTTTTTGTGACAGCGCCTCATCCAAGATTTGCGTCACCAATTCCCGATTAGCGAGGCGCGCCTTGAAACTCGCGAAACGCGGATCATCCGCCCACTCGGGGCGACCCAAGGCCTCGGCCAGGATCGGCCAGAATTTTTCCTTGTTGCACATCAGGAAAATCCAGCCATCGCGTGTGCGATAGAGCTGCGACGGTGTCAGCGATGGATGCGAACCGCGCGGCTCCCGCCCCTGCACATGGCCACCATTCAGATACCAGGTGGCCAAGTAGGAAAGATTATGCAGCGCCGTGTCAAACAGGCTGACATCCACATCCATGCCGCGCCCAGTGGCACGTGCACCGACTACGCCGGAGACCAGGGCGAAGGACGTCATCAGGCCAGTCATCATATCCACAACCGAAAGACCAAAGCGCGCCGGTGGGCCATCGGGCTCCCCGGTCAGGGAAAGATAGCCCGCCTCCGCCTGCATCAGATAATCATAGCCAGGCCAGGATTTGCGCGATCCCTGCCGGCCATAGGCGGAGAGATGCGCGCAAACGATGCGCGGGTTGATGTCCTTCAGTGCATCATAAGTCAGGCCAAGCTTATCCGGCTGATCACCGCGCAAATTATCCAAAACCGCATCCGCATGACCCACCAATTGGCGCATGATCGCCATGCCTTCTGGGTGTTTCAGATTGAGCGCGAGGCTCCGCTTATTGCGGTTGAAAGCATGATGGAAATGGCTGTCGCCCGGCCCGAAATGATAGGGCCCGACGGACCGCCCCACGTCGCCGCCCTCGGCCGGGTTTTCGATCTTGATGACCTCAGCGCCCATGTCCGCAACCAGCATGGAACCGAAAGGCCCGGCGCCATATTGCTCAACGGCCAGAATGGTCACGCCATCCAGCGGCAGGGGGCGTTCAGCCATCAGATAGGGTTCTTTTCAATCAGGCGCTTGGCGATCACCAGCCTTTGGATTTCATTGGTACCCTCGCCAATTACCAAAAGCGGCGCATCGCGATAGAGTCGTTCCACGACAAATTCCTTGGAATAACCATAGCCGCCATGAATGCGCATGGCTTCCAGGCTGTTCTCCACGGCCGCTTCAGTCGCGAAAAGCTTTGCCATCCCGGCCTCATAATCTGAACGATCGCCGCGATCCAAGGCATGCGCGGCCTTTTCGGTGAGTAGCCGCGCCGCTTCCACGCGCACCGCCATATCGGCCAATTTCAGCGCAATGGCCTGATGCTGATGGATGAATTTGCCGAAGGTCTTGCGCTGCTGGGAATAGCGCACGGCCTCATCCAACGCACGCTTCGCCACACCGACGCCGCGCGCTGCGACATTGACGCGCCCGAGTTCCAACCCAGCAATAGCGCAAGCAAGGCCCTTGCCTTCAACGCCACCAATCAGCCGATCGGCTGGGATACGGTGATCGGTGAAGACCAGTTCCGCGCTATCAATCCCGTTATAGCCAAGCTTTTTGAGCTTGCGGGAAACCGTGAAGCCCCGGCCTTTCTCGGCAATGAACATCGCCATGCCATGATGGCGCGGCTCTGCTGCCGGATCGGTTTTCACCAGCAGCGCAAAGCAACTGCCTTCAACGCCATTACTGATCCAGGTTTTCGTACCATTGATGATGTAATCATCCCCATCGCGCCGCGCCACGGTGCGGATGGCCTGCAAATCCGTCCCGCAATCCGGTTCAGTCAGCGCAAGCCCGCCGCGCAATTCACCAGTTGCGAATTGCGGCAGGAAGCGCGCGCGCTGCGCGGGCGTGCCCATCTTGTCGACAATCCGCGCCATGATCAGATGCGAATTGAGGATGCCGGAAACCGACATCCATTCTTCGGAGATTACTTCAATGATCCGTGCATAGGTGGAAGGCCTGAGGCCGAGCCCACCAAATTCCTGCGGAATGATGGCGCCAAATAGTCCCATTTCCTTCATTCGCGCAACAATCTCATGCGGATAGGCGTCTTCATGCTCGAGCTTGGACGCGACGGGCTGCACATGGCGTTCCAGAAACCGTGCAACGGAAGCAAGAACGAGTTTTTCCTGTTCGTCCAAATCGCTCATTTTGATGCCTTCACGCCGGCGACGCGCTTGGGCACCAGGCTCACCCGTTCAAAGGAAAGAAATACCGTGCCATCGGCCTTATAGCCTTCGGTCCTGGTGGTCACGATGCCCTGAAAGGGGCGGGATTTGCTGGCGCGCACATCGGTGACGATGGTGCGGGCATAAATCGTATCGCCCGGAAAAACCGGCGCGGTCAGGGCAATATCCTTCCAGCCCAGATTGGCGATGGCATTGAAGGAAATATCCGCCACTGTCATTCCGGTCACAATCGCGAGCGTGAGGGCGGAATTGACCAAGGGCTTGCCGAATTCAGACCGCGCGGCGAAATCCGCATCGCAATGCATCGGATGCTGGTTCATGGTCAGCAGGCTGAATTGGATATTGTCGGCTTCCGTAATCGTGCGGCCGGGCCAATGTTCAAATAACTGGCCCGGTGCAAAATCCTCCAGGAAATTGCCGCGTTCCCTGCCGGCTATCATTTTCACGCTCTTGCTTCCTTCCTCAACACCTAAAACCGCGCCAGATTTAGCCCGTGAGCGCCTCTGTCAGCGCCACCACGCTTTCGGCCGTGTCGAGTGACATCGCCAGATCAATTACGCGTTCAATCCGCGCAGGCGACATCACGCGCCCGGCATTGTCGCGAAATTTCTGTTCCACATCGGCGGCACTTAAAGGCTGGCCGTCGGAGCCGCGATTGAATTCCTCGCGATGGCGCAGCGTGCGGCCATCGGTGGTTTCAATCACCACCTCACCGGAATAATAGCGCGGGAAGCGGGATGCCGGGTCTTCGCCGTAATGCGCGCGTTGGCAAAGTTCCAAAACGCGTGGATCGCGGATGGCCTGTTCATCTAATTCATTCAGGGTGAAACGGCCATGCACAATGGAAGTCGCCATGGTGTAATGAATGCTAAATTGCGCGTCATAGGAATTGGCCGGCGCCTTCTTCGCTTCTTCCGGCTGGCAGACAATATTGTATTGGCCAGGCGAGAGCAGCGCCGTCATGCTGCGGATCATCTCCGGCGCTAAGCCATGCTTGCGCCTGAGGGCGAGGGTTGCGTCCGCAATCGCGTGATTGAAATGGCAGCAGGGATATGGCTTCAGTGCAACATTGCGGAATTCCCACAAATCGCCGAGTGCTTCCGTGCAACGCGCAGCAAACCCGGCAGGCGCCACCCCGCCGAGATAGGCCCGGAACAAGCCAAAGCGCCCTTCATAGGCCGCGGGCGGCGCCTTGAAGCCGGCACGCGCAAGTGCGGTTGCGGTGATGCCACAAACCCCGGCCCAGCCGGGATGAATACGCTTGGTCCAGGAACCATCTTCCAGAAACTCAAGTGAACCCGCCGCCATGGAGAGAATAACGCCCTGCGCCGCCGCCATTTGCGCTGCATTTGCGCCTGCCAAGCGCCCGGCAGTGAGTGAAGCGCCAAAGGCGCCAACCATGCCGGTTGGGTGAAAACCAAGCTGGTGAAACGAACCATTTGCCGCGGCACCGATGCGTGAAGACGCTTCAATGCCAATGATATAAGCGAGCAAGGCTTCCATGCCGCTCGCGCCATGTTCGCGCGCCATGCCAAGAGCGGTTGGTACGGCGCTGGCTGAGCCATGCACCACGGCATCGGAATGCGTGTCGTCAAAATCAAGTCCATGCATCAGCGTGCCATTCAGCATCACCGCATCACGCAAGGGCAGGCGCATGGCATAGCCAATCACGGGATGCGAGCCGGCACCGGCGAGGCCTTGCAGCGCATTGGCGGTGCGGTGCGCGAAATCAAAACTGGTGGAGGCCAGCGCAATGCCCAGGCAATCCAGCATATGGCGCTTGGCTCGCTCAACCACGTCGGCGGGGATGTCTTCTAGGCGAAGCGTCGCCGCAAAACCAGCCAATTGGGCGGAAATCGGCGTTTGGTTCTTGGTATCGGCATCGGCCAGGGTGCCGGGCAGCGCATCCATCATGGTGTTTCCTCCTGGTTATTTACGGTATTTCCGCATGCCTTGGCAGGTCTGTAAAGCTCTGGCGCTGGGGGCGCTGGGCGCTTATGTTTCGCCATCTCGCGCGCAACCCTGCAAGGCAGATACAGATGAACGCACCCGGTCCCAATCGCAGTTTTCTTTTCGCCCCAGGCGATCATCCGCGCCGGGCGGAGAAGGTGCTGCAGGTCGGCGCCGATGCCGCCATTCTTGATTTGGAGGATGCGGTCGCCATCGCCGCCAAGCCGGCGGCGCGTGGGGCGGTCAGGGCCGCTTTGGAAAGCCCGCGCCAGTGCCGCGCCTATGTGCGCGTCAATGCTTTTGATACGCAATTCTGCTTTGGCGATCTACAGGCGGTGATTGGCGCGCGGTTGGATGGTATTGTGCTGCCCAAGCTGGAAGATGCCGGACAATTGCTCGCGGTGGATTGGATGATCGGCAATCTGGAAGCCGAACGCGGCCTGCCCGCTGGCAACATTGACCTGATGCCGATTATCGAGACCGCGCGCGGGCTGGCCGCCCTGCGTGATCTCGCGCGCGCCGCCGCTGCCCTGCCTTCAGGGCGCGTCCGCCGCCTTGCGTTTGGGGCGGGCGATTACACCACCGATCTGGGCATTACCTGGACACTGTCTGAGGATGAATTGGCGCCAGCGCGGAGCGAATTCGTGCTGGCCTCCCGCGCTGCCGGGCTTGAGCCGCCTATTGACACGGTCTTTATCGAATTGCGCGAAACCGCGGCCTATGAGGCTTCCTGCGCGCGCGGTGCGGTGCTCGGGTTTCAAGGCAGGCTCTGCATCCACCCCGATCAGATCGCGCCCGCCAATCAAGCCTATTCGCCGCCCGAGGCTGAGATCACCCGCGCCCAACGCATTGTGGTAGCTTTCGCGGAAGCCGAGGCCGGTGGGCTTGCTTCCATCCAGGTGGATGGGCGTTTTGTGGATTACCCAATTGTGCAGAAGGCGGAACGCATTCTGGCGATTGCGGCAAGAATTGCGGCGAAGCAAGGCTGACGCCTCGCGCATCATGCCATCTGGCCATGCCCAGTTGCTCCCCCAACGGGGCGGGAAATGGCAACCAAGGCTGGCAGTGCCGCCACGGATAGCCTATCCAAGGCACGATGTCGGATCACGACCCGGATGCCGCGCTTCGCCTGACGCTCAAGCGCCATCGTGGCTTTGCGACTGGTTTGCTTGTCGCCATGGCCGCGCTTATTTTGTTCAGCTACCAATTGCCGCCGGGCTATTGGACTGAAATGCTGCAAGCCGCCGCCAAGGCCGGGCTGGTCGGTGGGCTCGCGGATTGGTTCGCGGTCACGGCGCTGTTTCGCCGCCCGCTTGGTCTGCCCATTCCGCATACCGCCATCATCCCCAATCAGAAGGATCGACTGGGCCGCGGCCTTGGGCGCTTTGTGGCCGGCCATGTCTTTACGGAAAGCGAAGTACGCCGTGTGCTGGCAAAGCTCGATCTGGCGCGCATTCTGGAAGGCTTCCTGCGCGATCCAGAAGCCTCCCGCCGCGCGGCCATGGCGCTATCTGCAAGCCTGCCCCGCATCCTGGCGAGCCTGGAAGATGGCCGGGCGCGGCGCCTGCTGGCACGGCTGCTGCCACGGATTGTCTCTGGCCCCGCTGGCACGCGTTTGCTGGCGCGGATTCTGCGCGCGGCGGTAGCTTCGGGCCAGCATCAGGAAGTCTTCAGCCTGGCAATTGGCCAATTAAAGGTGCTGCTGGCGACGCGGGAGGAAAACCTGCGCCGCGCCATTGAAGCGCGTGTGCGTGCCGAAGGTGGCGCCTTGGTCGGCTGGTTGGCCGGCGCAACGATTGCGCGGCGCATCCTGAATGCCATCAATACCGAATTGGAAAAGATCGGCCCCGACGATTCGGATTTGCGCGCTGCCTTCGCCGCATGGCTAGCGCGTGAGATCGAGAAACTGGAAACCGATCCCGAACGCGCCGCCGCCATTGGCCGCCTGATGCGCGAGGCGCTTTCCCATCCCTCCGTCGCCGCCTGGCTCATGGATGTCTGGGACAGGCTGAAAATCGCCTTGGCTGCTGATGCCGCGCGGCCGGATGGGCGGAGTGTTGCGCTGTTGTCTGGCATTTTCGCCAATGCCGGCAGCTTGCTCGCGGAAGATCAGGGCGCGCGAGAGCGGCTCAATCGCGCGGCCGAGGGCGTGCTGATGACGCTATTGCCCTCAGCCCAGGTGCAGCTTGCGGATTTTATCGCAGGCGTGGTGACGAATTGGGACGCGGCGACGGTCACCGAAAAGATCGAGCTGCGCGTGGGCCGTGATCTGCAATATGTGCGGATCAATGGCACGCTGGTGGGCTTTCTGGCGGGTGGGGTGTTGTTCGCCGTGTTGACGGCGATATTCGGGCGCGTTTCTCACTAATAACTCACCTTATCCGGCTTGGCTTGCCATAGCCGAAAGGCGCTCAGCGCTTCATCGGCCAAAACACGCCGCAGCGGCAGGCGGCGCGCTTCCAAGTGCGCGGCGACCTCGGCATAGATTGCCGCATCGTCAAAGCCAATCGCAGCAGCATCCGTGCGATCATTGCCATAGACCACCAGACCCATGCGCGACCACCAAATGGCGCCAAGGCACATCGGGCAGGGCTCACAGGATGAGACAATCACCGCGCCCGAAAGGTCATGCATGCCAAGCCTCGCGCAGGCGGCGCGGATCGCCACGATCTCGGCATGTGCCGTCGGGTCGGCGCAGGGGACCACCTGGCTCATGCCTTCCCCAATCATGTCATCGTCTTTGACCACCACGGCGCCAAAGGGGCCGCCGCCTGTTTCAACCCCCTGGCAGGAGAGCGCGATGGCGCGGCGCATGAAGCTTTCATACATTGGCTTTTGTCCTTGGCGCGGTTTGCGCTAACCTGGTGACCATGTCTGGCTTCATCCTTTCCGTGCTTGATCAATCCTCGGTCGCCTCGGGCCGCAGCCCGGCGGTGGCGGTGCAGGAAACCCTGGCCCTCGCCCGTCATGTGGAGGCTTTGGGCTTCCACCGCTACTGGTGCGCGGAACATCACAATAGCGCATCCCATGCCGGTAGCGCGCCGGAAATCCTGTTGGCTGCCATTGGCGCCACTACCAGCCGGATTCGCATCGGTTCTGCCGGGATCATGCTGCCGCATTACAGCGCGCTGAAAGTGGCCGAGCAATTCCGCATGCTGGAAGCCATTGCACCGGGGCGCGTTGATTTGGGCGTGGGTCGCGCGCCGGGGTCTGATGGGCGCACGGCCTTCGCGCTCAACCCCGATGCGGCGCGGGCGGCAGAGCGTTTCCCCAATCAGATCGTGGAAATCCTGGGCTGGCATGGTGATGGCCTGCCGGAAGACCACCCCTTCGCCAGCATCATCGCCCAGCCTGTCACCTCTACGCGCCCGCAAATGTGGGTGCTGGGCAGTTCGGATTACGGCGCGCAGGTCGCGGGCTATTTTGGCCTGCCCTATTGCTTCGCGCATTTCTTTTCCGATGGCGGCGGCAGCGAACAGGTGATCGACATCTATCGTCAAAGCTTCCAGCCGAAGCCCGATCTGCCCGCGCGCCTGGCTGCTCCCTATCCCGCGCTTGGCGTGTTCTGTTTGGTCGCGGATACGGAGGCCGAGGCACGGCGCCTGTTCCGTTCCCGCGAGTTATGGCGCCTGAAGCGCGACCGCGGAATGTTCCTGCCCTTGCCGAGTGTCGAGGAAGCCGAAGCCTATCCCTATTCCGATCTAGAATTGACGCGGCTTCAGCAAATCCGCGCCCAGGCCATGGTCGGCACACCGGAACAGGTGCGCGCGAAGCTGGAAGCGCTGTCAGCGGCGCATGGCGGCATTTCGGAATTTGCCGTCATCACGCATTGCCATGACGCGGCGGCCCGCCAGCGTTCCTATGCGCTGCTGGCAGAGGTGTTCGGCATGAAGGGCGGAGTGGCACCGGCGCTGGCGGCGGAGTAACCGCGCCAGCGCCAGCCGCCAGGCACCATCTGTTGGGCCATGATCCGTCCCCCGAATCACGGCAGCCCCTCAGACCTTGCGCACCTTCAGCTCATTACGGATTTCCGCCAGAAGCGTTTCTGTCGGCGTGGGCGGCGGTGGCGTTGCGGCTTGCTCTACGGCCTTTGAGGCCTGCAGGTTGCTTAGGATTATCACCATCCAGAAGGCCGCAAAACCTACGATGACGAATTTGATGATGGCATTCAGGAATTTGCCAATAGCGAGCACGGCAGCGCCGCCTTCACGCGTCGCAGCCAGGGTTGCCTTGCGTTCGCCGGAAATGACTACAAACAGGTTGGAAGAATCTATCCCGCCCATCAGCAAACCGATGATGGGGTTCAGCACATCCTCAACCATGGAGGTCACAATGGCTGTGAAGGCTGCGCCAATTACAATGCTAACGGCAAGGTCAATCACCTTGCTGCGCATGATGAAGGCCTTGAATTCCTTCAGCCATTGTGGTTCTTTCACCGGTATCTGAGCGGTAATTTTATTCGCCAAATCGCTCATGCCTCTACCCCCTCAACAACCAGCCGGGATATCGGGCCTTCTATAAGATGGGATGCAAACTTATTACTTGTCTTTTGTAAATCTCAAGAAGGTATGACCCGGGGCATTGATGCATGGGTGACAATGATATCCCATCTCCCCTAAGCTTCCCCCATGGAATCCAAAACCTTCGCCCAGCAAATCACCTTCCTTTATGCGGAAGATCCTGCTGCTTCCTGGGATTTCTATGAAAACGAGCTCGGGCTCGCACTGGTCCAGGATCAGGGAACCTGCCGCATCTATGCCACGGCGCCGGGTGAGCGCGCCTTTCTGGGCATATGCCGCGCGCGAGCGCCGCGGGTTTCAGACGACCCCCGTGTGCAGGGCGGCGTTGTCTTCACCTTTGTTGATCCGGATGTGGAAGGCTGGTACACAAGGCTCAAGGCACGCGGCGTGAAGGTTTCGAAACAGGTTGAATATTCCGAAGCCTATCGCGTGACGCATTTCTTCTTCCACGATCCTGCCGGCTATCTGCTTGAGGTGCAGCGCTTTGAACGGCCGGATTGGCCCAACCCAGCGCCCTGATCAGCGAGACAGCATGGTCGCTGGCAGCCATGTGACGATGGCAGGAAACAGCGCGACCATCGCAACGGCCAATATCATCATGAAGAAGAAGGGCAGGGTGTAACGCGCCACCTGAAAAATGCCCATATTGGTGAGGCCCTGCAGCACGAAAAGGTTGAAGCCCACCGGCGGCGTTATCTGCGCCATTTCCACGACCAGCACGATGAAAATACCGAACCATACCAGGTCAAACCCAGCACCCTGGATGATCGGCAGAACGACCGAGACGGTCAGCACGATCATGCTGATGCCATCAATAAAGCAACCCAGCACCAGATAGATGATCGTCAGACACGCGATGATCATATAGGGGCTGAAGCCTTGCGCCCCGACCCAGGCCGCCATGGCAGCGGGAATGCCCGAATAGGCCATGGCCTGCGTCAAAAACGCTGCCCCCGCCAGGATCAGATTGATCATGCAGGAAAGCCGCACCGCGCCCATCAGGCTATCAATGAAGCTTTTCCAGGTCAGCGTCCGCCCCCAGGCAGAAAGCGCTAGCGCACCCACCACACCGAATACGGCGGCTTCAGTCGCTGTCGCCCAACCGAAATAAATGCTGCCCATGACGAACATGATCAGCAGCACCACGGGAATGAGCTGCCCGCTTTCCTTCAATTTGCGCGACAGGGGAATGGAAGGATCGCGCGGCGGTGTTAGGCTGGGGTTCATCATGGACCAAAGCATGATGCAGCCGCTGAACAGCACCATGAGCATGATGCCCGGCAGCACACCCGCGATGAACAAGCGCACAATGGAAACTTCCGCCGCCACGCCATAGACGATCATGACAATGGAAGGAGGAATCAGCAGCCCGAGCGTACCAGCCCCAGCCAGGCTGCCCACCGCCATCGGCAAATGATAACCGCGCTGCGTCAAGGCCGGCAGCGACATCTTGCCAATCGTCGCCGCCGTCGCCGCGGAAGAACCCGAAACAGCGGCAAAAATCCCGCAGCCAATGACATTCACATGCATGAGCCGCCCCGGCAGGCGTTGCACCCAGGGAGCAAGGCCGCGGAACATATCCTCAGAAAGTCGTGTACGGAACAGGATTTCGCCCATCCAGATAAAAAGTGGCAGTGCCGCCAAGGTCCAGGAGGCAAGCGATTGCCATATCGCCGTGCCCATCACCTTCTCCGCCGGGAAGGTCGGCATGGAAGGCATCAGCATGGGCAGCAGAATCACACCGCAAAGCCCGACAAGCATCAGACCAAGCCCGATCCAAACGCCAAGGCCGAGGAACAGGAACAGCAGGCCAAGCAGCAAGAGCCCGGCTTCGGTTTGCGCAAGTTCCATCAGAGTTCCTGCCCCGCGCGGTCAAGCGCATTCATCTCCGCGGCGTTGCGATAGGAAGGCGTACCCCCGGTGAGGTGCGCTGCCAGATCATCCAAAAGACAGACCGCGAAAAGCGCTGCCCCAAAGGCACAAAGTGCTTGCGGCACCCAAAGCTTCCAGGCGACGGAACCTTGCGCCACATCCTCAAACTGGAAACTGTCAAAAGCAAGATCAGCCATGGAATACGCAAAAAATAATGTGAGCCCCGCGGTCAGGATCAGCGCGATACTTTCCATGATGAGGCGGCTGGAACCCTTGAGCCGCCCGATGATCAAATCCACGCGAATATGCGCGCCAAGGCGGAAGGCATAAGCAAGTGGCAAGGTCGCTGATGCGGCAACCGAAAACGCGGTCAGGTCATCTGCACCCAAAACCGTCAGGCCGAATTGTCGCCCAACCACCTGCGCGATGATGATGGCGGCAATGGCTGCCAAGGCAATGCCGCCAAGCACGCCCCCCAGCAGGTAAAGCGAATCAAGTGCTTTGCGCATCAGCCCCCACCTTCAGCAATCAGAAAAACGGGCGGAGAAGACCGGCCCGCATCATGTTCAAGCAATGGCCGCCCGATAGGCGTCCATCAACCGCTTGCCTTCCTCGCCCGCCTTAGCCACCCATTCATCGGCCTGAGCCGCGCCAATGCGCGCCAAGCCCTGCATCAGCGCGGGCGTTGGCGTGCCAATCGTCATCCCGCGGCTGCCCAGCATATTCTGCCGTTCGACCGTTTCCATTTCCGATGCCTGCCAGCCACGCGCTTCCGCGGCCGCCGCAGCAGCACGAATGGCGCGCTGAGATGCTTCTGGCAGGGCCTGCAAGGCGCGGGTTTGCACAAAAACCGCATTCTTGGTGCGGGTGAAGCCGATTGGTGTGAAGAATTTGCAGAAATCCCAGGCTTGGACATCAACACCCGTAGCGGCCGAGGTGACCATGGCATTCACCACACCGGTTGCGAAGGCTTGCGGCACTTCCGCCTGCTGCACGAGGGTTGGAGTGGCCCCAGCCAGGGTGGCGAAACGGTTGGTCAAAGCATTGAAGGTACGCATTTTCATACCGCGAAGAGTTTCGATGCTTTCCACCGGCACATTGGTATAAAGGCCGGATTGCGGCCAGGGCACCATGTAAAGCAGCGTAATGCCTTGGCGTTGCAGCCGTGCCTCCACATAGGGACGCTGCAATTCCGCCAATTTGCGTGCCTGCGCGGTGGAGGTCACCAGCTGCGGCAGGCTATCCACTTCAAAGAAGGGGTCTTCATTGCCATAGGCGGACATCAGAATCTCGCCAAGCTGTGCCTGGCCGGTCTGAACGCCGCGCTTGATTTCCGGCATTTTCAGCAAGGATGCATTGGAATGCATCTGGATTTGCAGACCACCCGCAACGCCCTGCACTTCCGTAATGAAGTCACGCAAATTCCGCGTATGGAAATTGCCATCCGGATAGGCGGTGGCCAATTGCCAACGCGTCTGCGCAACGGCCTTGCCGATGAAGGGTGCTGCAAGTGGCAGGCTGGCGGCGCCGAGCAGCATGGCGCGGCGTGAGAAAAAATCCATGATGAGAGCCTCTCCTGTTATTGCTGGAAGGCTCTGTTTTCCCCCTTGCCGCCGGACATGGCAAGGGGCGTCTCGGCGGGGTAAAGCCGTGCGACGCCCCGATTTGCCTGATTTATGTTCAGGCGCTCGCGCGATAGGCTTCCAGAAGCTTCTTGCCATCCTCACCGGCGCGCTGGACCCATTCATCGGCCATGGTACGGCCAACACGGGCCAAATCCCCAAGCAGCCTTGGCGTTGGCTGCATGACGCGCATGCCGCGCTGGCCAAGTGTCGCCTCGGTTTCCATGGCTGCCGCTTCAGAGATTTCATAACCACGCTTCTCCGCCACTGCCGCTACCGCACGGATCATTTGCTGCTGCGGTTGGGACAGGCCCTGCAATGCGCGGCTGGAGATGAAGACCGCATTCTTGGTCATGGAAAAGCCGAGCGGCGTGAAGACCTTGGCGTAGTCCCAAGATTGCGTATCTACACCCGTGGCGGCCGAGGTGACTTGCGCCTGCACCACGCCGGTAGCGAAGGCCTGCGCCAATTCCGCCGCCTGCACCAGGGTCGGCTGCGCGCCAATCAATTGCGCGAAGCGATTGGTCATGGGGCTGAAGGTGCGGAAGCGCTGACCGCGCAATTGCTCCAATGAGGTCACGGGTTCCTGCGAATAGAGCCCCGCTGGCGGCCAGGGCACCATATAAAGCAGGCTCAGCCCCTGGCGGGCAAAGCGCGCTTCAATGAAGGGACGCTGCAAATCGGCAAGGCGCTTGGCCTGAGCGTAATTCACCACCAACTGGGGCAGCGCATCAGCATCAAACAGCGGGTCCTCATTGGCATAGGCGGTCAGCAGAAGCTCACCCACCTGCACCTGCCCGGTCTGCACGCCGCGCTTGATTTCCGGCATTTTCAACAGCGCGCCATTGCTGTGCAATTGCACGGCCAATTGGCCATTGCTGCCCTTCTGAATATCCTCGATGAAGGAGCGGACATTGCGCGTGTGGAAATTGCCGTCCGAATAGGGGGTGGCCATTTGCCAGCGCGTCTGGGCTTGACCCAGGCTGGGGGCAAGGGCGGCAAGGCCGGCGGCGCCTGCAAGGAAATCACGGCGATGAAGCTTCATAGGGGTTCTTCCTTCTTCTGCCCGGCCCCGCCCCCGCCCTGCTTTTAAAGCGGGTAATCGCGCGCCGGAACCACCCCAGAATGCGTCAGAAACTGGCGAATTGCCACTACCTCATCCCTGGAAAGGCTGTGCTGGCTCTTGTGGAAGGCATGCGCCTGCCCATTCAGCTTCACCGCCAAGCGCGCTGAGCCATTATAGGAGACCTCGCCTCCGAACTCCTCAAACACTGGCTCAACCTCCTTGGGGTCAATATTGGCGCCGGCGGGATGGGCGAAGATGGCGTGCAATACCTTGCGATGACGATGATTCATGATGGGGTCCCTCTATTACGGGTTTGACCACCCCATCCTGCCGCACCATCAGGCAAATGCCTTGATCATGATCATGCGCTGGCGGAACCCGTCAGCTGGGTGCGCACCAGCTCCGCAAAATGCCCTCCTTGCGCCACCAATTCCTTGAAGCCGCCGCGTTCGGCGATCTGCCCGCCGGCGAATACCAGAATCTCATCCGCATCACGCACGGTCGAAAGCCGGTGTGCGATGATGAAGGTGGTGCGGCCCGCCATAAGCGCGGCCAGGGCCTTCTGCACCCGGGCTTCGGTCGCGGCATCAAGCGCGCTGGTTGCCTCATCCAAAATCAGCACGGGTGGGTCTTTCAGCAGCGCGCGCGCAATCGCAAGCCGCTGGCGCTGCCCGCCGGAAAGGGAGCTCCCGCGTTCGCCGATAATGGTGTCATAGCCATGGGGCTGGCGGTGAATGAAATCATGCGCTTCCGCGAGCCTGCAGGCCTGTGCCAATTCTTCCTGCGTGGCGTTCGGGCGGCCCACCATCACGTTTTCGCGAATGGTGCGGTTGAATAGCATGCTTTCCTGGAACACCACGCCGATATTCCGACGCAGGCTTTCCAGCGAAATATCGCGCAAATCATGTCCATCCAGGGTGACGCGCCCTTCCTTTGGGTCCCATAGCCGCTGCAACAGCGCCATGGCGGTGGATTTGCCCGCCCCGGTTGGCCCCACCAGCGCAATAGTCTTTCCGGGGGCGGCTGCGAAATTCACATGGCTGAAAATCATCGGTCCGCCAGGATAGGCGAAGGCCACGTCTTCAAAGGCGACCTCACCCTTCGCGCGCGGGATATCCAGGGCATTGGGCTTTTCCGGCACTGTGGTGCGCGCATCCAAGACCGCAAAAAGCTCAGACAATGAAGGCATGAGCAGCACAAGGCGGGATGCAAACCCCACCGCGCCTTCCAGCTTGCCGATCAGCATGGTGGCGAAGCCCATGAAGGATACGATCTCCCCCACCGTTGCTTGCCCGCGCAGATGCAGCCAGGTGCCCAAAACAAAAATCATGATGATGCAAATGGTGGAGGCAGCCGAGGTCATGACCGACACCACCGCCCACCAATTCAGCACGGGGAATTGATGCGTGATCACCAGCCGGATGATGTCGCTGAAAAGCCGTGCCTCACTGGAAAGGCGTGTAAAGGATTGCACCACCATCACGTTGGAAAGCGCATCCTGGGCGTTGCCGGCAAGCTGTGTGTGCAAGGCTTCCACCTGCCGCTGCGCGTTTTCCGTGCGGCGAATGACAAAGGCGGCGAGGCTACCGAAAATCACCACCAGGCCAATCAGCAAAAGCCCGAGCCGCCAATTCAGAATAAGCGTGAGCGGTAGCAGCACAATGGCGGAAATAAAGGTGGTCAGATGCTCACGGAAAAAGGAAAGCCAAAGCCCGAACAGATTATCGGCCCCGACCAGCATGACCTTCATCAGCCGGCCCGATTGCGTATCCCCATGGAAGGATAGCGGCAGGGATAGCACATGCTGGAAATAATCATGCATGACCTTGAGGCGATTGCGATGCGCCATGCGGTCCGCAAAAAGCGCCACCGTGACATTGGCGCCAATGGCTAAAAGCCCAATGGCCGCCCAGAGAATCAAAAGCGAAAGCGCTTCCACCCAAACCGCCGATTCTTGCATGCGATCCGAACGAGCGAGCAGATCAATAACCCGCCCGAACAACACCGGTTCCAGGAATTGCAGCCCGGCAATGGCAAGCGCCGCCAAGGCAAGCCCCATCGCGACAGCGCGATCCGCGGCCAACAGCCTGAGCACCCTTCGGTAAAGCAGCAGAAACTCCAAGGCCCCGTTGCTCCTATTTCTAAGTTATCATAGGGGGCGAATCGAAGAAGCCAAAACCGGGCCGCAACCGGGTTGATCTGGCAGGGTTCACAGGCCACCTTCCCGGGTAATCAAACCACTGAGAGGCAATTTCATGATTACCCGCCGCAGCCTAAGCGCCTTGGCCCTTGGCGCTGTCCTGCCCATGCCCGCCTTGGCGCAGGGCCTGTCCAACCGACCCATCCGCCTGGTCATCCCTTTCACCCCCGCCGGCACCACGGATCTGGTCGGGCGGCTGACGGCCGAGCGTCTTTCCGCCCGGCTTGGTCAGCAGGTGGTGGTGGATAATCGCCCCGGCGCTTCGGGCAATGTCGGCAGTGAATTCGTCGCGCGCTCAGAACCGGATGGCCACACGCTGCTGCTGACCACCATCGGCACTGGGGCAATCAATTACGCCGTTTTCGGTAATCGCATGCCCTTTAAGCCGGAGGATTTGGCAGCGGTCGGCCTGATGTGCCGCGTGCCGAATGTGCTGATGGCGGCCAATCGCATGCCCATTCGCACGCTGGCCGATATGACCCGTGAGGCGAAGGCCAAGCCCGGTGGGCTGAATTACGGCACGGCGGGCATCGCCACTTCACCCCATGTGGTGATTGAGCAGATTCGCCTCGCCCAAGGGATTCAGATCACCCATGTGCCCTTCCGCGGCTCCGCCCCCATGCTGACCGAAATGGTCGCGGAACGGATTGAACTTGGCATGGACAATATCCCCTCCGCACTCGCTTTCATTCGTGATGGGAAGATCCGCGCCATTGGCGTAACCGGTGCGCAGCGTAGCGCCGTGCTGCCCGATGTGCCGACCATTGCCGAACAAGGCATGCCGGGTTTTGAAGCGACCGCCTGGTTTGGCGTGCTGGCGCCAAGCGCGACGCCCGCCCCGGTGATTGCGCGGCTTGGTGCAGAACTGGATGCGATCGGCAAGGATGCCGATTTCCGTGCCCGCATCGCGGCATTCGGCGCTGATCCGCCGCGGCTCACGCCCGATGGTGGCTCGAGCCCGGAAAGCTTCGCCGCCTTCATGCGGACCGAAGTGACGCGCTGGGCCGATGTGGTACGCCAAGCCGATATTCGTGTGGAATAAGGAGCAGAACATGATCAAAAACAACGCCTTGCTGGGCCGCCGTATCATTCTTGCCGGCATGGCCGGTGCGCTGGCCGCCCCCAGCATCGCTCGCGCCCAAGCCTTTCCGACACGGCCCTTGCGGCTTGTGGTTCCCTTCCCGCCCGCAGGGACCACGGATATTGCCGGCCGCATCCTGGCCGAACGACTTTCGGCGCGGATCGGCCAGCCGGTGATTGTCGAAAACCGCGCTGGTGCCACAGGAAATCTGGGTGCTGAAATGGTCGCGCGGTCGGAGCCTGATGGCTACACGCTGCTGATGTGCACCATTTCCACGGCTGCGATCAATTACTCGCTTTGGGGCCCGCGCATGACGACGAAGCCCGAGGATTTGGCCGCCGTTGGGCTCGTCATCCGTGTGCCGAATGTTGTTTTCGTCTCCGCCAATTCGCCTTATCGGACCGTGAGTGATCTGGTTGCAGGTGCCAAGGCCAATCCCGGCAAGTTAAATTACGGGAGTAGCGGGTCAGGTGGGTCACCCCACATGACCATGGAAATGTTCAAGCTGCGCAGCGGCACGGATATCACCCATGTGCCTTTCCGCGGTGCAGGGCCGATGCTTGTTGAAATCTTGGCCGGAAGGCTGGATGCGGGCTGCGACAACATGCCAAGCTGTATCGGACATATCCGCGATGGCAGGCTCATGGCTTTGGCGGTTACCAGCAACGCGCGCGCATCGGCGCTGCCGGATATCCCGACCCTGGCCGAAGCCGGTATTCGCGATTTTGAAGCGACAGCCTGGTTCGGCGTGCAGGCGCCATCGCGCACCCCGCGCCCGATCATTGAACGGCTGGGCGCGGAGATTGATGTGATCACGCGCGACCCTGGCTATATTGCGCGTATTGCGGAACTGGGTGGCGCGCAACCCGCGCTGACGCCGGCCGGCGGCACCAACCCCGAGACCTTTGAGGCCTTCATCCGGAGCGAGATTGCCAAATGGGCCGAGGTGGTGCGGGTTTCCGGCGCGAAGATTGATTGATCGCGCTGCGACGCTTGCGCTGCGTTCGGGCTTGTATCTAGACTTGCATTTCTAACAGGGAGCAAATCGAGATGAAGATCAGCAGACGAGGCCTTGGGCAGGGTGTGGCCGCTGCCGCTGGCGGCTTGGCTTTAACCGGCATTGTCGCTGGGCCGGTGATGGCGCAGCGCAGCGCCAATACGCTGCGCGTCGCCTTCCGCGACGCCGTGCCGAATATTGATCCCTATTTCAACAGCCAGCGCACCGGCATCATCATCGGGCACCAAGCCATGGATGGTCTGGTGCATCGCGACCCGGAGACCTTCCGCAATGTGCCCGCGCTTGCGACCGAATGGGCATGGCAGGGCAATACGGCGATTGATTTCAAGATCAGGCCCGGCGTGAAGTTTCATGACGGAAGCGATTTTGGGCCAGATGACGTTGTCTATACGATGAACGGCATTGCCGAATTGGGCGGGCGGCTTTCAACGCCTGGGAATTATTCCTGGATCGAGGGCGCCGAAAAGCTCGATGCCAATACGGTGCGCATCAAAATGAAGCGCCCGAACCCCGCTGCGCTGGATTACCTGGCGATGGTGACGCCGATCTGGCCCAAGGTTTACCGCGAACGCGTGGGTCCTGATGGTTTTTCGCGCATGCCGATCAGCACCGGCCCGTATCGTTTCACCAAGGTGGATGTCTCAAACGGCGTGGAATACGAACGCTTCGACGGCTATTACCAAGGTGGCCCCAAGGGGCAGCCTGCCATTCAGCGGATCACCGCGCGCTATCTTTCAGATGCCGCCACTGAATTGACCGAGCTTCTGGCGCAGCGGGTGGACTGGATCTGGAACATGAATCCAGACAATATCACCAATGTGAATCGCTTGCCCTTCCTGCAGGCTGTGCAGCAGGAATCCATGCGCATTGGCTACATTGGCATGGATGCGGCCGGACGGACGGGCGCTGGCAACCCCATGACGCAACTCAAGGTTCGTCAGGCAATTTTCCATGCCATTGACCGTCAATCCCTGGCCGACAAGCTGGTGACCGGCGGTTCGCGCGTGCCGCCTGCGCCCTGCTACCCATCGCAATTCGGCTGCAATGGCGATGTCGCTACGCAGTATGAATACAGCCCTGCCAAGGCGCGGCAATTGCTAGCCGAAGCCGGCTTTGCGAACGGGTTTGACGTGGAGCTCACTTCCTATGTCCAGCCGCGGCAATGGTCGGAAGCGGTGCAGAACTACCTGCAAGCGGTCGGCATTCGTGCGCGGCTTAATCTAATGCAGGTGGCGGCGCAGATCCAACGCTCACAGCGCGGTGAATTGACACTCGCGATGGGGAGCTGGGGCAGCTTTTCGATCAATGACGTCTCGGCCTTCCTGCCGCAATGGTTCGCCGGCGGGAATGAGGATTACGCGCGCGATCAGCAGGTGATTGACCTGGTGAATGCGGGCGGCAGTTCCGCTGATGAGGCGGTGCGCAAGCGCGCCTATGATGCAGCGATCAAACGCATCACGGAACAAGCCTATTTCGTGCCGCTGCACACTTACGTGAGTACCTATGCCTTTCAGCGGCAATTGGAATTCAAGACCTATGCTGATGAATTGCCGCGTTTCTATTTGGCAAAGTGGAAGTAAGGGGAAGCGCTTTCCGCAAAGCCCCGCTCAGTCATGCCAGGCTTGGTTTTGTTGCTTTTGTTTAACCCGCCAAATGGCATTCCACCAGCCCATCTTCCAGGCTGGTAATGCGCGGTCCGGTCGCAGCGCATGGCGCGAAGCAGGCCGGGCAGCGTGGATGAAAGCGGCAGCCCGGCGGGATGTTCGCGGGATCGGGCATGATATCGCCCAGACCGACATCCGGCACGCCAAGCCCGGGTTCGGGGGTCAGCACACTTCCCAATAGCGCCCGCGTATAGGGGTGGCGCGGGTCACGGAACAGCGCCTCACTCTCGCGTTTTTCCACGATGCGGCCCAGATACATGACCGCGACCTCGCTCGCGACATGTTCAACTACTGCAAGATTATGGCTGATGAATATATAGGTCAGCCCAAGATCACGTCGCAATTCCGCCAATAGATTGAGGATTTGCGCCTGCACCGAAACATCCAAGGCGCTGGTCGGTTCATCACAAACAACAATGCGCGGGCGCAGCACCAGGGCGCGCGCAATTGCGACACGTTGGCGCTGGCCGCCGGATAGCTGCGATGGAAAACGCGTACCCTGTTCGGTGGAAAGCCCGACGCGCTCCAGGCTTTCAGCCACGCGACGACCAATTTCCGATGTTGTGACATTGCCCTGCGCCACTAGCGGCATGGCGATGATATCGCGCACCCTCCGGCGCGGATTGAGCGAGGAAAACGGGTCCTGAAACACCGGCTGGATCAGTCTGGCGCGCGCGAGGCGATCCATGCCTACCAGCCGCTTGCCATCCACCAAAACCTCACCGCCGCTTGGCTCCAAAAGGCCAAGGATCATGCGCGCGAGTGTTGTCTTGCCGCAGCCGCTTTCGCCGACCACGCCAAGCACGCTGCCGGCGGGGACGGAAAAGCTCACATCATCAACGGCCACCACGCGGCGCGGCGGCGCGAAAAGCCCCTGGCTTGCACGGAATTCGCGCCTCAGGCCCCACACTTCAATGGCGGGCGTGCTCATGCGCCGGACCCTTCCGGCAGGATGCAAAGCATCTCATGCGCGGGGCCAATATAACGGCGCGGCAGCGGGCTAGCGCAGGCCGCTTCGGCATAACTGCAACGCTCCTTGAAAGCGCAGCCGATGAAGCCTGGCGGGATGCGCGGCACCACACCGGGGATGGATCCCAGCGGTTCATCGCGCTTTACCTTGCCCGGTACCGGTACGCAGGACAGTAGGCCGCGCGTATAGGGATGGCGCGGGGCGCGAAACAACTCAGCCGTTGGCGCGCTTTCCACTACTTCGCCGGCATACATGACGGAAACGCGATCAGCGACGCGGGCTACAATGCCAAGATCATGCGTGATCAGCAGAATGCCGAGGCCAAGGTCCTTTTGCAATTCTGCCAGCAAGCGCAGGATTTGCGCCTGTACCGTCACATCAAGCGCGGTGGTTGGTTCATCGGCAATCAACAATTCAGGATCGCACATCAAAGCCATGGCGATCATGACACGCTGCCGCAGCCCACCTGAGAGCTGATGCGGAAATTGCCCAAGCCTGAGGCCGGGCGCCGTAATCCCAACCCGCGTTAGCAATTGGACCGCGCGGTCCACGGCTTGCGTGCGCGGCGTGCCTCGATGGCGGCGCAACACCTCGGTCATTTGCGACCCAACCGTATAGGCCGGGTTCAGGCTGGTCATGGGTTCCTGGAAAATCATCGCCATGCGATCACCACGCAGGTGGGACATACGCTTTTCGTCGTAATCGCGAATGTCATCACCGGCAAAGGAAAGCCGTGCCACTTCGCGCTTGCCGCCCTTGGCGAGCAGCCCCATCACCGCGAGTGACGTGACGGACTTCCCGCAGCCGCTTTCACCGACAAGGCAATGGGTCTCTCCCTTTTCAACCTTAAGGGCAATGCCGCGAACCGCTGCCGTGCTGCCGAAGGTCACGCGCAGATCGTCAACTTCCAAAAGCGCGCTCATCGTGACAGATCCGTGCCCAGCATGTCACGCAAGGCATCGCCCAGAAGATTGACGCCCAGCACCAGGATGAATAGCGCAATGCCGGGAATTATGATTATCCAGGGGCTGAAGAACATGTATTCCTTGGCTTCCGAAATCATCAGCCCCCAGGATGGCAAGGGGGGCGGCACGCCAAGGCCCAGGAAGGAAAGTGCGGCTTCCAGCAAAATGGCAAGCGCCATTTCAAGTGTTGCAACCACGGCCAAATGCGTGGCGATATTGGGCAGCACTTCCTTGAGCAGCACGATTATCGGCGAACAACCGGCGCAGCGCGCCGCCGCAACATAATCCAGATTGCGAATTTGCATGGTGGTGGACCGCGCCACCACGGCAAAGCGATCCCATAGTAAAAGGCCGAGTACCAATATCACCAAGGTAAAGCTGGTGCCCAAAAGCCCTGCCACTGCCAGGGCCACCAGCACCACCGGGATTGAAAGCCGCGCGGTAATGGCAAAGACCACAGCATCATCAACTCGCCCGCCATAAAACCCGCCCATTACGCCAAGAAAAGTGCCGATAATGCCGGAGGTGATGATGGTCGCGACCCCAATGATCATGGAAACCCGCGCGCCATAAATCAGACGCGAAAGGTAATCCCGCCCCAATTGATCCGTACCGAGAATATTGGTGGGTGTACCGCCTTCCATCCACTTGGGCGGGATCACCCGCCTGCCAAGATCAATGGTGAATGGGTCATAAGGCGCCAGCCAAGGCGCAAATATCGCAACAAAGGTGACGAAGCCGACAATGCTTATGCCCAACAGGGCACCCGCATTGCGCCAGATGCGCCGCCGGCTGCTGGCGCCGGCAGGTTGCAATACCGTACTCATGCCGACCTCAAGCGCGGATCGAGCACGGCATTCAACAAATCTGATAACAGCGTCAGGCCGATATAGATCAGCGCCAGCACCAACACGACCGCCTGCACCACGGGGAAATCGTTCTTGCTGATGCTCTCCCACGCCAGATAGCCAACACCATGCAGCGCAAAGACAGTTTCGATCACAATCGAACCGCCCAGCATGAAGCCAAGCTGCACGGCGGCAATGGCGACCACCGGAATGGCCGCATTGCGGAAGCCGTGTTTCACCAGAATGGAAAGCCGCGACAGCCCCTTCGCCCGCGCGGTGCGGATGTAATCGGAAGCGAGTGCTTCAATCATGCCGCTCCGCGTCAGGCGCATCAGCGATGGGATGGCTGAAAAGGACAGCACGATGGAGGGCATGACATAATGCTGCCAAGACCCGGTGCCCGAGATCGGCAGCCATCCCAAATTGAGGCCCAGCACGATCATCAGCGTAAGGCCGAGCCAGAAGGAAGGCATGGCTTGGCCAATCAGCGCAACCATCAAGACGCTGCGATCCACCCAGGTATTTTCGCGGACCGCGGCCAGAATTCCCAAGGGCAGCGCCACACAAAGCGCGATGAACAAGCCGCAAAGCCCAAGCGTCATAGTGATTGGCATGCGTTCCATGATGAGCCGCGATACGCGCGTCTTGAAGAAATAGCTATCGCCGAAATCGCCCTGCAACGCGCGCCAGAGCCAATCGAAATACTGCACCCAAAGCGGCCGATCGAGCCCATAGGCGCTGCGGATGAGTTCAATGTCCTCTTGCGTCGCATTTGGCCCCGCAATGGAAATGGCAAGGTCACCCGATAGCCGCGTGAGCAGAAAGCTCAACGTCAGCACCGTCAGCGCGACCAGAATCGCAACTGTCAATCGGCGTCTTAGAAAATGGAGCATCCCATCAACACTCTAGGCTTGATGGATGAGAGGCGACAAGGGGGCCATCACCACGCCCCCGCCCAGCCATCCCGGCGCGGATCGGATGCCGCCATGCGCACGCCATTTTCCAATACACGAATGGCCTCAACACTGCACGGGCCTTCCAGGTCGGGTATGGTTTTCACGCGGTGGCCGCGCGCTTCTAGGGCGCTGATGACCTCAGCCTCCATGCCGCGCTCAATCGTCAGCACATCCTCCCCGCCATGGGGGTAATTGCTTTCCTGACCGGGTTGTGAGGATGTCCAACGCGGCGCCTCCAGCGCCTGTTGCGGGTCCATGCCGAAATCAGCGCAGGCGACCAGTACCTGCGTATTGATCTGCACCTGATTATCTGCGCCGGGCGTGCCGAAGATCAGCCAGGGCTTACCCGCCTTCATCAGCATGGGCGCATTCATGGTGTGGCGCACGCGCTTGCCGGGGGCCAAGGCATTGGCGTGGCCCTCATCCAAATGCCAATAGCTCATGCGGTTATTGAACAGGATGCCGGTCTGCCCGCCCGTTACGCCGGAACCGAAGGCGGAATTGATGGATTGAATGGCGGAAACGGCGTTGCCGTCGTGATCCACTACGCAGAAATAGGTGGTGTCCGTTTCCTGCGCGCCGCGCACCGGCAGCCTCGCCGCGCGGTCCGTGATGGTGGCGGCGTGTTCGGCAGCACGTTCGGCGGATAGCAGCCTGTCAAGCGGTGGGTTCACCGAGCCCGCATGGGCTTCGCGGTCCAGAAAGGCGCGCTTTTTCGCTTCAACCATCAGGTGAATCAGCGCCGCACTACCCCAGCCAAGCGCGGCAAGATCAAACCGATCCAGAATGCGCGCCATTTGCGCCATGGCGAAGCCCATGGAATTGGGTGGCGTCTGACGCAGTTCAAACCCGCGATAGGGCATGGCGATAGGCGGCGCCACAAGCGCCTTCACAGAGGCCAGATCCGCCGCACGGACCAGGGCGCCAGCCGCCTCAAGATCAGCCGCCAGCATTGCGGCCAAGCTGCCATGATAGAAATCAGCAGGCCCTGCGGAGGCCAAACGCTGCAAGGTCGCTGCCAAGCCGGGCTGCACCAGCAAATTTCCCAAACTCGGCGGCTTGCCTTCAGGCAAAAATAGCGCAGCACTCACCGCATTTGGCGCCATCCGCGCACGGTTTTCGCCAGCAAAGTGGCGGAGCGCATGGGTCGCTGCAAAACCATCCTGCGCCGCTTCAATGGCGGGGCCAAATAGAGCGCCCCAGGGCTTGCTGCCTTCCGCGCCATGCAGCGCGGCAATGCCAGCCACCATGCCGGGCGTTTGGATGGAAAGCGCGCCATGCACCGGAATGCCGCCCGCCGCGCAATAATGCGCAATGGTTGCCATGGCCGGTGCCGCCGCTGTACCGTTATAGGTTGTGCTGGTGCCGGTTTTCGCATTCCAGGCATGGTAGAAACCATCTCCACCCAGCCCCGACATATGCGGCTCCACCACACCGAGCGTCAGCGCGATCGCCACCGCCGCATCAGCGGCATTGCCGCCGGCGCGCAGAATCTCCATCCCCGCCGCAGTCGCGACCGGATGGTTGCTTGCCACCGCGCCGCGCCGCCCCATGATCAAAGGGCGATGCGCGCGGATGCCCTCATAAGCCATGGCTCAGCCCCCGAGATTCATGCGTGAGACAATCGGCGCCCAGCGTGTCACTTCCGCCTGCACATGCGCTGCTGCAGCGGTGGGCGAAGGATCGGGCCAGGTTTCCACGCCCGCTGCTGCCAGACGCTGCTTCACGGCAGGGTCTGCGACGGCGCGCAGCGTTGCCTCACGAATGGGGGCGAGCGCTTCTTCCGACGTGCCCGGCTTGCCAAACAGCACCTGCCAGGCCGTGACTTCATAGCCAGGCACACCAACCTGTGCGAGTGCGGGCAGGCCGGGCACAAGGTCAGAAGGTGTCGCGGAACTCACAGCCAACCCCCGCACGCGGCCATCGCGCATCAGCGGCGCGAGCATGGTTGGGCTATCAATGGTCAGGTTCATCCGCCCCGCGAGCAAATCCTGCACTGCATTGGCGGCAGTGCGATAGGGCACGATGGTGAAGCTGGCGCCGGAAAGCTGGCGGAACAATTCGCCTGCGAGATGATTGGTGGCACCGGGATTGGTCGCACCGTAATTCGCTTCTTCCTTCTTCTGCGATAGCCAAGCCATCAGCGAGGCGACATCACGCGCCGGCACGTCTGGGTGTACAGCAAGCACGAAGGGCTGCCGACTAACCAAAGCGAGGGGGATGAAATCCGTTACCGGATCATGCGGAAAATTCCGATAGACCGCGCGCATCACAGGATGGTTATTGGTGCCGATGAAAATCGTATTGCCATCGGCGGGCAGGCGATGAAACGCTGCCGCGCCCACTGTGCTGCCAGCGCCGGCGATATTCTCCGGCACCACGGGCCGGCCAAGTTGGGTTTGCAAGGCATCGGCCAGGATGCGGCCGACTACATCCGTTACACCACCCACACCAACCGGGATGATCATGCGCAAGGGCCGCGCCTGGGCAAGTGCCGGGGCAGCGAGGCCAAGCGCAGCAGCGGAAAGCAGGGAACGACGCAGCATGGGAAGGGGACCTTTCGGTTTTGCCATGCCGCAACCTAGCCTGACTTGGCCATTCTGCCAGCCCTGCCAGGCTTGGCTTTCCAAGCCTGGCATTTCGGGCTTAGCTCAAGCGCACTACGGGGGGCACGGCATGCCAAGCATTGTTCTGATCCACGGGGCCTATCAGGGCGGTTGGATTTGGCGCCTTGTCGCCGAAAGGCTGCGCGCTGCGGGCCATGAGGTGCATGCGCCAACCTTGGATGGCTGCGCGGAACGGCGCCACCAGATGCGCGCTGGCATTGATACCGAAAGCCACGGCCAGGAAATCGCCGAATACCTCCATTTCCATGATTTGCGGGATACGGTGCTTGTCGGCACCTCGGCCGGTGGCATGGTGATGGCAGCGGCGGCAGAGCGCGCACGCAACCGCATCGGGCGCCTGGTTTTCGCCGATGCGCTGGCACTGATGGATGGCGAGAAAATTCGTGACATCGTGACCCGCCCCGCCGCCATCAATACCGACATCGCGATCGGCCCGAGCCGAGGGGATGCGCTGAACAGGCTTTTCCTCGGCATGGAAAAGGGCCTCGCCGAATGGGCGGCAGATCGCATGACGCTCCATCCAATCAAGACCTTCACCCAGCCGGTGAAGCTGCCAAGCTTCTGGCAGCAAGCCTGGCAGGCTTCCGTAATCTATTGCCCACAGGCGGCCAATCCCGGAGAGACGCATCAACGCCGCTGCGCGGAAAAACTGAACGCGCGTTGGCATGTGATTGACACGGGCCATTACCCCATGCTGACCACGCCGGATGAGCTTGCGCGCATCATCATCTCCGGCTGAACCCTACGACCTTGCCGTCATTGGTGGCGGCATAAATGGCGCGGGCATTGCGCGTGATGCGGCAGGCCGCGGGCTTTCCGTGGTGCTGTTCGAAAAGGGCGATCTCAGTGGCGGCACTTCGGCCAATTCCACCAAGCTGATCCATGGTGGCCTGCGTTATCTAGAACATTACGAATTCCGCCTGGTGCGGGAAGCGCTGATTGAACGCGAAATCCTGCTCGGCATCGCGCCGCATATCATCTGGCCCTTGCGCTTCGTTCTGCCGCATCACCAGGGCCTCAGGCCCGCCTGGCTGCTGCGACTTGGGTTGTTTTTGTATGATCATTTGGGCGGGCGGAAGCTGCTGCCGGCAACGCAGCGCATTGACCTGACACGCTCTCCGCTCGGTGTGCCGCTCAGCCCCGGGCATGCCATCGGCTTTGAGTATTCCGATTGCTGGGTCGACGATTCGCGCCTGGTGCTGCTGAACGCCAAAGATGCGGCGGAACGCGGTGCGGCCATCCATCCGCGCATGGCGGTGACTGCCGCGCGGCGGGAAATCGCGCTCTGGCACATCACCGCTGAGGGCCGTGATGGGACAGCCGAATGTTACGCCCGCGCCTTGGTCAACGCCGCCGGTCCCTGGGTGGGTGCGGTGCAGGGGCTGGTCATGGGCAGCAATCAGGCGGCGCGGCTTCGGCTGGTGAAGGGCAGCCATATTGTGCTGCCGCGACTTTATGATCACCACCGCGCCTATATTTTCCAGAATGCCGATGGCCGCATCATTTTCGCCATTCCCTATGAACGTGACTTCACCCTGATCGGCACCACCGATGAGGATCACCCGAACTCGGAAGAGGTGCCGCAAATCTCTGATGGCGAGATCACCTATCTCTGCTCTGCCGCATCGGGCTATTTCCGCAAACCCGTCAGGCGCGAAGAGATTGTCTGGACCTATTCGGGGCTACGCCCGCTTTATGATGACGGCGCAGGAAAGGCGCAGGAAGTGACGCGCGATTACGTGCTGAAGCTGGATGCGCCGGCGGGCCAAGCGCCGCTGCTCACAATCTTCGGCGGCAAGATTACCACCTATCGCAAATTGGCCGAGGCCGCGCTGGCCGAGCTTGGCCTGAAGCCCGAAAAGTCCGGCTGGACCGCCCGCGCACCGCTCCCCGGCGGGGATTTCGCGCCAGACGGCTTCCCCGCGCTGCTGACGGATTTTCAGCGTGACTTCCCCCTGCTGCCAGAGGCGCTTTGCACCCGCTTGCTCCGCGCCTATGGCACCCGCGCCGGGCGGATTTTTGCCCCTGACCAGGACCCCGGCCCGGTCATTGGCGCCGATTTGCACACTGCCGAGCTGGATTATTTGCGGCGGGAGGAATGGGCCGCATCGGCAGAAGATGTGCTCTGGCGCCGGAGCAAGCTTGGGCTCCGCTTCGATGCCGGGGCGCGGGATAGGCTGACGCGGCTGATGGGGGGCTGAAAGACCCGCAACACAAGGTTCGCGAAACCGTCTTTTTCCTGTAATAGAGGATCAGTATCGGGCAACGATCGTCAACATCAAGGGAGCGGGAACATGAATCGTCGTCACATTTTGCTGGGAACATCGGGGCTGCTTGCGGCCCCCTTCATTGCGCCATCCGTGCGCGCCCGGGGCCGCACCGAAATCCAGTTCTGGTATGGGCTGGGCGGTGCGCTTGGCGAACGCGTGGCCGAACAGGTTACGCGCTTCAATGCAAGCCAATCGCGCTTTCGCGTGAATGCCACCTTCCGCGGCTCCTACGTGGAGGTCATGACCGGCGCCATCGCCGCTTGGCGCGCCGGCACGCCGCCCCATATCGCGCAGGTGTTTGAAGTCGGCACCGCCACCATGATGGCCGCCGGCCCCGCCATCCGCCCGACGCATGAATTGCTTGGCGAAGCAGGCATCACGCTTGATCCCAAACGCTATCTGGCCGGTGTGCGCGGTTATTATTCCGACACGCAAGGCCGCATGGTTTCCATGCCGCATAATTCATCCTCGGCGGTCATGTGGGTCAATCTGGAGGCTTTCGAAAAGGCCGGGCTTTCCACGACCGAATTGCCGAAAACCTGGGCCGAGATTCGCGCTGCCGCGCAGAAGATCAAGGCAACTAATGCTGCCGAAATCCCGATCAGCACTGCCTGGCCGACCTGGGTGATGTTTGAACAATTATCGTCCATCCATGATGTCGGGCTTGCCACAAAGGCCAATGGCTTTGAAGGCCTGGATGCGCAAATAAACCTCGGCGCGCCGATCTTCGCCAAGCATACCAATATGCTGCTTGAGATGCAGCGTGAGGGGACATTCGTGTATGGCGGGCGCGATGGCGATGGCTTCGCAAGTTTCCCCGCCGGCAAGGCCGCCATGTCCTTCAATTCCTCGGCCGGACGTGCACAGGTGCAGCGCGAAGCGAAGTTCCGCTGGGCTTCCGTTGTACTGCCGCATCATGGTGATATCACCCAATTGCCGCACAATGGCGTGATTGGTGGCGCCAGCCTTTGGACACTGACGGCGCGCAACCGCTCGGCGGAAGAATATCGTGGTGTGGCGGAATTCTACCGCTTCATCTCAGAAGTTGAGCAGGATAAGTGGTGGCACCATGTGACAGGTTATGTGCCGCTGACGCTGGCGGCATATGAGGCTTCACGCGCTGAGGGCTTTTATACCCAAAACCCTGGCGCCGATGCCGCCATCATCCAGCTTTCCCGCGCGGAACCGACGCCGAATAGCCAGGGCTTCCGCCTGGGTGGCTTTGTCGAAATTCGCAATATCATCCAGGAAGAGCTGGAGCGCGGCTTACAGGGTCAGCAGAATGCCGAAACCCTGCTGGGTAATGCCAATCGCCGCGCCGATGTGGTGCTACGCAATTTTGAACGCGCCAATCGTCGTTGATCGCATCTCGGGGCCGCCTTCAGGGCGGCCCCCTCTTTTTGGTTGAGGCTCCATGCAGCGCAAGGCGATTTTCAATAACAAGCTGCTGCCCTATCTGCTGCTCGCGCCGCAGCTTGTCATCACCTTTGTCTTTTTCTTCTGGCCGGCGGGGGAAGCGCTTTGGTATTCCTTCATCCGCCAGGATGCCTTTGGCATTTCTAAGCAATTCGTCTGGTTTGAAAATTTCACAGACCTATTCGCTGATCCGCTCTATCATCAGGTCATCCTCAATACGGTGATTTTCTCGGCGGCAGTCACCGCGCTCGCCATGAGTTTCGCGCTTGGCTTTGCGGTGCTGGCGGATCGGCATATTCGCGGCAAGGATGGCTATCGCACGCTTCTGATCTGGCCTTATGCGGTGGCGCCAGCCATTGCCGCCATTCTTTATATTTTCCTGTTCCATCCTGACATCGGGCTGATTGGCCGCGCACTGAAGGCTGCCGGGATTGCCTGGAATTATACGCTGAATGGTAAGCAGGCCATGTTTGTGGTGGTGCTTGCTGCTGCCTGGAAACAGGTTTCCTATAATTTCCTGTTCTTCCTGGCCGGGCTGCAATCCATCCCACGCAGCGTTCTTGAAGCCGCTGCCATTGATGGCGCGTCCCCCCTGCATCGCTTTCGCACGGTGATTTTCCCGCTGCTATCACCCACCACCTTTTTCCTGCTTGTGATCAATATCACCTATGCCTTTTTCGATACCTTTGGCATTATTGATGCGCTGACCAAGGGTGGTCCGGGCAATGCCACGCAAACCCTGATCTACCGCGCCTATATTGATGGGCGGGTCAATCTAGATCTCGGCTCCTCCTCCGCGCAATCGGTCGTGTTGATGATTGCAGTGATGGCGCTGACGCTGGTGCAATTCCGCTTCATTGACCGCAAGGTGCATTACTGATGGCGGAAGCGCGCAACAGCATCGCCGCCCCCATGGGCATGGCCGGCAGCAACCCCCGCGCCGATATGCTGACCCATATAATCCTGGTGCTGGGCGTGCTGCTTTTCGCCCTGCCCATCTGGATTGTGCTGATGGGGTCCACCCATGATGCCGGCACCATTGGGCGCGGTGATGTGCCCTTGCTGCCGGGCGCTGAGGCCGCCGCCAATTACAGCGCCGTCTGGAGCCAGGGGAACATGCGGCGCGCCGGCGTGCCGGTTTCGACCATGATGTTCAATAGCGCCATCATGGCGCTGCTGATTACCTTCGGCAAAATCGCGATTTCCATCATCTCGGCCTATGCGGTTGCCTTCTTCGCCTTCCCCGGACGGATGCTATTCTTCTGGGCGATTTTCATCACGCTCATGCTGCCGGTTGAAGTGCGGATTTTCCCGACCTTCCAGGTGGTCTCTGATCTTGGCCTGGTGAATACCTATGCCGGGCTGATCGTACCGCTGATTGCTTCCGCCACGGCAACCTTGCTGTTCCGCCAATTCTTCCTGACGATCCCGGATGAGCTGGTGGAAGCCGCCAAGATGGACGGCGCGGGGCCGATTCGCTTCTTCAAGGATGTGGTGCTGCCGTTATCGGCCACGAATACCGCCGCCCTTTTTGTCATTTTATTTGTATATGGCTGGAACCAGTATCTTTGGCCGCTGCTGGTGACAACCTCCACCCATGTGGAAACCATCATGGTCGGCATTGTGAAAATGCTGGGCTCCCAGGGCGATACGGAATGGCATCTGGTCATGGCGACCACGGTGCTCGCTTTGCTGCCGCCCGTTGCCATTGTGATCCTGATGCAGCGGTGGTTTGTCAAGGGATTGGTCGAGACCGAGAAATGAGAAATTCCCATGGCTGAATTAAAACTATCCAGTATCGTTAAAAATTTTGGCGTGGTGCGCGTGCTGCATGGCATTGATCTGACCGTTAAAAATGGGGAGATGATTGTCATTGTCGGCGCATCGGGCTGCGGCAAATCAACCTTGCTCCGTATCGTGGCCGGGTTAGAACGCAGCACAGGTGGCACGGTGCTGATTGATGATCGGGATGTGACCACGCTGGAACCAGCCGCGCGCGATATCGCCATGGTGTTCCAAAACTACGCGCTTTATCCGCATATGCGCGTCTTCGACAATATGGCCTATGGGCTGCGCATTCGTGGCCTTGCTAAGGAAGATATCGAGCGCCGCGTACAGGAAGCAGCGGACCTGCTCGGCCTTTCCACTTTACTTGATCGGCGCCCGAGGGAGCTTTCGGGCGGTCAGCGCCAGCGCGTCGCCATGGGCCGTGCGATTGTGCGCGAACCAAAACTATTCCTGTTCGATGAGCCGCTATCCAATCTGGATGCAAAACTTCGCGTTGCCATGCGCGCAGAAATCAAGCGCCTGCAACGCCGGCTTGGCGTCACCAGTCTTTTTGTCACACATGATCAGGTGGAGGCGATGACGCTCGGCGATAGGCTTGTTGTCATGCACGAAGGCCGCGCCGCGCAAATCGCCTCCCCCATGGAAATTTTTGAACGCCCTGCGGACACCTATGTCGCGGGTTTCATTGGCAGCCCGGCAATGAATTTCCTGCCCGCCTACATCACGGAAGATGGCAAGGCGGCGAGGCTTTCGGATGGCAATATCCTCGCCCTGCCACCCGGCCAGTACGCTTCCCATCCGGGGCGGAAAGTGACGCTTGGCATTCGCCCGGAACATATCAACCTGCCGGGGCCGCTCCGCCTTACGACCGATCTGATTGAACCGCTGGGGTCGGAAAGCGTCGTGCATGGCAGGCTGGCTTCGGGTGAAACCATGGCCTTGCGCCTGCCCGGCGCGCCGCCTTCAGCCGCCGTGCTGGAAATCGCGCCGCGCAGCGAACATCTCCATGCGTTCGATGCCGAGACCGGCAAGCGCCTGCCGCCGCCTGCCTGATCACTTTTACGCCTGCCCGCGTTCCGCCAGCAGGCGCTTCACCTCATTCTTCGGGACCTTGCCATAGCCGGAACGTGGCAGCGCATCCCACACCACAATCTTGGCGGGCCATTTATAGCGGCCAAGCCGGCCATCCAGATGCGCCATCACGGCCGCGGCATCAATCACCGCCCCCGCTTCCGCCACCAGCACCGCGACGCCGCTTTCGCCCCATTTAGCATCAGGCACGCCCACCACGCAGGCTTCCGCAACGCTTGGGTGTGTCAACAGCGCTTCCTCAACCTCCCGCGGATACACATTTGACCCGCCCGAGATATACATGTCCGAAGCGCGACCGGTGATGTACAAGAAGCCGCGCGCATCCAAATGGCCGAGGTCACCGGTATGGAACCAACCGCCGGCAAAGGCTTTTTCATTCGCGCTGTCATTTTCGAAATAGCCCGCGAATACCGCAGGCCCGCGCACGCAAATCTCGCCAGTTTCACCGGCTGCCATGGGCTGGTTTGCCGTATCCAAAATCGCAACCTCAATCCCCGTGCGCGGATAGCCGCAGGAACCGATGGGCATGCCAGGATCATCTTCCAGACTATGCCAGGCCGGCGGCAACACAGTGATATTGCCGGTGACCTCTCCCAGGCCGAAATACTGCACCAGGCAGGGGCCGAGTTTGCTCAGCGCGTATTTCTGATCCTCCCGATACATCGGCGCACCGGCATAAATCACGTGACGCAGCGATGAATGTTCATGGGTATCAATGGCCGGATCGCGACAAAGCGCATTCAGAATCGTTGGCACGGTGAACATGTTGGAAACCCGGTATGTTTCAATCAGGCGCCAGGCCTCCGGCACATCAAAACGCTCACCTGGCAGCAGGATGGAGGCCGCGCCGCGCGCCACTTGCGATAGCGCATGTACGCCAGCGCCATGGGAAAGCGGTGCTACGACCAAGGACGCGTCATTTTCGGTCAGCCCCGGCATCAGATCGGCGATATGATTGTTGATGACAAAGGCCATTTGCCCATGGGTCAGAATGCCGCCCTTGGGCCGGCCTGTGGTGCCGGAGGTATAGAAGAACCAGGCCGGATGATCGCGATCCAAATCGGCCGCCACCGTCACCGGCGCGGCGGCGCCTTCCGCGATCAAATCCTCCCAGGAAAAGCCGGCACCATCGCCAATCGCGATATCCAGCATACAGGTCAGGTTTTCCGCGCGGCAGACAGCGCGATGTTCGCGGAAGGCCACATCAAAAATCTGCGCCTTGCAGCGTGAAGACCCGGCCAGATAGGCGGCTTCCGGCGGGCTTAGGCGGAAATTCGTCGGCACCCAAACGGCGCCAATCAACCAACAGGCCCAGACGCCCTCGAAAATCGCGTTGTTGTTGCGCGAATGGATCAGCACGCGGTCCCCCGCACCAATCCCGCGCGCCCGCAGCCCGGCGGCAGCGGATGAGGCTCGGGCCGCGATTTCCGACCAGTTCCAGACCCGGTCGCGCCAGATCAGCCCGGGGCGGTCCGGCAGGCGGCGGGCGGTTTGCAGCAGCATGGCGCCCAGGTTGGAAGTCGGGATCATGCGGCGTCTCCTGTGGTTTGCGGCGCCTTTCCGGCGTCACGCGCAATGTTTTGCTTGCCTCCGGCGCTGGCCTTGGGCAAGTGGGGATCATAGTCTGGACTATAACAAAGGGAGAAGAACGCCATGACCACCCCATTCCAGGGCGCGACGCGCCGTAACCTGCTGCTGGGCGCCGGCGCGCTTGGCTTGGCCGCCCCCGCCATTCCGCGCGCACAGGGGCAATACCGCGCCGAATACAAGGTCTCGGTCGTGGGCAATCGCCCGCTGCCGATATCAGACGGCGCCTTTACCTGGGCGGAACTGGTCACGGAACGCTCCGGCGGGCGGATCAACATGAAGGTCTATCCGGGCAGCCAATTGGTCGGCGGCGATCAGACGCGCGAATTGGTCGCGATGCGCCAGGGCGTGATTGATATGGCGGTGTTTTCCACCATCAATATCTCGCCGCAAATCCGTGAAATGAATATCTTCTCGCTGCCCTTCCTGATGCCCAATCATCGCGCCTATGACGCGATCATCAATGGTGAGGTCGGGCGCGATCTGTTCGGCACGCTGACCAGCCGCGATGTTGTACCGGTTTCCTGGGGCGAGAATGGTTTCCGCGAAATCTCCAACAGCAAGCGCGAAATCCGCAAGCCCGAGGATCTGCGCGGGCTCAAGATCCGGTTCGCGGCAGGGGCGATTTTCAGCGAAATCTATCAGGGGCTCGGCGCCAATCCAGTACAAATGTCCTTTGCGGATCTGCAACCGGCGCTTTCCACCGGCGCGGTGGATGGACAGGAAAACCCGGTCAATTTGTTCCTGGGTTTCCGGATGGATACGCTCGCGCAGCGCCATTTGACCATTTGGAATTACTGCGCCGATGCAGCGATTTTTGTGGTCGCCAAAACCGTGATGGATAGCTTCGCGCCGCCGGATCGTGACCTGGTGATTGCCTGCGCGCGTGAAGCCGCGCAAAAGCAAATTGCGGCGGCGCGAAAAGGTCTTGGCATTGATGGGGATCGTTCCTCCATCGAGGAATGCATCCGCCGTGGTGTCGCCGTGGCGGAGCTCACGCCCGCCGAAAAGCAGGCTTTTGCCCGTGCCACGCGGCCGGTCTTTGACAAATGGTCGCAGACGGTCGGCAGCGCACTGGTCCAAAAGGCCGAAGCCGCCATTGCGCGCGCGATTGCCTGACGCGCCATGAGCGTTGAGTTGGATCCGGGAGCAAGGCTTCCGGATCCGAAAACCCGGATACCGCTCAGTTTTGAGCGCGTGCTGCTCGCGCTTGCCATGGCGGCCATGGCGCTGATCACAGCGGCCAATGTGCTGGCGCGCTACCTCACCAATGTATCGCTCGCCATCACGGAAGAATATTCCGTGGTGCTCATGGTGGTAATTGCGCTGATCGGTGCGGCACTGGCGATTTCGACGGGGCGGCATATCCGGGTTGGGTATTTTACTGATCTGATTGGCAAAATCGGGCAACGCCGCGCGGAAATGCTGGCGCTGGTGCTTGCCATCATCTGCTTTGGCTTGCTTGCGGTCTTTGGTACCAAGCTCGCTTATGATGAATATCGCTTTGAGGTGCTGTCCAATGGGCTTGGCAATCCGCAGTGGCTTTATACCGGATGGCTGCCGCTAATTTCACTTCTAGTGATTGCGCGCGCGGCGGGGCGCTTGATCAGGCTTGCCCATGGCGGGGATGGCTAAGCCATGATTGCGACCATCCTGTTTCTGGCCTTTGCTGTGCTGCTTGCGGGCGGCGTGCCGGTCGCGATTTCTCTCGGGCTCGCGGGGGCTTTCGCCATTTGGCTCGCGGATCAATCCATCATGGCGATGCCCACCAATGTCTATGCCGGCATTGCGAAGTATCCGCTGATTGCGATTCCAATGTTCGTGCTGGTGGGCAGTGTGTTTGACCGCACCGGTGTGGCGCTTCGGCTGGTGCGTTTTGCCACTGCGCTGGTCGGTGCCGGGCGCGGCGCGCTGGCTTCTGTCGCCGTGCTGGTCGCCATGGTGATTGGCGGCATCTCAGGCTCAGGGCCGGCCACCAGCGCGGCAGTTGGCCAAGTGGTGACGAAAAGCATGGCGGAAGATGGCTATCCGCGGCCTTTTATCGCGAGCACTGTGGGCGCGGCGGCCGCCACCGATATCCTAATCCCGCCTTCGATTGCCTTCATTGTCTATGCCGTGCTGGTGCCGGGGGTTTCGGTGCCGGCGATTTTCGCCGCCGGCATGATCCCCGGCATTCTGGCCGGGCTTTGCATCATTGGCGCCGTGGTCGCCATTTCCATCCTGAAGGATTTCGGCGGCAAGGCGCGCAAGCAGGAAGCCATGGCGCTCTGGCAAAGCCTCAAGGAAGCCTTCTGGGGGCTGATGGCACCGGTGGTGATCCTGGGCGGCATGCGGCTTGGCTTTTTCACGCCAACGGAAGCTGCCGTAGTTGCAGTGTTCTACGGGCTTTTCATCGGGTTTTTTGTCTATCGCAGCCTTCGCCTGCGCGATGTCTATGAAATGCTGGTGGAGGCTGGGGAAATCTCCGCCGTCATTCTGATCGTCATTGCCTTGGCGACGGTTTTTGCCTGGTCCACCAGCACGCTCGGCATTGTGCGTCCGATTGTGGAATGGGTGGTGGGGCTTGGGCTTGGCTCAGCCGGAACCCTCGCGCTGCTCACGATTTTCCTTGTCCTTGTTGGCATGTTTTTGGATGGCATTTCGATCTTTCTGATCCTGCTGCCGCTGCTGCTGCCGATTGCCGCGGCCTTTCAGTGGGATTTGACGTGGTTTGGCGTGGTGCTGACGATGATGATCGCGATTGGGCAATTCACGCCGCCCATGGCGGTGAACCTCATGGTGTCCTGCCGTATCGCCGGCGTTTCGATGGAAAGCACCGTGCCCTGGGTGATCTGGCTGGTGCTTGCAATGTTGCTTTCGGCGGTTGCCGTCATGGCGATACCGGATTTGGCGCTGTGGCTGCCGCGGGTGATTGGGCTTGGCTGACCAAATCTATCCCAGCTTCAACCCAAGCTCCTGCACGGTTTTTTTCTCATCCTCATAATGCGCAGCGGCCGCCGCAGCGTAATCGGCGCTGTTCAGATAGCGCACAGGCATATCGAAACGCGCAATCACCGCCAGATGGGCAGGATCGAACAGCGCTTCCTTGAAGGCATCATGCAGTGCGCGCACCAGGCCTGGGCCCATGCCGCGCGGTCCGCCAACGCCATAGGTGCTTTCGCCGAGCACGTCGTAACCCACTTCTCGCAAGGTGGGCACATTCGGAAAGCGTGTGGCCCTTTCGCTCATCCATACGGCCAAGGGACGCACACGCCCTTCAAGGGCCATATCCGCCCAGGCGCTGGTTTCTGCCGAGAAATGAATGTCGCCCGCCAATAGCGCTTGCAGATTGGGCGCGGCACCGCGGAAGGGCACCGTCACCCAATCAATGCCGGCCAATCGCGCAAGCCGTGTCATTTGGATATCGGTCGTATTGGCGCCAGGCGTGCCGTAATTGAACCTGCCCGGATTGGCGTGCGCATCGGCCAGCAGCTCCTGCATGGTCTTCCATGGCGCATCACGGCGTACCACCACGCCGCCCATATAGCCGACCAGGCGAATGACCCAGGTGAAATCCTGCATCGGGTCCCATTGCGGCCTTTCCTGCAGCAGCGGCATGCGGAATGAGCCATTGGACATTTGCGCCAGCGTATAGCCGTCCGGCCTCGCTTCCCGCGCCAGGAATTGCGCTGCCAAGGAACCACCCGCGCCTGGCTTGTTCTCCACAATGATGGGCTGGCCCAAGCGCCGCGCCGCCTGCTCACACAAGGCGCGCATTTGAATGTCCGTAGCGCCGCCCGGCGTCCAGGGCACCATCATGCGGATCGGCCTGTCCGGAAATCGCGATTGCGCCAATGCAGGTGTTGCCAAAGTGCCCGCCATGCCCGCCATGAGCGCACGACGACCAAACAGCATATTCATGCTTTCCTCCCATTTCTTTGTTGGAAGGCTAGACGAATTGGCGCAGCGAAAGCGAGTAGATTCTACGCGCCCGAGCAAGCCCAAACCGCCCTACAGGCACAAAAAAATGCCGAGATCAGACTTGGCCAATCACGGCATTCGCCTGGGGCAAACCGGCACGGCCTGCGCCATGCCTGCGACGTGCCATCAGCCCGTTTGCTGAATGGCAGAAAGCAACCAGCGCTCCTCAGGCCCGCTGCGGGCAAAGGTCCACATCTCGGTGGAGGTCTGGCGTTCTGTCGTGCTGCCTTCCACCACCTTGTTGGTCGCGGCTTCAAAGGTTGCATCAAGCATGGAAAAGCGCATGGCAACCGTTGCGTAATCTAGCCCTTCCTCATGCCAAGCTTCGGAGAGATCACCACCCTCCAGCTTCACATCGCGGGTTTCATTGCGCCAACCGCGCGCATCCAGATCGCGGTAATCCTTTGCGAAATAGCCCACCATCTCGGGCGTTGCGAAATCGCGCAGCCCCTTCAGGTCACGGCGCGACCAGGCGGCATTCACCTCAATCAAGGAACGTTCAAAGGCCTGATAATCCTGCGGCGTCAGCTGCACATCACGCACCGGCGAAGCATAGGCGCCGGCCGAAGCGGCACCGCCGGCCACCGGCGCGGGCTCCATCTGGCGCGCATAGCCCGAAGGCCCGGCGACAGCGGGTTCAGCCTGACGGCGACGGAAGATCCGGAAGGCAAGCCAGATCAACCCGCCGATCAGCGCCACCTGCAACAGCATGCCAAGGATGGCGCCAAAGCCGCCGGCGCCACCGAAAAGGCCGCCGCCAAACATCATGCCGATCAGGCCGCCCATGAGCAGGCCGCCCGCCAGCGCGCCCATGAAGGAACGCTGCGGTTGTGCTTGCGGCGGCATGACGGGACGCGCGGGCGCGCCGGACTGTTGCGGCCCGGAAGGCTGGGTCGCGGTACGTTCCATCGGGCGCGCGGTGTTGGGCGCGGTCTGGGTCGGCGCCGGTGCGGAATAGGTCCGGCTGCCGCGGCTGCCAGAAGACGAATTTCCCCCCGGCTTGGCATCAGCCAAAACCGGCACCAGAACCATAGCGAGGGCCGCGAAAGCGGTGACAAGATAACCGGGACGACGCATTGGATTCTCAACCTTCCAGAATGGGTTTGAACTAATATAGGAATTTTTTTGCCCAAGCGAAGGGGTAGCGTGTAGAGAGCATTTTCTCGGCGGAATTCCTACGCCTCGATGCCATCATGCCGCAAAGCCAGCGGCCCAGGCTGATCATTAGGCTTGATTCGGAAGATGTGCTGGCCGATCCCGATCCTTTCCTGCTCGCACGCAATTTTATGCAGGCGCGTGGCTATCGGCTGATGTTGGAAGCCGCATCCCCCTTCGCGGCCAGTATCCTGTCCAGCCAACGTGCCGGCTTTGATTTCTTGCGCCTTAAATTGTCCGAGGATTTCCTGGCAGCTGACAGCCCGGCAGCGGCGGAACTCTGCAAAAAAACTCTCGCTGAGTGCCGAGCAGATTGTGCTGGCCGGGGCGGATCGGCCCGCCGCCATTGCCTGGGGTTGGGAAGCGGGCATCCGCCTGCTCCATGGCCGGTTGATTGAAAGCCAGCGCCCGGCGGCCTGATTGCGGCTGACTTGGCGAAACGCCGCTTTGGGACGATATGCCCCCCATGTCGATTCCCGCCATTGAGGCCCAAGGCCTGACAAAAACCTACAAGGCCAGCGATACACCCGCCGTTGTAGGCTTGGATTTCACCCAACCCGCCGGAAGCACCTGGGCGCTGCTCGGCGGCAATGGTGCTGGCAAATCCACCACCATTGCCATGCTGCTTGGTCTGCTCGTGCCAAGTGGCGGGCGCGTTGTGGTGCTGGGTCATGACATGGCGCGGGACCGCTTTGCTGCCCTGGCGCGGATGAATTTTTCCTCGCCCTATGTTGCGCTGCCGCATCGGCTGACCGTACGAGAAAACCTAACCGTTTATGCGCAGCTTTATAACATGCCGAAGCCAATAGCGCGCATCGCCGAATTGGCCGAACGCCTTCAATTGACTGCGTTTCTGGACCGGCCCGCGGGGCAGCTTTCGGCCGGGCAGAAAACCCGTGTCGCGATCGCGAAATCCCTGATCAATCGCCCGGAATTGCTGCTGCTGGATGAACCCACCGCCAGCCTGGACCCCGATACGGGCGATTGGGTGCGCAGCCTTTTGGAAGATTACCGCGCAGAAGCCGGTGCGGCCATTCTACTTGCCAGTCACAACATGGCTGAGGTCGAACGGCTTGCCGATCACGTGCTGATGCTGAAGGGCGGGCGGATTGTGGACCAAGGCAGCCCCGCCGATCTCATCGCGCGTTATGGCCGCGATGATCTGGAACAGGTGTTTCTGGATATCGCGCGCGGCCAGGGGCGCGCGGCATGAACGCGGCAGGGCGGCGCGTCTGGGGATTGATGTATCGACATTTGGCGCTCTATCGGCGGTCCTGGCCGCGCCTTCTGGAACTCATGTATTGGCCCGTTCTGCAAATGCTGGTTTGGGGTTTCGTGACTGCCTGGCTTGCCGGCGTGCAGAACAATACCGCGAGTGTCACCACCGGCGTGCTGCTGGGCGGCGTGTTGTTGTGGGAGGTGACACTGCGGAGCCAAATGGGCTTTGCCATTTCCTTCCTTGAGGAAATCTGGTCGCGCAATCTGGGCCATATCTTCGTTGCCCCTTTACGCCCGCGTGAATTGGTGGCGGGGCTGGTCGCCATGAGCATGCTGCGTACGGCGATTGGCGTCGGCCCGGCGATCCTTCTTGCCTTCCTGCTTTATGGTTTTGGCATTTGGACCCTGGGGCCGGGCTTGGTGCTTTACTTCGCTGCGCTCATGGCCATGGGCTGGGCGGTGGCGCTGGGGGTGACGGCGCTCATTCTCCGCCATGGCGCGGGGGCCGAAGCGCTGGCCTGGGGGGTGTTGTTCGGCCTCGCACCTTTTTCGGCGGTGTTCTATCCGGTGTCAGTCCTGCCCGCCTGGTTGCAGCCGGTCTCGCTCGCCATTCCCGCAACCCATGTGTTTGAAGGCATGCGCGCTGCCTTGCTGGAAGGACGCTTCGCCTGGCACCAATTGGCCTATGCCTTCGCGCTTGATGTGATCTGGCTTGGGCTGGCTGCCTGGCTGTTCTTGGCGCAATTCCAGGCCGCACGGGTTCGAGGCGCCTTGATGAATATTGGCGAATAAATCAGGCCGCCTCTTTCATCTTGCGCGCTTTTCCGGCAGATTTCCTGCCTCCGGTCCTTGGTGGGGCGATTGTCGCCTTTGCCCGGGCCGGTTGCTTGCGGAGACTGGAAACGTGATTCCCGCCCTGATGCCGACCTATAACCGTGCCGACCTTGCTTTTGAGCGGGGCGAAGGCGCGCGACTTTGGGCGGAAGATGGCCGACGTTTCCTGGATTTCGGCGCGGGCATCGCGACTTCATCCTTGGGTCATGGCCATCAGCACCTAACGCGGGTGATCGCGGAACAGGCGGGCAAGATCATTCATGCCTCCAACCTGTATCGCATTCCGCAGGCGGAAACGCTGGCGCGGCGGCATGTGGAAAGCTCCTTTGCCGATAGCGTGTTCTTCTGCAATTCAGGTGCGGAAGCCAATGAAGGCATGATCAAGGCTGTCCGCAAATATCATGCGGAAGGCGGCCATCCGGAACGCTACCGGCTGATCTGCTTTGATGGCGCCTTTCATGGCCGCACCATGGCTGCTTTGGCCGCGACGGGTAATGAGAAATATTTGGCCGGTTTTGGCCCGCCCGTTGAAGGCTTTGATCATGTGCCCTTCGACAATATGAATGCGGTGCGTGACGCAATTGGCCCCAACACCGCCGGCGTGCTGATTGAACCCGTGCAAGGTGAAGGCGGCGTGCGCCCCGCGCCGCTCCGTTTCCTGCGTGAATTGCGCGCCATGTGTGATGAATACGGCCTGCTGCTGGCGCTGGATGAAGTGCAAACCGGCATGGGCCGTTCGGGCAAGATGTGGGCCCATCAATGGGCCGGGATTGAGCCTGATGTGATGTCCTCCGCCAAGGGCATTGGTGGTGGCTTCCCGCTCGGCAGCATCTTCGCCAAGGAACATGTGGCGAAGCATTTGAAGCCCGGCACGCATGGGTCCACCTATGGCGGCGGGCCACTTGCTTGCGCTGCCGGCAATGCGGTGATGGATGTTGTCTCCGCCCCCGGCTTCCTGGAGCGTGTGGATCAGGTGGCGCGGCATTTGTGGCGTGGCCTGCTCGCACTCGCCGCCAAGTATCCGACAGTGATCGAGGATGTGCGCGGTGCTGGCCTGCTGCTCGGCCTCAAGTTGCGGCCCGAAGTGAATAATGGCGAAATGCAGAATGCCGCCGTGGCCGAAGGCTTGCTGACGGTTGCGGCGGGCATGAATGTGCTCCGCCTGGCGCCGCCACTTATTATCACGGAAGCGGATGCGGATGAGGCGGTGGTGCTGCTCAATCGCGCCTGCCAGCGCCTGACGCCAGCCGGTGCCCAAGCCGCGGCGCAATGAGTGCCATGTTGAAATCAGTGAGGGGCGGCGATGCGCCGCCCCGCCACTTTCTGGAATTGATGGATCTTGAACCGGCAGTGCTGCGCCGCATGCTGGACCTTGCCGGGCGTGCCAAGCGGGGTGAGATCGTGGGCAAGCCGCTAGCCGGCAAATCCATCGCCCTGATCTTCGAAAAACCTTCGACCCGAACACGGGTTTCCTTTGAAGTCGGTATCCGCCAATTGGGCGGCAATGTTGTGGTGCTGTCATCGAAGGATATGCAGCTTGGGCGCGGTGAGACGCCGGCTGATACCGCAAAAGTACTGTCGCGCTATGTGGATGCGATCATGCTGCGCACTGATAATGTGCGGAAAATCCGTGAATTGGCGGAACATGCAACGGTGCCGGTGATCAATGGGCTCACGGATGTATCGCATCCCTGCCAATTGATGGCCGATGTCATGACCTTTGAAGAGCATCGCGGCCCGATTGCGGGGCAGATCGTGACCTGGACGGGTGATGGCAATAATGTCGCGCAATCCTTCATCCAGGCGGCAGCGCGCTTTGGCTTTACGCTAAGGTTGGCGACACCGCCGGAATTGGCGCCGCCCGCTGAGCTGATTGCCTGGGCGCGCGCGCAAGGCGCCAAGGTCGAACTGACCCATGACCCAATCGCCGCGGTGCGCGATGCGCGCTGCGTAGTGACCGATACCTGGGTTTCCATGGCTGATGAGCGTGATGGCCGGGCGAAAAGCCGGCATAATCTTCTGGCGCCCTATCAGTTGAATGCGGCTTTGATGAAACATGCCGCGCCGGATGCGATTATCATGCATTGCCTGCCCGCGCATCGTGGCGAGGAAATCACCGATGAGGTAATGGATGGCCCGCAAAGCGTGGTGTTTGATGAGGCGGAAAACCGGCTGCATGCGCAAAAGGGCGTGCTGCTTTGGGCCTTGGGGTTGGCGTGAGTTTATCAGCCTGAGCTGTAACGAGGCGCGCTTGCTTTTTGGGCGAGGCCCCTGCCCTAATCCCTAATCCGGATAGCCTTTGATGTTTGCGCGGCTCAGGCCGGCTTGTATAAGCTAAACTCCAAGCATCAGCCCGCGCCATCCATGCCTCGCCCCGTGAAGGACCCTCGCCATGCGCGATTTCGATGAAAACTCCATCACCGATGCGGTCCTGCAACGCTTGGTTGGCGCTGAAGACCCGCGCCTCAGGCAGGTGGCGGAAAGTCTGGTGCGCCATCTGCACGCCTTTGTGCGCGATGTGGAGCCATGCTTTGACGAATGGCAGCACGCGATCAATTTCCTGACCCGCATTGGCCATATGTGCGATGGCAGGCGGCAGGAATTCATCCTGCTATCCGATACGCTCGGCGTTTCCATGCTGGTGGATGCGATTAATCACCGCCTGCCGGAAGGCGCCACACCCACCACGGTGCTCGGCCCGTTTTATGTGGAAGGCGCGCCCGAATTGCCGCTGGGGGCCGAGGTTGCGCGCGCCATGAAGGGCGAACCGCTGCATGTCTCAGGGCGCGTCACCACGGCGGGTGGCGGGCCCATCGCTGGTGCCATCGTGGATATCTGGCATTCGGATGAGGATGGCTATTACGATGTGCAGCGCCCCGATCAACCGGATGCCAATCTGCGCGCGCGGTTTCGCTCCGATGCTGAAGGGCGCTTTCATTTCTGGACGCTGACGCCAACTTCCTACCCCGTGCCGGATGATGGGCCGGTTGGCGATTTGCTCCGCGCCACCGGTCGGCACCCTATGCGCCCGGCCCATGTGCATTTCATGATCGCGGCACCGGGGCATGAAACCCTGGTGACGCACGTCTTTGTCGCGGGAGACCCCTATTTGGATAGTGATGCGGTGTTTGGTGTGAAGCACGAATTGATCGCCGAATTTGTACAGCATCCGCCAGGCAAGGGCCCCGATGGGCGTGCCTTGGAAGGCACTTGGCGCAAGCTGAGCTATGATTTCGCCCTGAAGCGCAACCCATAAACTGCAGGATCTCGCCCTACCTGTCAGCGCACTAAAGCTGTTGAGAGCATGGGAAAGAAGGCAATAAGGATTAGCGCGAGGCCCATCACCGCCACAAAGGGCAGGGCGCCGGCGAAGATCGATTCAATGCTTACCTTCGGGTCTGCCAAGGTTGCCTTCACAGTAAAGACCGAGATGCCAAAGGGCGGCGTCAGCAGGCCCATTTCCACCGCGATGATGGTAACAACGCCGAAATGGATCAGGTCAAACCCCATCGTGGTTGCAATCGGCGCACCGATCGGCACCATGATCAGCAGGATGGAGGTGCTGTCCAGAATCATCCCCATCAGCAGGATCACAATGACAAAGGCGAACAAAAACCCATAAGGCCCAAGGCCCAAATGTTCGACGAAATTACCGATGGCATTGGGCACGCCGGCCATGGATAGCATGCGCGAATAAAGCCCGGCCGAGATCAGCAGAAACAGGATGGCTGCCGATACCAGGCCGGTTTCACGCAGAACACGCCAGAATTTCGTAAGCGTCAGGCGTCGGCGTACCAATGCAATGAATAAAGCGCCCGCCGCGCCTACGGCACCCGCTTCGGTTGGCGTGAAGAAACCCGTGTAAAGTCCGCCAAGGATTACCACCACAAGCGACATGATGGGCAGCGATTTACTGAGCATCTCGGCTGCCCCCATCGGCTTGTCATCGGCGATTTCGTTGGATGCGGCCGCACTCATGATCCGCTGCGGCGCAAACCGCGCATAGCACCAGATCATGATGGTGAAAGCGATTGCGATAATCAGGCCGGGGATGGCGCCCGCGATGAACATGGCGCCGATGGAAACCTCGGCCAATACGCCATAAACAATCATCAAAAGCGATGGCGGTATCAGCATGCCAAGAATGCTGCTGCCCGCAACAGTGCCGGCGGCGAAGCGCATGGAATAGCCGTGGCGCACCATCTCGGGCACCGCGACCTTGGTGAAGACCGCCGCCGAGGCAATGGAAACCCCGGTCACCGCCGCGAAAACCGCATTGGCGCCAACAGTTGCGATGCCAAGCCCGCCCTTCACGCGTTTCAGTAGGTTCTGTGCGACATCAAAAGTATCCTTGCCAACATCGGAAATACTGACCAGGAGCCCCATGAGGACAAATAGCGGTATGGTCGCAAACAGATAATCCTGAATGCCGGAATAGGTCGCCAAGGCCGTGAAGCGAAAGGCCAAATCAGGATTTTCGCGGATCAGCCAAACGCCAATCGCGCCGGTTAAAATCAACGTAACGCCAATCGGCAAACCGATGATGATCAGCGTCACCATCAGCCCGATCAGGGCAAAGCCCAGGCTTGTATCATCCATGAAGCGACAACATCCCGCGCAGTTCGGCGACAAACACCGCTAGATAGGCGATGCCGCCCGCCACACCACCCAGCACAATCAGGCCACGAAAGGGCCAGGTGGGCACGGTAAAAAGCCCCTGCACGCCGAAGAATTCCCGCAAATTGATGGAATTCCACATGCCGGGCCAGGCGGCTTGCGCGATGAAGAACATCACTGTGGCACCAATCAAGAAAAACAGCGCCTCAAGACCTTGACCGAGGCGCGGCGCCAAATTCAGTACGCGCTGGATCAGGAAATCCGCACGCGTCATGCGGCGGTGGTAGATGGTTGCGCCAATCTGCAGGAATACAATGCCTACCACGGAATGCGCGGCAATTTCCGCAACTCCGGTGATCGGCGCATTCAGAAACGATCGGCCAATGACATCGGCACAGATCAGCAGCATCAACCCGAAGGTCCAGATGGTGCCAATGGCCGCAAGACAATCAAGCAACATCTGGATCGGGCCAAGACGCTGTCCGAGGTTGGCGCTTTCCAGCGCCGCCATATCAATATCATCGACCAAGTGCGCGCACTTTCCAGATCAGGAAGTGACTTCGCGGTCCCAATTACGCCCGGGTGTCTGCCCGGCTGCACGAATGGCCGCGAAATAGGCATTCAACACATCCCGCGCTGCGGGGCCAGAGCTATCCACCCAGGTGCGCGCAATATTGGGCAAACCGCGGATCCAACGCTCCCGTTCGGCGGCGGGCAGGGTGCTGATGCCGGAACCCTGGCGGAGCATCTCTGCCTCGGCGGCGGCGATGCGGGCCGAGACATCGCGGATATGCGCCTGGGTCGTCGTTTTGCCCGCTTCCGTCATGGCGCGCCGCACGCCTTCTGGCCAACGATCAAAGCGCTGCTTATTGGCTGCAATGCCGCCGACATACATCGCTCCCACATCGCATTTCGTGATGTAGCGCGCCACTTCATGCACGCGGGTCGGCAGAATGCCAACAAAGAAAGACAGCGCGCCTTCCGAAACGCCGGTTTGGATATCGGTGTAATAGGTGGTGAGCGCGCCATCCACCGGCGTGGCCCCCGTGCCGGTCAACCAATTGGCGCTGGTGCCAGGGGCAGAAATTTTACGGTTGCGCAAATCATCCAGGCTGCGCACCGGGAAATTCGACCAGATGTGATAAGTATCGGTGACATAGGAACTAAGCGGCACCATATTCAGGCTGTTCCAATTCTGCCGAATGGCCGGCACTTTTTCATTCATGGCTTCAAAGGCATTGGCCACCAAAGCGTGATCACCGGTCGCGAAAGGCGTGAAATAGGTTACGTTCTGCAGCGGCATTGTGCTGCCTTCCCAAAGCGTACCGACATAGCCTATGTCAGTAATGTTATCGCGCACGGCCTCCATTGTATCCTGGAAGCGATAGAGCGTGCCGCCATAGGCTTCGCGCCAATTGACGCGATGCGTGTTCCCGCCATCGCGCAGCAGCTTATCCACTTCCGGCTGGAAGACATTCTTCATCATTGACACCCAGAAATTCGCCACAGGATGGCTGGATGCGATGGTGATGTTCAGCGCGGTCTGCGCGCGGCTATGGATGGAAAACAAGGGCAGCGCGGAAGCGCCCCAGAGCAGGCTACGGCGAAGGGTGGTCATGGCTAATCTCCCTATTGTGGCGTTTGTGAATACGGTTCAATTTATTCAGGCAATGGTGCCAAGCGCGCGCAAGATGCGCTCTGGCGTAAAGGGCTGTTCATGCACGCAGACCTTGAATGGCCGCAGCGCATCATTGATGGCATTCATGATGGCCGCCGGCGCGCCGGCGGTGCCGGCTTCTCCAGCGCCCTTGGCGCCCAGCAAAGATTCTCGCGTTGGTGTTTCCACATGGCCGACATGGATTTCGGGCATTTCTGCCGACATGGGAACCAGATAATCGGCCAGCGTCGTGGTCAGCAGATTGCCTTCCGCATCATAGACGCAATGTTCGTACAGCGCGCCACCAATGCCCTGCACAATACCGCCGCGTACCTGTTCATTCACCAAAAGCGGATTGACGACGCGGCCGCAATCTTCAATGCACCAATGTTCCAGAAGCTTCACCATGCCAGTGGCGGGGTCAACTTCAACCCAGCTCGCTTGAATGCCATTGGTGAAGGCGAAGGGGTATTCCTTGGTGATGAAATGGCGCGTTTGCACCAATTCGCGCTGCAATTCCTTGGGCAGCGCATCACCACGGAAATAGACAATGCGGCCCAATTCAAACAGCGTCATGCGCGGCTTGCCGCTGGCCTTGTCCGTGATTTCGCCCATGGCAAGGTCAAGCGCCTCGGGCGCGGCCTGCAACATGGCGCTGGCCACTTCCAGGATTTGCTGCTTGAGCGCGATGGCCGACTGCAGCGCCGCTTCACCACCAATGCCCGTACCGCGACAGGCCCAGGTTCCGCCGCCATAAGGCGTGGTCTGCGTATCGCCCGTGATGATCTTCACGCGATTGAACGGAACGCCAACACCATGCGCGACGATTTGCGCCAAAATCGCCTCGGTCCCCTGGCCCTGTTCCGTGACGCCGGAGGAAGCAACGATGGACCCATCGGGGTCCATGCGTACCGTGCAGCCATCCTGTGCAGAAATGCGCGCGCCACCAATTCCATACATGAAAGGTGACGGATTGGTTAGCTCAATGAAGGAGGCAAAGCCAATGCCGCGATAAATGCCACGCTCGCGAGCCTCAGTCTGATCGGCGCGAATACGCTCAAGCGGCACCATATCCAGCAGCTTGTCCAGGGATGCGTGATGCGACAGCCCTTCAAAACGCATACCGGGCGGCGAGGTATAGGGATACGCATCATCGCGAATAAGATTGTGCCGGCGTATCTCAACCGGGTCCATGCCGAGCGCCTCGGCGGCCAGATCCATGAGTCCTTCCGTCACGGCCGTCGCGATGGGGTGGCCGACAGCGCGGTATTGGCACGTCGGTGTCTTGTTCTGCAGTACAACCGTTGTGGTGCAGCGGTAATTCTTGAAATCATAGGGGCCGCCGCAAAGATTGACGACCTGATTGCCCTCGATCGCGCTGGTGCGTGGATAGACGGAATAAGGACCGATCCCCGTTAAATCATCAATGTCAAAGGCCAGCACGCGGCCTTCGGCATCCACGGCCAGGCGGCCCTTGATGCGATGATCGCGGGCATGAATATCGCTTACGAAAGATTCAAATCGGTCGGCAACGTATTTCACCGGACGGCCCATGATGCGCGCCATGGCGGCGATTGCGACCTCATCCGGATAGACATGCACCTTGATGCCGAAGCTGCCGCCGACATCCTTGCAGATCACGCGGACATCGCCTTCCTTCATGCGAAGCTGCTTGGCGAAGACGCCCTGCATCATATGCGGCGCCTGCGTCGAGTGATGCACCGTCAGTGTTTCATCCGCCGGGTTGTAATCGGCGATGATGGAACGGGGTTCCAGCGTCACACCCGTATGCCGGCCCGTGACGAAGCGCGCCTCGACAATTTTATGCGCGGCTGCGAAAGCCGCAGCGACATCCCCGGCTTCCGCCGTGCGGGTGAATACCAGATTATCGCCCAATTCCGGATGGATTACGACCGCACCGGGGGCGAGTGCGGTTTCCATATCGGTTTGGGCGGGCAGGGCTTCGAATTCCACCTGAAGTGCTGCCACGCCATCTTCGGCTGCGGCGCGGCTTTCCGCGACCACCGCCACAATCGGTTCCCCCTGCCAGGTGACGCGGTGGAGCGGTAGCGGATATTGCGGGGCGGATTTCATGCCCTTCAGATGGTCTAGCGTGGCAACCCAGGGGTCGCAGAATTTCGCGAGATCATGGCCGGTAAAAACGCGGATCACACCGGGCACTGCCTTGGCGGACGCCGTATCAATAGCGCTGATTTTCGCATGCGCATGGGGGCTGCGCAGAAACGCCGCCTGCAGCATGCGCGGTAGGGTCACATCATCGGTAAGGTCGCGCGCCCCTGCACCAGTTTCGGCACATTCGGGCGCGGCACGGATCGCCCAATATAGGAATTGGGCAAATCCTCGCGCGACAGGCCGATGGAAGCAGGTGTGATTTCATTCATGGCGTGGTGCCCCTGGCGCGGAGCGCATCTTCAACCGCATCCACAATCGCCTGATAACCGGTGCAGCGGCAATAATTACCCGAAAGATATTCGCGGATTTCACCCCGCGTCGGGCAGGCGCCTTCAGCGAGCAATTCAGCCGCCGTCATCACCATGCCTGGCGTGCAAAAGCCGCATTGCGCCGCATTGCGCGCCACGAAAGCCGCCTGCAAATCGGCAACCTCTCCACTTTCGGAAAGGCCTTCAATCGTCTCTACCTCTGCACCATCCAGTGACGCCGCAAGGATCAGGCAACCGCGCATGATCTTGCCATTGACGCGGAGCGTGCAAGCGCCGCAAACGCCGTGTTCGCAGCCGGCATGCGAACCGGTCAGGCCAAGATCAAGGCGCAAAAAGTCAATCAAATGGCGGCGCGGTTCCACATGCCGTGTCACCTTCTCGCCATTTACAGTGAGTGTAATCGGCATCATGCGGCTTGCACCTTCGGCTTCAGAAAACCAAACAAAACGCGTTCGGTCAGTACGCGCGCCAGATGGCGCTTCATCTCCGGCGGGCCATGCAAATCATGGGGCGGGTCAAGATCGTCCGCCAGCGCTTGCTGCGCGGCGCTGATGCCGGCACGGTCCAGGCTGCGGCCTTCAAGCGCTTTGGCGGCAGCAGCAGCCAATACGGGAATTTTGCCGACACCGAAATAAACGAGGCGGGGTGCCAAGATGCGCCCGGCATCCAAGGCCAAAGTGGCAGCAAGGCCCGCCATGGCATAATCACCGGAACGGCGCGTGATTTCCTCAATGGCGGCAAGGCGCGCGGTCAAGGGGATTTCGACCGCGGCGATGATTTCCCGCGGCGCGAGTGCGGTTTGCAGCAGATCGGTGAAGAAGGCTGCTGCCGGAATGCGCCGTTCTCCCTTGGCTGATGCAGCGATAATTGTCGCGTCCAGCGCCACCATGCAGGCCGGCAATTCTGCTGCCGGATCGGCATAGGCCAAGCTGCCGCCCAAGGTACCGCGATTACGAATGGCCGGATGCGCGATCAGGGGTGCCGCCGCCGCCAGAAGGGGCGCATGCGCCTTCACCAAAGGATCACCGCAAAGATCAGCATGGAGCGTCAGCGCCCCAAGGCGAAGCACTTGGCCATTGCTGGAAATACAGCGCAATTCAGCAATACCGGTAATATCAATCAGCGTGCCCGGATCGGAAAGCCGGAAGGCGAGGGTCGCCAGAAGCGTCTGCCCGCCTGCGATGATCTGGGCCGCATCCCCATGCGCCTCAAGCGTGGACCAAAGCTCGGCAAGGCTCCCGGCGCGCAAATAGCCCATTACCGGCCATTTCATCCGCATTATCCTCGTTTCGCGTGGAGACGTTGATCATTAGCCGAGGCTGTTTGTCAAGCGCGGCACCAACCGAGCATGGCGCTGAAATTTCAGTAATTTCAATCAATCCAAGCCTTCATCCCGGACCCTAGCGGCGTGCTTCACCCAAGTGATCGAGGCTGGATCGGGGGCGGGCATTGCCAGGCTCGGGGCACTTCAGCTGACTGGCAGCCAGATACTCACCTTGGTTCCAAGCCCTTCGGTGCTTTCAATGGCAAGCCTGCCGCGGTGGCGCATGATGATGTGCCGCGTAATGGCTAGACCAAGCCCGGTGCCGCCCTTATGGCGGGATCGCGCTGCGTCCACGCGGTAAAACCGCTCGGTCAGGCGCGGGATATGGTGCTTGGCAATGCCCGGCCCATCATCGGCGATGCTGAGCAAAGCGCCGGGGCGTGCGGTGCCATCCTCGGCGACCGCAGGCTTCAAACTGACTATCATCACCCCGCCTTCACGCCCGTGATTGATGGCGTTTTCCAAGACATTACGGATCACCTGCGCCACCTGATCCGCATTGGCGGGCCGCGCCACCAGCGCTTCCGCCAATTCCAATTCTGCCCGAATATTGCGCTGCTTCATCAGCGGTGAAAGTGCCTCCATCTCAGCACGCGCGATCATTGCAAGAGGTACCTCACCCACCGGCGGCTGGTGCTCTTCCATCTCGATACGCGACAAGTTGAGCAGATCATCAATCATCCGACGTATCCGCTCACCCTGTTCGGCCATGATGCCAAGGAAGCGCTGCTGCGCCGCCGGATCATCGGCAGCAGGGCCACGCAGCGTTTCAATGAGGCCAAGCAGGCTTGCAAGCGGTGTGCGCAATTCATGGCTGGCATTGGCGACAAAATCGGCGCGCGTCCGTTCAATTGCCGCCTCCCGACTGCGATCAATCAGCAGAATCAAAAGCCGTCCACCATCAGCCAGCGGCGGATCCAGCGGCACCACACGGGCCGAAACCTCTCTCGGGACCGGCACCGGTAAATGCAGTTCCGCGGTGACGGAATAGCCCAGCATCAGCGCATCATCCATGGCGGCGGCCAGCACGGGATGGCGGAGCAGCGCCGCCGTATCCGGCCCCTGCCCAGTTGCTTCTGGCCCTAGCATCTCCCGCGCTGCCGGGTTGGCGCGCAGCACAGCGCGTTCGGCGGAAAGCAGCAAAACAGGCTCGGGCAGGTTTTCCAGAATGGCGGCATCCGCCCGGCGCAGCCTTTCCAAAAGCACGCCCTGTTCCGTGAGACCCCGCGCAAGGCGGCGGATGCCATCGGCCAAATCCTCGGCGGAGGGCAGCGCGGCGGCGTCAGCCCTCGTGGGCGCGGCCCTGACTTGTGCCAGCGCGTCGCCAAGACTGGCCGAGACAAGGCCAAGCCGCGCGCGCCAGCCCCATGCAAGCGCAAGGCTTGCCAGCAATAGGGCGGCAAGCGCCGCAAGGCCGGGTATCGGACGCAATTCGCCCGTTAGCATTAGCAGGCACAGTATTAATAGCGGCACGGCGCCAATGGCAGAAGTCAGGCGCAGCAAGGGCTTCATGCCGAAGGCCGGCTGCGGTGCATGGGCTTAGAAGCCAACGCCGAGCGGCATGGGCGGCTCCACCAGCACGGCATCGCCATTGGGTGAGACGCGAAACAGCGCCAGGCTGCGATCAACCACCCCATTGGCGCGCAGCTGCACCGGACCATCCACGCCATCAAAGCGCGGCATGGCATCTGGCGTGGTGCCGGCGGGCGCAACCGCAAGCCCCGCTGCCATGACCGCGGCATCATGTGCAACCCCGGCAATGCGCGGCGCACGCTGGCCAAAAGCCTGCTGGAAGCGCGCATCAAAATTGCTCCGCGCGCGTTCGTCTGGGGCGGGGAACAGCGCCCCATGTAAGGCGGGTTCATTGGCAAGCCCGCCATCAGCGATCCAGAGCGCATGGCCCAGCAGCAATGGCCTTGGGTTTTCCTGCGCGCCGGCGCGGATGGCGGCGGCCAATTCCCGCGCCCGGAAGCCCGTGGCGCCAATCACCACCGCATCCATCGGGCTGGCCCCGCGACGTGTCATCTCAGCGACCGGCCCGGCCGCGCCCGCCCTTTCATTGAACAGTACAATCGCCGGGCGTGGCAGGTTGAAATCCGCCGCCGTCTGCCGCATCGCCGCTGCCAGGGCGCGGCCAAAGGCATCATCCGGCGCGATCATGCCGAATTGCCGCGCCCCGCTCGACATGGCCGAGCCCATCACGCGGCGCATCTGCTGTTCCGGTGTGACACCAAGGGTCCAAACCCCCGCCCGCGCCTGGGACGCATCATTGGTGAAGGCAAATACCGGCAGCCGCGCTGCCTGCCCGACCGGTGCCGCCGCAGCCATTTCCGCGGCGGTCAGCGGCCCCACCAAACCAACCGCGCCAAGGCTCACGGCACGCCGCGCGGCACCCCCCGCCCCCGTGGCATTGCCGCCCGTATCCAGGGGCACGAATTCCACGCGGCGATCGTTCTGTTCAAACAAGGCAAATTCCGCTGCCTGTTGAAGCGCCCGGCCAAGCGCTTCCTGCTGGCCTGAAAGTGGAAGCAGCAGCGCAACACGGGTGCGCGCCACATCCGGCGGTGCGCCATTCGGCGCTGCGCCCACCATGATTGGGGCTTGCGGTGCACAGGCTGCAAGCGCGACAAGCAACCCAAGCGGAACAAGGGCGATCAGGCGTGACGAAAGCCGATTCAGAAAACGGGGCATGGCCGGTCCATCCTTCGGCTACGCCCGCCATCGGGCCTAGCCTTACATTGGTTGCCACCCCCATAGGCAATATGGGGGATCTTTCGCCCCGCGCCCTGGCCGCCCTGACGGCCGCCGATGCGGTGCTCTGTGAGGATAGCAGAAATACCGGCGCAATGCTCGCCCGGTTGGGCATCACCGCGCGCCTGATTCCACTGCATGACCATAGTGAAGCGAATGAGCTGCCCCGGATATTGGAAATGCTGAAACAGGGGCAAAAATTGGCGCTGGTTTCAGATGCCGGCACGCCTTTGATGAGCGACCCTGGCTTTCGGCTGGTGCGCGCCGCGATTGCCGAGGCTTTGCCGATTTCGGCCATTCCAGGCCCCAATGCGGCGGTGATGGCCCTTATCCTGTCCGGCCTGCCGCCCGAGCCATTTCTGTTTCAGGGCTTCCTGCCGCCGCGCCAGGCGGCGCGTGCGGCAGCGCTTGCCCGGCTGAAGGCGCTGGAACAGGCCGGGCTTGCCGCCAGCATGATTTTTTACGAGGCACCGCATCGGCTGGGCGAAAGCCTCGCCGATATGGCGGCGGCCTTTGGCGTCGAGCGCCCCGCCGCCGTTGCGCGCGAAATGACCAAGCGGTTTGAAGAAGTGCGGCGCGGCAACCTCGCCGACTTGGCCGCGCATTATGCCAGTGCCGAGGCGCGGGGTGAAATTTGCATCGTGGTCGGCCCCGCAGCCGCTGAGGCAGTGGTCGGCGATGCGGAAGTGACCGCGCAATTGCGTGCGGCGCTGGCGAGTGGGCTTTCGGTGAAGGATGCGGCGGAAGCAGTCGCCAAGGCCACCGGGCGCAAGCGCCGCGACATCTATCGGGAGGCTTTGGCCCTGCTGAACAGCGCATGATGGCTTGGCGGATGGTGCGACATCGTCCAGGCTTGGAACACGGCAGGGTGAGCGGGAGAGCAGCGCATGGGGTTGGGTGATCTGGCGCACCTTCTCGAAAAACATCCGGATACTGCATGGGGGTCGCGCTCAAGGGAGGAATGACCGAGGCACAATAGAATCGGAAAATCAATCACAGACCAAGAGGGCAGGACTAAATCAGAGGTTCCCTAAAAAATTAGCGGGAACACGATGAGTTTTTGGGCGGAACGCAGTGGTCCAAATCACAAGCAGTGATTTGCGGTATGCGTCAGGCTGAGATTTACACTCCTTATTGACCGAAAGCAACAACAGGAGGCTTGCTCACACCCTCGGCACCGCCACCCCAACCAGCGCATCCCGCGTCACAAGCGCCGCCAGCTTCTCCGTACTCCATCCCTCGGTCCCAGCGGGCCGCATCGGCAGCACCATCCAGCGGTAATCCGCCGTGCTATCCACCACGCGAATTTCGACATTATCGGCCAATTGCGTACCCCATTCGGCCAGCACCGCGCGCGGTTCGCGCACGGCGCGCGACCGATAGGCGAAGGATTTATACCAACCGGGCGGGTAGCCGAGCAGCGCGCGCGGGTAGCAGGAACAGAGCGTACACACCACCAGATGATGCTGCTTTGGCGTGTTTTCCAAAACGCCAAGCTCCGGCGTGCCGGCCATGGAAGCGCCCGCCGCCTCAGCAGCGGCCTTACCGTCACGCATCAGCAGCGCGTAATATTCGGGATCGGTCCAGGCGCGCGCCACCATGCGGGCACCAATCTCGGGGCTCGCGCGATCCGTGATCGCCTGACGCTCGGCGATTTCGGTTTCACTCACCAGCCCCTTGGCATTCAGGGCGGCAACCAGTCTGTCCAGCAGCGCGAGGCTCGCGCCAGAAGGAGGGGCGGCCATGTCAGGCTTCCTCCAACCAATGTTCGAAGATTTCCACCATGACCGTATCGCCAGCCTTACCGTCATCCCAAATGGGCGGCTGGTCGAACAGCACATGATAAAGCTGCCGGCACAGCGCCGGGCGGGCAAAGGCCAAATCCTCGGGGTTCGGAAAGGCGCCGAGTGGGCGAACCACCTGACCCATCCTCCCACGCACATAATGTGGCGTGCGGATATGGCAGGGGCCACGGGTTTCGGGCCAATCATCCTTCACGCGCACCCGGGCACCGGGCGCAAAGCGGGGGGCAGCAGCCTCGGGCGCAGCGCTCATGCCAAATCCTCCTGCCGGATGACGCCTTTTTCGACCATCAGCGCCGCAATCGAACGCAACCAACGTTCGTAATAGCCAAGCGCGAAATATTCATCCTCTGAGATGCTTTCGATGCCGCGGCGAAGCTCATCAACCGTTATCATCTTCTTCTGCGCCAGGATTTGCCGAATGGCGTCCACCTTCTTGCCGAAGGCATCGGGCGGCGCCTCATCATGCTCAACGGGGGTGCAGCGGAAGCGCGCGATCCCGCCAATATCGTGCAGCGCGCGGTTGGGAGAGTCGTCGATCATGGCAAAAGTTTAATCCGGAAAACGGGGCGCGGGAAAGAGGCGTTATTTCACTTCCTCATTCGGCCCCACGCCCCAGATATCGGCGCGCCGGATATGGCCTCGGAATTCGCCGATCTGCGCCTCACACCAGGTGCTATTGGGCTCACAGGCGCGCAAGCGGCCCACCACGCCGGGGCGGAGCCGCGCCACGGGCTGCGCCTGATCCTCTGCCCGGCGGCGGAGCATCACCTCAGACCCCGGCGCGCCGCGCACAATAAAGGAACGCCGGCCCATCAGCGTTGATTGGTGCACCCAGCCTTCGGTGCCTTCCGGGTCGCGGATGCGGCGCCAGAGTTCGAATTCGCGCACGATTTCCACCGGCAACTCGCGGCGCTGATAGGTCCATTCAATGGGAAAGCGCGTGCCCGGGCCGCTCCGCATATTCACCTCATCCGACCGGAGCGCGGCAAAGCGCGGCAGCGGCAGGCTGGTGACGGAACCGGTTGTGGGGGCGCGTTCCGGGGGCGGCGCGGGCGCCGTGGCGGCTTCGGGTGGTTTGGCCGCCCCGGCAGTGGCGGCAGCGCCGGCCGCAGCGCCGGCGGCGACCCCGACTGCGGCCCCGGCAGCAGCGCGATTGCCCTGCCCAGCTTGGGGTTGTCCGGCGGGGCGCTGCTGCTGGCCGGCCTGGCGCTGTTGTTGCTGCTGCCCAGGGGGGCGCTGTTGTTGTTGCGCGGCGGGGCGTGGCTGACCCTCGGCGTTGCGTTGCGTCGCCTGAGGTCTTACCGGCGGATTGACCACTGGCGGGCGCTGTTCGGGCCTGGGCTGCGCGGCAGGCGCGGGCGTGGGCGCCGCCTGGCGTGGCGGCGGCACATTCTGCGCGCCACCCAGGCTCGATTGGCCAAAGGCCGGCGCGGCCAGCACCAAAGCACTCAGAATCGGCAAAAGGCGTAGGAGAGCCATGGCAGCATCTCTTCCGCCCCTCGGGGCCAACGTCAAGCGCTGGTTGCGGGCAGGCGTGTCAAACCCTGGAACTGGGCCGGTAGAAGGGTTCATGCCGCCTTGGGTCAATGTAATCGGCATAGAAGCGCCTGGCATGCGGCAGCAGCCTCTTGGAAAGCTGGCGCCGTTCCACCTCATCATCCGCCAGCGCGCGGGCCAGATCATCATGCAGCGCCTTGAGCGCCCCATCGCGATCAACCCGCGTGAAGCGGCCTTCCTGATAGATCACTTCCCCATCACACATCACGGTGCGCACCGCGCTCGCCTTCGCGCGCTGCACCACAGCATCCAGTGTGGGCGTGAGTTTATCCAGATAGGGATAGGCAATGCTGTCCCAATCAATCAGCGATAAATCTGCTGCCTTGCCGACCTCCAGCGTGCCGAGGCCATCGCGCCAGGATGTGGTACGCGCGCCACCCAGCGTTGCCATGCGGAGCACCTGCGCCATGCCTGGTACTTCATCATCACCCACGCCGGGGATGCGATGCGCGCGCAGCACCAGGCGCAATTCCTGCAGCATGTCACGGTCATCATTTATACCGGCCTCATCCAGCCCAATCGCGGTATTGAGACCGCGCGCTTCAAAACGATTGAGCGGCGCCACGCCGGAACGCAGCCGAAAATTCGATGAACAATTATGGCAGATGCAGGTGCCAGTCTCGGCCAGCCGGTCAATATCCTTCTCATTCAGCCAAACGCCATGGCCAAGCGTCATGTTCGGCCCAAGCAGGCCGAAGCGATCCAGATATTCCACCGCTGTACCGCCACCGCGACGGCGCGCATATTCCTTCTGATAGGCGGTTTCCACCAGATGCATATGGATCGGCGCATCATGGCTGCGTGACAGCTCTGCCATCGCTGCCAGGGCCTTGTCCGAACACCAATGCAGATTGGCCGGCGCCAATTGCACACGCACGCGCCGCTTGGCGTTGTGGCTGCGATGGAGGTTGCGGAACAGATCGAGGTTATCTTCCAGCGACAACTGAAAACGATCAAACCAGCGCTGCATCGGCCCGCGCAATTCGGGCGGCAGGCTTGCCACGAAATCCTTATCCGCCTGATAGACCAGCCGGTTCTGGTCACGCAGTGCGAAGCAATAGGAAACACGCATGCCGATATCCTCATAGGCGCGAATGATCTCACCGGCGCGCTTTTCGACATCAGGCAGCTTGCCCGGCGCCCAGCCATGCAAATGCTGCACGGTGGTAATGCCGGACCCAACCATCTCAAAAGCGGAATAGAGCGTATCAAGGTAAGGGTTCACATTGCGCGCCACCATGCGCGTGACGAACCAAAGCTCCAGCGGCATATCGGGCGAGCCCAATTGCACCGGCGTCAGCCCGACATGGTGATGCGCATTGACAAAGCCGGGCAGCATCACGTCGTGCCCCGAGCCCACCACCGGCAGGCTTGGATGCTTGCGGTGCAGATCATCATAGGTGCCGATCTCGGTGATGACGCCATCTTCCTGGATCAGCGCGCCATCAGCGATTTCCTCAACGGCGGTGGCCGACAGGGTTTTGGTGATCATGGCGCGGCTGCGCGCAACAGTTGCGGCCATCAGGACTCTCCGATTTGGACGCCTTAAGCTTACCGCGAATCGGAAGCCCCGGAAGCGGGGGGTCTGGACGGCGCGGCGTGAAGCGCGGATGCTTCGCCCAAAGCAAGTCGGAGAAAAGCATGCTCAGTCTCAAAGGCAAGGTTGCCATCGTCACGGGGGCAGGTTCGGTGGGTCCCGGTTGGGGCAATGGGAAGGCTACCGCCGTGCTCCTCGCGCGCCAGGGCGCCAAGGTCTTTGGCCTGGATAACAATGCCGCCGCGGTTGAGGAGACGATCCGCATCATCAAATCGGAAGGCGGCGAGGCAGCCTCGCATATCTGCGATGTGCTCAATTCTGAAAGTTTCCAGGCGGCGGTGGAAGCCGGTGTCGCGCGCTATGGCCAATTGGATATCATGGTAAACAATGTCGGCGGCTCACACCCCGGCGGCGCAGAATCCATGCCGGAGGAAGTGTGGGATCGCCAGCTGGATTTCAACCTGAAATCCGCTTTCCTTGGCTGCAAATTTGCCCTTCCCCATCTGAAGAGGCGGCCAGGAGGTGCGATTGTAAATATCTCCTCCATCGCTGGGTATCGGATGCAGGCGGCGCGCCCGCATATCGCCTATAGCGCCACTAAGTACGGCATTGTGGCGCTGTCCAAATCGGTCGCGATTGAAAACGCCAAGGCAGGCGTGCGCTGCAATACCGTGGTGCCGGGGCTGATGCATACGCCCTTGGTGGAACATCGGCTGGTGCGACAATTGGGCGGGAATGACGCCGCCGCGCTGATCGCCAAGCGTGATGCGCAAGTGCCGCTCGGCAAAATGGGTGATGGCTGGGATATTGCGCACGCGGTGCTGTTTCTGGTCTCCAACGAGGCCAAGCATATTACTGGAACGGAGCTGATTGTTGATGGCGGCATCACCGCCACTGGCGCAGTCTGATATCAAAACAGGCATAACCATGAAAACACGGTTTTCCCGCCGCGCGCTGACCGGTGCGGCGCTTGGCATACTCGGCATGCCCGCGCTGGTGCGCGCGCAGGACACCTTCCCCAATCGGCCCATCACGCTCGTGGTGCCATCGCCTGCCGGCGGAGGTACTGATTTCAGCGCCAGGCTGATCGCGGATCAATTGGGTCGCGCGCTGGGTGGTTCCATGGTGGTGGAAAACCGCCCGGGCGGGAATGATGTGGTGGGGCTTACGTCCGTGCTGCAAGCGCGGCCGGATGGCCATACGCTGCTATGTGGCTATTGCGGCACCATGACCGGGCGTGTTGCCGTTGGCACGCTTGGCGGCATTGTTCCCGCGCGGGATTTCCTGCCGATCGGGCAAATCACTGACACGCCTCAGCTTTTCGTGACCCACCCAAGCGTCCCAGTGAATTCCATGCGCGAATTCATCGCCCATGCCAAGCAAAGGCCGGGCGATCTGACCTATGCCTCGGCCGGGGTTGGGTCCATGCATCATTTGGGCGCGGAATTGCTGAAGCTGCGTGCGGGCATTGACATGCTGCATGTGCCCTATCGCGGCACTGGCGAGACCATTCGCGACCTGATCGCAGGGCGCGTGCATTTCTACATGAATTCGCCGCCGCCGCTCACGCCGCTGGTGGCGGATGGCAAGCTACGGGCGCTTTGCGTCAGTTCCAATGAACGCCATCCGGGCATGCCGAATATCCCCTCGGCGAAGGAAGAAGGGCTGGCGGACCTCGATCTCAATGTCTGGTTCAGCCTATTTGCGCCGCGCGGCACGCCGGAACCCGTGGCGCGTGCGCTCGCCCAGAAGTTGAATGAGGTGTTGGCCGATCCCGCCATCCGCAAACGCGCCTTTGACGCCGGCGCGCTGGTGGTGCCTTCCTCGCCCGAGGCTTTGGCGGCGCGCATGGAACGCGAAACAGGCGCCTGGGCCGATGTGGTGCGGGCCGCCAAAATCACTGCCGGTTAGGTTTTTGCGGCTAATGCCGTAGCCCTTCACCGAACAAAACAAACACGGGCAAAAATGCCGTCAGGTGATCCGCCCTGGATCGCCTGATGGTGAACCATGCCTACTCCAACCTATGCCGATGCCGTGCGCTATGTGCGCCGCCATCCGCGGATCAATACCAGCACCCTGTCGGATGGCCTTGGCATCTGCTGGAGCCTCGCACCGGATTATTTGGAACGGATGGAACGTGCCGGCGTGGTCGGCGCGATCGAAGATGATGGCTGGTGGCCAGTTGCCCGCATTGAAGGGCCGCCGGCGGCGCGCAAACCTGGCTCAGCGGCCAATAGCACCGCGCTTCGGCGCGGCAGCCCGCCCGAGGCTCAAAGGCCAGCAGAAACCCCTACCCTTCCATCGCCGCCCAGCGCCACCGGCAATAATGACACTCAGCAAATGCTGGACAAGCTGCGCGAAGCCGCCCGCGTGCTGATGGCCGAGCGTGAGAATATGCAAAAGCTCCGCGATGCCTGCCGGCTGCTGATTGCGGAACGCGAAGCCTGGAAGCGCCGCGCTTTCGCCGCCGAGGCGCGCATGCTGACCGAAGAAGCCACTGAAATGGATCGTCAGCGCTTTAACGCGCTGCGCCGTGTGCTCGCCCGCGAATTGCACCCGGATTACGCGCCGGCGGATCCCGGCGATATTTCGCTTCGAGAGGCGCTGTTCAAATCTATCTGGCCCAAGGTGAAACAGATCGAACGCAAGGGGCGAACCAGCTAGGCGCCCTTATCTTCCCAACCATCGCGCCAGGCGCTCCGGCGCCGCCGCCATATCCGCTTCCCGCCCGCAATAGGAAAAGCGCAAAAACCGCCCACCGCGCCCGCGGTCAAAATCAAGCCCGGTGGTGGCGGCAATTCCCGCCCCCTCAAGCATGGCCGCCGAAAACGCCGCGCTGTCATTCGTTAGCGCGGAGACATCGCACCACAGATAAAAAGCGCCATCGGCCGCCGCGATCCGGTCAAACCCCGCACGCGGCAGGCCGGCCAGCAGGGCGGCGCGGCTCCGCGCATAGGCTGCCTTATTGCCTTCAAGTTCCTCGCGGCAATTCATGGCAGCCTCTGCCGCCACCTGCGCGATATGCGGCGCGCTGATGAACATGTTTTGCGCAAGACATTCCACCGGGCGGATCAAATCCTCGGGCAGCACCAGCCAGCCGATGCGCCAGCCGGTCATGGACCAGTATTTGGAGAAACTATTGACCACCACGGCGCTATCGCTGAAGAGAGCCGCACTGCTTTCCGCGACCGTGCCCCAGCTCAGCCCGTGATAGATCTCATCGCTGATCAGCCGCACGCCCTCGGCATGGCACCAGCGCACAATCGCGGCCAGTTCCGCCGGCGCCAGCATGGTTCCGGCGGGGTTGCAGGGGCTCGCGATAATCAGGCCAGCCGGACGCGGGTCGAGCTTTTCCAGCATGGCGACGGTCGGCTGAAACCGTGTTGCGGCATCGCATTCCAGCAATTGCGCGCGCATGCCAAGTGCTTGCAGGATATTCGCATAGGGCGGGTAGAAGGGCGCGGCCATGGCAATGGCATCGCCCGGATCAAACGCCGCCAGAAAAGCGAGCGGAAAAGCGCCAGATGCGCCCATGGTCACCACAATGCGCCACGCCGGGACAACCATCCCGTAATGGTCCAGATAATGCCGCGCGATCCTCTCCCGCAGCGATAGCAATCCAAAGGCTTCCGTATAGCCAAGCGGCGCACCGGCATTGAGTGCGCGTATGGCGGCTTCAGCCGCGCCGTGCGGGGCGCCGGTGCCGGGTTGGCCGACCTCCATGCGGATAATGCCAGGCGCGCTGGGCGGCAGGCTCGCGGCACGCGCATTGGCCGCCGAGATGACATCCATCACCAGAAATGGCGGCGCTTCCGCCCCGCGCCCGATCTTGAGCACCATGCTCAGCGCCTAAAACTGCCAAGCGCAACGCCGCCGCCACGCGGATCGGCAGCGCCAATGCAAGCCGAGCCATTGGTTGGCACCAGCCCAGCGCACGAAATCACCACGCCGCGCCCGGGCGCTGGCACACCGACATAGGGATCAGCCGGCCCGGCCCGGCGTTGCACCGCCGCCAAGGGCATGGCCGTTGCCGCCAAAGCCGCCCGCCCGCCACTGCCCGAAGCCGCCGCGCGGAAGCGCCGCAAATCGGGCCGCGCCAGAATCGCGACCGGCAGGGGCGCTGCCTCCACACGGCCAATGCCCGGCGCGGCGGCCAGCAATATGCCCGTACCCGGCACAATACGCCCCGTGCCGAACAGGTTGTTCATGCTGAAGGCGCAGGAAACCGCATTGCCTTCCCTATCCAGCGTAATCAGCGAAGCCCCTGCCCCCGCCCCGGCGGCACCATCCGCCGGGGCCTGACCAGCCATCGCGGCTTGCAGCGCGCCGGCCATGCCCGGCGATGCCTCGGTGCTAAGCAGCGCCAGATCAGACCCCAAGGCCGAACGCGCTGCGGCAGTCACGCGAATGCGCGTTGTGCGAAGCTCGGCTTCGGTCAGCCCGCCGCCCGACATGATGGAACCCTCCACCAGCCGCTGCGCCAGATTTCCCTGATAAAGATCGCCGATACCAAGCGGCGCGGCACGAAGTTGCGCCAGCGTTGCACTCAAATCCAGCTGAACAATGCGATCATCAAGCCTCAGCACGCCACCGCCTAGGCGGGCAAAAACCTGTTGCGCGCTCGGGTCCTGCAACAATGGCCCAGCCACCACGACCAGATCATCGGCGAGCGTGCGACTGATTTCCGTGCCCAGCCGGGCTAAATCTTCGGCCGGGCGGATCAGATCCTCGATCTTGAAGCGCCCGGCATTGAGATGCAGCGCGAAAAGCCCGCGCGCCATGGCGGGCAAGGCGGCTGGGCGGTCAGTGCCCGCAGGGATTTCGGTGCGCGCGCCGGCAGGGAAGATGATGGCGCGCGCCAAGCCGCGCTGCGCATCCAAGGCAACGCAAACACCCCCGCCGCCAAGCCCGGCGCGCGAAGGCAGCGTCACCGCCATGGTGAAGGCGCCCGCCACCGCGGCATCCACGGCGGAACCGCCACCTGAGAGGATATCCCGTGCCATAATCGCCGCGCGGGGCTCATCGGCCGCCACACCGCCCAGGAAGCCCGAGACATGGCCCGGCGTGCCAAAGGGGATGCTCGACCGACCAGTTACCGTCTCAACCGTGCGATCCACGGTGGATCCCACCGTCTGGCAAGCTGCCAAGGCCAGGCTAAGCCAAATGCCAAGCAAACCCCGCCCCAGTTTCAACCTGCTGCCGTGATGCATCATGCCGCTATTCTTCCTGACTGGCCGCGCCGGCAGGCGCGTAGTGGAAAGGGATTAGCATAGAAGCGCCCGAGTCCAAGGGCGGGGGTGAAGAATCGCGGCTTGCCTCATAGCGCGGGCCGGGCTTGGTTAAGCGCATCGCCACGCCGGGGGCCCCGCCATCATGCAAAGACGCCTGCTGCTATCTGCCCTTGCCGCCACTCTGGCCGGCCCAGCCCTGGCGCAGGGTTTTACGGAAGCGCAGCGTGCCGAAATCCTGACTATTCTGCGCGATGCGCTGCGCCGCGACCCGACCCTGTTGCGTGAGGGCCTGGAGGCACTGCAGGCAGCCGAGGATTTTGAACGCAATGCGACCCAAGCCCATGCCATTCGCACGCATGAGGCCGCACTGCTCCGCAACCCCGCTGACCCGGTGCGCGGCAATCCGCGCGGTGATGTCACGATTGTGGAGTTTTTCGACGCCCGCTGCCCCTTCTGCAAAAGGCTGGCTGGTGAGATGGCGGAATTGCTGCGGAAGGACCGCAACATCCGCGTGGTGGTGAAGGATTTACCAGTGCTTGGCCCCGCATCCGTGGTGGCCGCACGGGGTTTGCTCGCCGCGCAGCGCCAGGGCAAATACAATGAATTCTACGATCGGCTGATGGCGCTACGCGGCGAACCAACGGAAGGCGCGATGCGCGCCGAGGCCGAGCGGATCGGCATGGATATCCCCCGCTGGCAGCGCGATATGCTGGACCCATCCTTGCAACAGCGCATTGACACCAACATGGAATTGGCCCGCGCGCTCCGCATCGAAGGCACGCCCGCCTTGATCATTGGCGATGCCTTCATTCCGGGCGCGGTGCCGCTCGCGGATTTGGAACGCGCGGTGGCTGAAGTGCGGCGCGCGCGCAGGTAGAGTCTTTGTTTGGTCGCATCTTCCGAGCCGCCAAGTGAAGCCACTTGCCTTGCAAATACGCCAAAAATTACGGCGCGACGAAACCCGCCTTCTTGTGACTGCCATCGCAATAGGGCGCCTTGGCGGTTTGGCCGCAGCGGCAGAAGGAAGCCTGCGGGGTGCGGTCAATCTCCTCACCCGCGGCATTTTGCACAATCATCGGGCCGGAAGTGCGCACCGAACCATTGGGCTGCGGGTCCAGATTGACCGGCCCGGTCACGCCGGAAATATCGCGCCCTTCGCGCTTGGCCGGCGCGCCGGTCAGCGGAATCCCAGCACTCTTGTGGCTGCCATCGCACCAGGGGCCATTTTTGGTCGCACCGCAGCGGCAGAGCCAAGCCTCGCCGCCTTCAATCGGTTCGCCCTTCAGGGTGAGCTCACCCTTGAAGTGCAGCGGGCCACCGTCGCGCGTGGTGATGATGGTTGCGGTCATGATGCGTGTCTCCGGAAATATGTGAGAATTATTGTGGGGGTTTACGCGGCACCTGACCAGCCCGCCCCGAAATCAATCGGGAACACCGGGCGTGGCAGACGTTTCCAGGGGAAATTGACCAGAACAGGGCTCGTCAGGCCCGGCACATCCACCTCCAGAATGCGCTCATCGGGGAAGAATTCATCAAAACCGGCACGGAAATGGCCACGGGATTTCACAACAACCACGCGCGCGGCGGCGATATCCACGCCGAACATCTCAATCATGCGCGGTTCATGGCATTGGCGGCGCAGGCTCGCCAGCACCACGCGAATGCCGCTGCCTTCAAGTTCAAGCAGCGCAGCCGGGCCAAGGTCAAAGGCGCGCCCGGCCATGGTGCCGCGCCGGCCCACACCCTTGCCATCCGACAGTTTCAGGGTGCGCGCGGGGGCTGAGAAACTTGCAGAAAATTCACTCGGGTTGCGGTTGAATTGCGCGGTGAAGCGCGCCGCTTCGCCGAGCTTATGGGCTTCCTCGGCCAGGTCGGGATCAACGAAATTGGCAAGCACCACGCCCGCGACGCCCGCCACATGCAAGGCGCGTAGCACATAGGCCGTGTTGCCGCGCCCACCGCCGCCCGGATTATCGGCAACATCGGCAATCAGCACCGGGTCAGCGCCCTGAGCCGCCGCCTTGGCGCGAACGGTGACATCCGCAAGCGGCATAAGCTTCGCCACATACCGCTGCCGATCTGCCCAGGTGGCGCGCGCGATCTCAAGCGCTGCCGCATCCGCCAAAGCCTGATCCCCGCCGCGGGTTGTGACCGTGATGGTCATGCCGCATTTGGGCAAGTCGGAGAAAACAAAACCGCCGCAGATGGACGCATTGGCAATGCGCTGATCGCGCGCCATCAGCGCCTGGCAGTCGGCCACGCGATCCGCATAGGGGCCGCGCGCCGTCAACAGGCTCACCGATGGCGGGGTAATCGGCAGGCGCACAAAGCCGCGCGCGAAACGCTCACCGCCAAGCGCCTCTCGCAGCAGATCGGCAGCCTCAGCGGCGCGTTCGCGCATATCCACATGCGGGTTGGTGCGATAGCCGATGAAGGCATCCACGGCGTCAATCAGCTTTTTGCTGATATTGCAATGCAGATCATGGGTGCAGACGATCGGCACCGCCGGCCCCACAATGGCGCGCACCATCGCCGCCATGGTGCCATCGCTATCCTCATCACCCGTTGCGCTGCTCGCGCCGTGGTTGGCGACATAGACACCATCCAAGGGAAGTGCCGCCGCCAAACCGGCCCGCATTTCATCCAGCGCGTCATTCAACAGGCTTTGATCAATTGGCCCGCCTGGCGGCGCTGCCATGACCAGAATGGGCAGCGGCACCCAAGGCCCGGTTTCATCCATACGCTTGTAGAAACCCGGAATCTCCGATGGCAAATGGCTGACCGGCTGGCGCGCCAGGCGCGAGATCGCTTCCCCCCTTTCCAGGCATTGCCGGGCGAAATCCTCCTTCACTGTGACCGGTACGAAGGCATTTGCTTCCAAATGCAGCCCCAAAATGGCGATGCGCAGCGCACGAGGCATTGGCTGGACCATATCTTCAACATTCCCGAGGATAGACGTGTGGCGTGACTTGTATAAAATTAATTCTTAGAAAGATATTTGAGGGGTAGTTTGCTGGGCACGCAATCCGCAAACACGGAGGCTGGGGGGCGCGTCGTGCCGCATTTCGCGGTTGGATTCGCTGTGCCCGATCTGCGCCCTTGGCTTGGCGGCAATTGCGGCATTCAGGGCGTTTGGACCTTCGCCGCCGCCGCCCCCGGCCCGCATCTGGCGCTGGTGGCGCTGACCCATGGCAATGAAATCGCCGGCGCCGCCGTGCTGGCGGAAATGCTTATGGCGGGCATCCGGCCTCAACGGGGCCGGCTTAGTCTGATCTTCGCCAATACCGACGCGTTCCTCGCCTTTGATCCGGCAAACCCCACCGCGACGCGCTACCATGATGAGGATCTGAACAGGCTTTGGGGCGAGGACCGGCTGCAAAGCCCGCGCGATTCGCGGGAGATGCGCCGCGTGCGGGAATTGCTGCCCGTGATCGAAAGCGTGGATGTGCTGGTGGATTTGCATTCCATGCTCTGGCCATCCGATCCGTTGATTCTGGCTGCTGGTGCGGAGCGCGCGATCAAGCTTGGCCAATCGCTCGGCACGCCGCGCCTGACGGTGGCTGACCCTGGCCATATTGCCGGGCGGCGCCTGGTGGATCATGCGCATTTCACCAAGCCAGGTGGCAGCGGCGCCGCCGTGCTTGTGGAAGCCGGGCAGCATTGGGAAACCGCGACCATCACGGCCATGGCCACCACGGCGCGCCGTGCGCTTGGGCTTTACGGCGTACTTGGTCCTGCCCCGGCCCCATCGCCGGAACCCCCTTTGTTGGCGCGCGTGACCGAAACCGTCACGGCCACATCGCATAGCTTCATTTTCACGCGGGAATTTCGCGGTGGTGAGATCATCCCAAAGGCCGGCACCGTCATTGCCCAGGATGGCGTACGAGACATCAGAACGCCTCATGATGATTGCCTGCTGGTCATGCCAACCCCGGTGGCGCCGCGCGGGCATACCGCGGTACGCCTCGCGCGGTTTGAAGCGCCCTGATCGGGGCGCAGGGCTTGCGCGAAAGCCCGGGTCGCGCTTGCCTGCCTATGTAGAGCATGCCCGCCCCGCGTTTGCATGGCCGTCATGCTCTAAAATTTTGGTTGGTCGCATTTTCCGAGTCGCCAAGTGCGTCCACTTGCTTGAAACTGCGTCGGTTTTTATTTGGGGAAACCAGATGGCTGCCTTGAATCTGATCACCTTTGCCGATGCTGCGGGAAGCCGCGCGGGCGTGCTGCTTCCCGGCGGGCGCGTGCTCGATTTAGCGGTCGCCATGCCGCCGGCGCGCGATATGCTTGCGGTGATTGATGGCGGCGCCGCCATGCTGGCCGCGATCCGCGCGCGCGCCGCCAATCCGCCCGCCCATGCGCTGCAGCCGCTGGCGAGCGTTGCGCTGCAAGCCCCTATCCCACAGCCGCGCCGGAATGTGTTCTGCGTTGGCCGCAACTACATGGACCATGTCGCGGAAGGTGATCGCACACGCGGCATCACCCAAAGCGAAGTGCCGAAATACCCGCAATTCTTCACCAAGGCCGCCGATTGCGTGATTGCCCCGGGTGCGAAAGTGCCAACGCATGAGGGTGTCACCAAATGGTTGGACTATGAGGTTGAGCTGGTAGCAATCATCGGCACCGGCGGGCGCGATATTCCTAAGGAAAAGGCGCTTGAGCATGTCTATGGCTGGACCATCGGCAATGACGTGACGGGGCGCGATTTGCAGCGCCGCCATGGGCAATGGTTCAAGGGCAAGTCGCTGGATCGGTCCTGCCCACTCGGCCCCGTGATTGTGCCGGCGGCGGATCTAAGCGCCGCTGATCTAGCGATTGGCCTCAAGATCAATGGCGAACAGCGGCAAGCCAGCCGTACCAGCAAGATGATTTTCGACGTGCCGGAGATCATTCATCAGCTCTCTGCCGGCTTTACCCTGCTGCCGGGCGATGTGATCATGACTGGCACGCCGGAAGGGGTCGGCTACGCCATGCAGCCGCCGCAAACACTGAAGGCGGGCGATGTCATGGAACTCACCATTGAGGGCATTGGCACACTAACCAATACGATCCGCGACTAGCAGGCTGCTGAAATTCGTAGCCTGGAGAATAGCGCGCTGGCTGATCTCTCGACAGCCTTTGAGGCGCTTAATGCCGCTCGTGGGTTGATTGAACGTGTGGTGATCCACCCCGCCCCTGGGCGCACACCGCCGGGCATCACGGTGGAGGGGCAGTTCGCAGCGATGCTGATGATGGGACAGCCAGGGCTATTAGCGGCGGCGGCGGACATGTTTGCTCGGGCCGCGAAGGTGGCGGAACAAGAAACTTCGGGAGGGCAGAGCCCTCCCGTCTTCTATCTTTGTCATTCAGCCGCGACGGTGCTGGTTTTTGCGGCATTGCTGCTGGCCCGCGCCCCGCCCGCGCACAGCAGCGAAAGCCCCAGCAGCCCCGCCACCACCGGCAGCACCAGCACCGGGTAGCCCATATCAATCAAAAACCCGAGCGGCACAGGCGTAATGGCGCCACCAAGCGGCAGCCCGGAGGAGACAAAGCCAAATACCTTGCCGATCTGCCCAGGCGGGCAAGCATCCTTCAGCATGAGATCGCGCGGGGTGCGCGATGCCCCCATGGCGAGGCCAGCCAGCAGCCCGATCCCAGGGAGGGCAATTTCCGGCATGGCGACCAGACCCAGCACCAGAAACATCGCCATTGCGAAAAGCGTAAGGATGGTCACAAAGCCCATCAGCCCTCGGCCTTTTGTGCGGTCCACAAAACAGCCGCCGATCAGCGTGCCGCCGGTGGCGCCGGCCATGTAGCCCGTCAGCACCATTGAAGCCGTCGCGATGGGCGTCGCCCAAAGCTTGCCGAGCACGGTGATGACAAAGGCCTGAGCGCCCGACCCGGCCGCGGCCGAGAGCAGGAAGAACGCGAAAAACAGCAGCATGGGGCGGGAGAGGAGCAACTCACGCCCGCTCTGCCCTGCTTCCTCGGCGGTTTTGGCCTTGGCCTGGTCCTTCAGGATGCGGCTTTGCAGCAGAATGGCCCCCACCACCGGCACGCCGAGCAGGCCAACCAGCAACAGGGCTTCCCGCCAGCCCATCACCAGCAGCAAAAGGGCGATCACGGGCGGTGCCAGGGCAAAGCCCAGATTGCCGGTAAAGGTATGCATGGCAAAGGCACGGCCCATGCGTTCCTGCCGGATGCTGCCGGCCAAGATGGCGTAATCCGCCGGGTGGATCACGCTATTGCCAACGCCAGACGTGATCGCGAGCAACCAAATCGCCCAAACTCCCGGCGCAAAGGCCATGGCCGAGATGGAAAGCGCCATGATCAGCGTCCCGCCCACCAGAAAGGGCCTGGCGCCGTAGTGATCCACCGCGAAGCCGACCGGGGTTTGCAACAGGGCGGTCGTGCCGCTCATCAGCGCCACCGTCAGGCCGAGCTCGGCATAGGAAGCGCCGAATTCCTGGCGCCAGACCAGAAACAGCGGCGGCAGGCAGAGCATGTAGAAATGGGACAGGAAATGCCCGGTGCCGATCAGGGCGATGATGCGGGTATCCTGGCCGCCCGCCGGGGCCTCGGAAGTTGCTGCGCTCATGAGCCCTTCGGCCCCTGTCCAATTGGCCGGCGAAATTGCTCCCCGGTGGTGCATTCGTCAATCTTTTGCGGCCAGTATGAGGACCAACGGTCTGATTTGACGCTATGGCAGGCGCGACCTAGAAAGGGTGTCAAGAAATTTGCCCGCGCGGGTTCCGTGCGGAGTCGAATTCGTGGAGTAGGGTTGATGGTAAGGATTAAAGATGCGCGGGAAGCGGCCATGCTTGGTCGCCGTTCCGATGGCACGCTGACGCGCCGGCCTTTGTCGCCGCATTTGCAAGTCTATGACATGCTGCAAATGACGAGCCTGCTGTCCATTCTGCACCGCATCAGCGGTGTGGTGTGGTGCGGGGGCTTGGTGCTGCTCTCCTGGTGGCTAATCGCCGCCGGTTCGGGACAGGGCGCCTTTGCCGCGGCGCAATGGTTCTTCGGATCTTTCATGGGGTGGGTCGCGCTGTTCGGGCTGACCATCGCGGCCTGGTACCACACTTGCGCGGGCATTCGGCATTTGTTCTGGGATGCGGGGCGCGGCTTTGCCATGGAAGATGCCTATCGTTCCGGGCGTATGGTGGTGATCGGCACTGCGGCGCTTTCCGTGATCACGTTCCTGCTGATCCTGATCTGAGGAGGCATCATCATGGCTGAAGACAGCGCCTCGATCCGTTCGCTCCGCAGCCCGCTGGGGCGCGTGCGCGGCATGGGCTCCGCCAAGGGCGGCACGCATCATTGGTGGATGCAGCGCGTGACCTCCATCGCGTTGCTGCCGCTTTCGATCTGGCTGATCTTCTCGCTTTCGCGCCTGATCGGCGCCGAGTATGCGGTGGCGTTGCAATGGCTCGGCAACACCTTCAATGCGGTCCTGCTGCTGGCTTTCCTGGCTGCGGCGTTTCATCATACCGCTGCGGGTTTACAAGTGGTGATTGAGGATTACATCAGAAGCGACCTGCAGCGCTTTGCGCTGATTTGCGCGGTGAATGGGCTCGCCATTCTCTTGTGGCTGGCAACAACTTTGAGTGTTCTGCGCATCACGCTGTGAGGTTTGGTTGAGGTTTTCGGCGGGTCCGGGGCGCATTCCCCGCCGCCTGGCAGGATGAGATGAAGCAATGAATGCGATCAGCAAGCCTTCGAATGGCGCCTATCGGATTGTGGACCACACCTATGATGTGGTGGTGGTGGGTGCCGGTGGCGCCGGGCTGCGCGCCACTTTCGGCATGGGCGCGGCGGGTTTGAAGACAGCCTGCGTCACCAAGGTCTTCCCAACGCGCAGCCATACGGTTGCCGCGCAGGGCGGCATTGGCGCCGCGCTTGGCAATATGGGCGAAGATGATTGGCGCTGGCACATGTATGACACCGTGAAGGGGTCTGACTGGCTGGGCGATCAGGACGCCATTGAATATATGTGCCGCGAAGCCATCCCCGCCGTGATTGAGCTTGAACATTACGGCGTGCCCTTCAGCCGCACCGAAGATGGCCGCATCTATCAGCGCCCCTTTGGCGGCCATATGCAGGATTACGGCAAGATGCCGGCGATGCGCGCCTGTGCCGCCGCTGACCGCACCGGGCACGCCATTCTGCACACGCTCTATCAGCAATCCTTGAAGCATGGCTGCGAATTCTTCGTTGAATACATCGCGCTTGACCTGATCACGGATGATGAGGGTGTGTGCCGCGGCGTCACCGCCTGGTGCCTGGAAGATGGCTCGATCCATCGTTTCCGCGCGCAAAGCGTGGTGTTGGCGACCGGTGGCTATGGCCGTGCCTATTTCTCCTGCACTTCGGCCCATACCTGTACGGGTGATGGCGGCGGGATGGTGCTACGCGCGGGGCTGCCCCTGCAGGATCAGGAATTTGTGCAATTCCACCCGACGGGGATTTACGGCGCCGGCTGCCTGATCACGGAAGGGGCACGCGGTGAAGGCGGCTATCTGACCAATTCGGAAGGCGAGCGTTTCATGGAACGCTATGCGCCGACGGCGAAGGATTTGGCGAGCCGCGACGTTGTCTCACGCGCCATGTCCATGGAAATCCGCGAAGGCCGTGGCGTTGGCCCGCAGCGCGACCACATCCATCTGCATCTGGAGCATCTCGGCGCCGAGATGCTGCATGAACGCCTGCCGGGGATTTCGGAAACGGCGAAGATCTTCTCGGGCGTGGATGTGACGAAGGAACCGATCCCGATCCTACCAACCGTGCATTACAATATGGGCGGCATTCCCACGAATATTCACACCGAAGTGCTGAATCCAACCGCGAAGGACCAGGACCGTGTGGTGCCGGGGCTGATGGCGGTGGGTGAAGCGGCGTGCGTTTCCGTCCATGGCGCGAACCGCCTTGGGACGAATTCGCTGCTCGATCTCGTGGTGTTTGGTCGGGCGGCGGCGCATCGCGCGGCGGAGACCATCAAGCCCGGCGCTTCCCAGCCGCCGCTGCCATCAAAGGCGGGTGAAGCGAGCCTGGATCGCTTTGATCGCGCACGTCACGCCAAGGGCGGCACCAATGTGGCCGAACTGCGCCTTGCCATGCAGCGCACCATGCAGACGCACGCGGCGGTGTTCCGCACGTCAGAATTGCTCAAGGAAGGTGTGGACAAGATGGCGCAGGTCGCGGGCAGCTATGGCGATATTAAGATCGCCGATCGCAGCCTGATCTGGAACAGCGATCTGGTGGAAGCGCTGGAGCTTGATAATCTGATCGGCAATGCGATCACCACGGTTGTTGGTGCGGAAGCGCGCAAGGAAAGCCGCGGCGCCCATGCGCATGAGGATTTCCCCGAGCGCGATGATCAGACCTGGATGAAGCACACGCTGGCTTGGGTGACTGACAAGCGCGAGGTGAAGCTTGATTATCGTGATGTGAAGATGCGCACGCTGACGAATGAAGTGCAGGTCTTCCCGCCCAAGGCGCGCGTTTATTAGGAGCCGGCACAATGGCCACTTTCACGCTTCCCAAGAATTCGACCATCGGTACCGGCAAGACGCATAAGGCGCCGGCTTGTGCGAAGAAAGTCAAGAATTTCAAAATCTATCGCTGGGACCCGGATTCCGGTGAAAACCCGCGCAGCGAGACTTATGAAGTTGACCTTGAGCAATGCGGCCCCATGGTGCTGGACGCGCTGATCAAGATCAAGAATGAGGTGGACAGCACGCTCACCTTCCGGCGTTCCTGCCGAGAGGGGATTTGCGGATCCTGCGCCATGAATATTGATGGGTTGAATACGCTTGCTTGCCTGAAACCCATTGATGAGGTGAAGGGCGATGTGCGCATCAACCCGCTGCCACATATGCCGGTGGTGAAGGATCTGGTGCCCGATCTGTCGCAGATTTACGCGCAGCTTCGCAGCGTGGAGCCCTGGCTGAAATCAGACACGCCCCCGCCGCCCGATGCGGAACGCCTGCAATCCAAGGAAGAACGCGCGAAGCTGGATGGGCTGTGGGAGTGCATTCTGTGCTTCTGCTGCTCCACCTCTTGCCCGTCCTATTGGTGGAATGGTGATCGGTATTTGGGCCCGGCGGTGCTGTTGCAAGCCTATCGCTGGATCGCCGATTCACGCGATGAGGCAACCGGTGAGCGGTTGGATAATCTGGAAGACCCCTTCCGGCTGTATCGATGCCATACCATCATGAATTGCACGCGCACCTGCCCCAAGGGGCTCAATCCCGCGGAAGCCATTGGTGAAATCAAGAAACTGATGGTGGAACGCCAGGGCTGAATGGGCTGAGGGACGACCGGCGAAGACTTCGCAGAGCGTCCCGCTACGAAGCGGATTTGTGTCACGCGGCACCCCACCCCCTGGACAGGTGGGGCGGGCGGATTGCAGACAACACCCAAGTGCGCGCCCATCTCCTTTGCCGCCCCGCACGCCTTCCTCGGCGCCCGCCGCATGACCGGGGCTTCGCCTTTTGCATGGCCGGCTTGCCGCTTGATATCGGCACCACCAACCGCGCCGGCCCACGTGATGGCCCCCGCGCCATCCGCGCCGCTGCCCGAATGTTGACCGATGAGCGGCACCCGATCACCGGCGCACCGCCCGCATCGCTTGATCTTTCCGATCTTGGCGAATTTGAAATCGCGCTCGGCGATATGGAAAAAAAGCCTGGCACTGATCGAAGAACAGGCCGCAGGCCTCGCCCATCTCGTCGCTTTTGGTGGCGAAGACAGCATCGCGCTCGCCCTATTGCGCCCGCTAAAATAAACGCATCGGGGAACCGCTGGGTCGCTCCATATTGATGCGCATCTGGGCACCGGTGAGGATAATTTTGGCCGGGTTTTCGCCCATGGCACGGTGTTCTGGCACGCCATCCAGGAAGGGCTGATCGCGCCGCGCCGCATGGTGCAGGTGGGTATCCGCGCCTCCGCCTGGCCGGAAAACTACGCCTGGACCCGCGCGCAAGGGCGCGACGATCCTCTCCGCGCAGGATGTGCATTAGGCGCCGATCAACACGGTCATTTCCCAAATCTGCGATGTGCTGGGCAACGGCCCATGTTATCTTTCCTTCGATATTGACGGGCTTGATCCCGGCTTCGCGCCAGGCACCGACACGCCCGAGATTGGCGGCCTCGCGAGCGGGCAGGCTCGGGCAATATTGCGCGGCATGGCAGGAGTGGATTTTCGCGGCGCGGATGTTGTTGAAGTCGCGCCGGCCTATGATGTGGCGGAGATTACCGCACTCGCCGCCGCCACCATGGCCTGAGAGTATTTGTGCCCATTTGCCAAGCGGAAGTGACCCTGCGGCGCCAGCAAATTTTTTGGCAATAGCCTCTGGCGTGGGTCCGCAAACCCGCGTTAGCCTTCCGTCCAAGAACCTCCAGGAGGCTACCTTGAGAACCCCCACCAAAACCCTGCTCGCTGCCCTGATTTCGCTGCCCTTTGCGATCAATGCGCCAAGCGCTCAGACGCTGACCGTCGGGATTGCCGCGCCGGTTACCACCATTGATCCGCATTTTCACAATGTTGGGCCAAATAACGCACTCACGCATCATGTTTTTGACCGTCTGGTGGAACGCGATGAACGCGCCCGCCCGCAACCGAGCCTCGCGGAAAGCTGGCGCGTGGTTTCCGACACCGTGTGGGAATTCAAGCTCCGGCGGGATGTCTCCTGGCATGATGGCAAGCCCTTCACCGCCGATGATGTGGTCTTCACCTTTGCGCGCGTGCAAGCCGGCGTGCCGAATAGCCCGGGCGGCTTTGGCGGGTTTCTGCGGGCCATTGCCAAGGTTGAAACGCCTGATGCACATACGCTGATTATCCATACCAAGGCGCCGCATCCGCTGATGCCGCTTGACCTGGCCTCGGTCTGCATCATCGCCCGCCACGCAGCGGAAGGCGCCAACAGTGAGGATTTCAACACCGGCAAGGCCGCGATTGGCACCGGGCCTTATCGTTTAGCGGCTTATCGTTCTGGGGATCGCGTCGAAATGATCCGCCATGACGGCTACTGGGGACCGAAGGAGCCCTGGGCGCGGGCGACGCAGCGCTTCCTGCTGAATGATGGGTCGCGGACAGCCGCCTTGTTGGCGGGCGATATTGATATGATCGAACAGGTTCCAACCAGCGATCTGGTCAGGCTCAGGCGTGATCCGCGCATTACCGTCACCGAAGTACCCAGCCTTCGCACAGCATATATGGTGCCGGATTTTTCGCGGGATGGTGGCACGCCGCTGATCACCGATAATAACGGCACGCCCTTGCCGGTGAACCCCTGGAAGGATGCGCGTGTGCGACGCGCGCTTTCCATGGCGATCAATCGCGATGCGCTGGTGGAACGCGTCATGGAAGGGGCCGCGACCGCCACGGCGCAATGGCTGCCGGAAGGCACTTTTGGCTATAATGCTGCGGTGAAGCCGCGCCGTTTTGATCCCGACGGCGCCAGACGGCTTTTGGCGGAAGCGGGCTATCCGGATGGTTTCCGCATCACGCTCCATACACCGAATGATCGATGGGCCAATGATGCGCGGATTTCACAGGCCGTGGCGCAGATGTGGACACGGATTGGCGTCCGCACGCAGGTTGATGCTGCCCCATGGACAGCCTTTGTCCCGCGGCGGACTCGCGTTGAATATGCGATGCAGTTGGGCGCTTGGGGAAGTTCCACCGGGGAGGCCTCCAATTTTCTCGTGAATTCAGTCGCCACTCGTGACCGGGAACGCCTGACAGGTGCCAATAACAATGCGCGTTTCTCAAGCCCGGTTTTTGATGAGTTCGCCGCGCGGGGATCAGCTACCTTGAATGATGCAGCGCGGGAGAAGGTCTGGCATGAGGCCATTGTCCGCTACGCGGAAGAAGAACCGCTGATCCAATTGCTTCAGTATCTGAACACCTGGGCCCTGCGTAAGGGCCTGAACCATACGCCGCGCATGGATGAAAGAACTTTGGCCATGGGGGTGCGGCAAGCGCCTTGAGGGAACCGCGCTTATTCGGCGGCTTCGGCCACTTCGAGATGGGCGGTGCCATTCTGCCTGACGCGTGCCCATTGCGGCGCGCCGGGGCGGCAGCGATCGGCAAATAGGCTACTGCCAGGGGCGGTCACTTCCAGCTTGCTATGCACGCGGCAGACGATACGATTATTGGCATGGCGCGGTGAAGCGCCATGCCAGCGTAGCACCGCGCGACCCCAATCGCCATAGGTCTCAAAATGCTGAGCCAAATAGCGGGCTGACCAATCGGCAGCGCGAAGCGGATCGAGCGGCCAATCCTCACTACGCGCAACATGCACGCCGGCATTGATCTGAAAGCACCCTGCCATGCCGCGCGTGCCAGCGGAAGTCAGCAGCCGGCGCGCTTCTTCGCGCGTTTCGGGGAAATAGGCTCGGCCCCTCAGATTGAGCGCATAGGCATGCAGCCCGCTTTCATTGAGCGCAATGGCCGTCAGCAGCCCTTCCGGCAGGCCATGGGCGGTTTCGGCTTGGCGCGCAGCAACAAGGCAGGCGGCGCGGGGGGAGGAAACCTCGCGCGGTAGCATATCGGGCGCCTGAGTAACGGGGGCTGGCATTTCGGCGCAGGCGGTGCTGAGAAGGGCAATCAAAAGAGCAATTGGCGCGGTCGAGGCGCCGCGCGCTTTGCTCAGGGTTAGCCTGAAGGCCGCTAGGGCCGAATACCCGGAGGAACGAAACTTTTTGGGGTGGGAGCTCCGCAGCAACGTACGCTGAAGAGCCATACCAACTCGCCGACCCGGGGGTACCGACGAAGACTTGGCGGTCAACATAGGGGGGTCCGTAGGCGAAACTGGGATGGATTGCAAATATAAAATCGAATTGACGAGAAAGGGCAAAGCGGGCATCAATTAAGGCGAGAATGAGGCATAGTGCTCATAAGTAAAAGCCTGGATTGATTTAACAGGTTTTTACTTTGTATTAAATTTTTGATCTGATTTTTCAGAAATTCCACAAGAAATCTGGACGCCTCCTTCCGGGCGCCCAGCAATTTCCTCATCAGCTTATCCTGATATTTGGTGCCGGCTGGCCTTCAATCACCACATTCACGCAAGACGGCTTGCCGGAAGCGAAGGCGCGTTCCAGCGCAGGGACAATCTCCTCAGCGCGCGTGACGTATTCGCCGTGCCCACCCAATGCCACCGCCACCAGATCGTAACGCGTGCTTGGGGCCAATTCGCAGCCATGGGTGCGGTTCGCGCCGTAATCGCGCTTCTGGATCTCATATTCGGCATTCCAGCGGGAATCGTTGCCGACCACAGCAACGAAAGGCAGCTTGTGACGGCAGGCGGTATCAAACTCCGCCATGTGAAAGCCGAAAGTGCCGTCGCCCATGATGGCCAGGACTCGCGCCTCGGGCTTAGCAGCGCGCGCTGCCATGGCGAAGGGGATGGATGGCCCGATGGCGCCGGCCAGGCCATTGATGATGCGCGTTGGCGCGGCAAGGATCGCCTGCGCCCATTGGCCGATTTCCCCACCATCGCTGATCAGGACAGACTCCGCGCCTTGTTCAAGGAAGGGCTTGGCCGCCTGGAACAATGTCGCGGGGTGGATCGGGCCACCGGTCGCGCCTGCCAAAGTCGCCCAGCCGGGTGGTCGGAACGCGATGGCCGCTGCAAGCCGCGCCGCCCAGGCTTGATTGGCGTGGGGTTTCGTGGCGCGGGTCAGCGCCTGGGTCGCCTCGGCGGCACTTGCCACCGCTGCCAGGGCAATCCGCCCCGCCAGGGCACGCGCGCCGCGCGCGAGTACGCCGGCATCGGGGTCAATCTGAATGAAGCGGGCCTCCGCCGAAATCTCGGGCGCGCGGCCGAAGCGAAGCGAGAAATCAAGCGCCTTGCCAAGCAGAACAACCAGATCAACTTCCGCCAGCAACCCCGCATAAGCGCCAAGCGAGGGGTCATTCAACCCGCGCGGGCTTTCCATCGGGATCACGGGCAGGCCAGCGGCGGCAGCAAGAGCGGCGATCAATGGCTTGCCGTGCGGGCTACACAAGGCGGGCGGGGCCAAAATGACCGGCCGCGCTGCTTCCGCAATCATCCCCGCGATGGCATGGGCTGTGCTGGCGCCAAGCGGCATGGCCGCAGCGCCGAAGGCCGCCGCATCGGGCAAAGCGGGTGCCGTGATGCGCGCATCCATCAGATCAGTCGGCAGGCTGAGATGCACCGGGCCAGGGCGGCCAGACCGCGCGACACGAAAGGCGCGCGCCACATTGGCGGCAATGCCCGCCGTGCTGGAGGCCGTAAAGGAGAGTTTTGTGAGCGGTTCAGCGATATCGGCCTGGCGCATTTCCTGAAAACTGCCCATGCCCAACTCGCGCAAGGGCGCATGGCCGGAGAGCAGCACCACCGGCACCTCCCCCGCCATGGCAGTCGGCATGGCGGCGATGGCATTGGTATGGCCCTGCCCCCCGGTCACCATCGCGACACCAACTTCCCCGGTCAGCCTTGCCCAGGCATCGGCCATATGCACTGCGGCGGCCTCCTGGCGGGTATGCACAAGCTCAATCCCGCTGCCGAGCAAGGCATCGAAGATGGTCATGATGTGATTGCCCGAAAGCGTGAAAATGCGGCTGACGCCCGCCTGCTTCAGCGCCGCTACCAAAATATCCGCCCCGCGTTGTTCCATGCCTGCTTCCTCCTGTTGTGTTTAACAGGCCATGGGCTGGACAGGCTGTCCAGCGGGCTTAGTCTGGCGCTCATGGAACAGCTCAAGGTCAGTGTCTGGCGTGGCGAGGATGCTGGCGGTTTCGCGCGCTATGATGTGCCGGCGCGTGACAATCAGACCGTGCTGGATGTTGTCACACATATCCAGCGCGAATTGGACCCGAGCCTTGCCTATCGCTTCGCCTGCCGCGTTGGCATGTGCGGGTCTTGTGCGATGACGGTGAATGGCCGTGCACGCTGGACCTGCCGGACGCATGTGCGGAAAGTGGTGGGCGCTGATGGCGCTTTGGAACTGCGCCCCTTAGCCAATCTGCCGGTGATCCGTGACCTGGCCGCAGATCTGGCGCCCTTCTTCGACAAATGGCAGCGCGCGCAAGGGTTCTTTCAACCGAAGGACGCACCCGATGGCGCTGTGCCGAATGAATTTACCGTGGTCGCCCCCGGCAGCAAGGCCAGGCGCGAAGCTGATGCCGGCATTGAATGCATCGGCTGCGCCGTTTGCTACGCGTCCTGCGATGTTGTCGCCTGGAATGGCGATTATCTAGGGCCGGCGGCACTGAATCGCGCCTGGACCTTGGTGAATGATGCGCGTGATGGCGCGCGCGGCGAAAGGCTGGATGCCGTGGCAGGCGATGCCGGCTGCCATTCATGCCATTCCACCCGTTCTTGCACGGAACGCTGCCCGAAGCAGATTGACCCGTCAGGCGCCATTGCCGGGCTGAAGCGAACCTTGTTCTGGGAGAGCCTGTTCGGCGGCAAGCGCCATGGCTGACAGGGCCGCGCGCGGGCAGGCGAATCTTTGGGTGGTGCAGCGCATCACCGCCATGATCCTGGCGCTTGCGGTGCTGGTGCATCTGGTGACGATTCTGCTCGCCATGCGTGGCGGGCTTTCAGCGCGCGAGATTCTGGCACGTACCCAAGGTTCTGAAGCCTGGCTTGGCTTTTATGTGGTGTTTGCGCTAGCCGCCGGGCTGCATGGCGCGATTGGGCTCCGCAACATCGCGGGCGAAACGCTCGGCTGGCGCGGGCGAGGCCTTGATTTCTGCTGGCTTGCGCTTGGCCTGCTGGCCGCGGCCTTCGGCATCCGTGCCGCCTTTGGGCTTTACGACTGATGGATTTCCGCGCGCGTTCTCACCCAAGCTGGATCGGCTTTGCCGTGCATCGGGTCTCTGGCCTTTTGCTGGCGCTTTTCCTGCCGCTGCATTTCTGGGCACTCGGCAGCGCCATTCAGGGGGAGGCGCGGCTGGATGGCTTTCTGCGCTGGGCAGAAAACCCCTTGGTGAAACTGGTCGAGACCGGTTTGGTCATCCTGCTGGCCGCGCATCTGGCGGGCGGTTTGCGCGTCATGGCGCTGGAATTTTTGGGCTGGGGGCGGGAGCAGAAGGATCTGGTGGCGGCCTCCTTCGGGCTTTCACTGCTGGTGGGATTGGTTTTCCTGTTCAATGTCTTTTGATCTTCAGGCGCTGCTGGGCGGCTGCTTCATCGCGGCGTTTTGCGCGGGGCTTGCGGGCTTTGCCTTCAATCTGGTGGCGGCGGGGATCCTGTATCACTGGGTGACCCCTCAGGAGATCGCGCCGGTGCTGGTGCTGGGATCACTCCTGATCCAAAGCGTGACCTTGCGCGTGGTATGGCCCGCCATTCGATGGCCGGTGCTGAAGCCTTATGTTTTTGCCGGGGCCTTGGGCACGCCGTTTGGCGTTTGGTCACTCATTGTCGTGGAAGCGCGCGTGATTGTGGGCGGCATTGGTTTGCTGCTGGTGGTTTATGCTGGCTTCATGCTGGCGCGGATTGCGCTGCGCCTGGCCCCGCCCAAGCTGACGGCGGGGTCGCGCGCCGATGCGGTGGTGGGGTTTCTGGCTGGCGCCTTGGGGGGCATTGGCGGGTTTTCCGGCGCGCTGCCTTCCATGTGGACGGACGTGAAAGGGCTCCGCAAAGACGAGGCCCGCGCGATTTTTCAGCCCTTTATTGTGGTCATGCAGATCATCGCCGCAGCCTGGCTGGCAATCACCGGGTTTTTCACGCTGGAAACGGCGAAAACGCTGTTGATCGCCCTGCCCGCCTTGGGTCTTGGCACCTGGCTTGGCCTCCGCGCCTATAGCGTGATCCCGGCGGAGGGGTTTCGCCTGGTGCTTTTGGGGCTGCTTTTTCTATCGGGGCTTTCGCTCGTGCTGTGACACGCTTTCATCCTGCCGGCACTTGTGGGAAACTACGCGCACCGGGGGGATGATTGCGTGAGCCTGATATCAAAAACCGAAATCGCGCCGCTCGTCGTTACACCACAGGCGATCGAGGAAGCGGCCAAGCTGCTTTATATCCGCGCCTGCAAGATCCTGCCCGATGATATCAAGGCGGGTTTCACGCGGCTTGATGCTACTGAGACCGATGCCACCGCCAAGACCATCCTGGCCACGATGGTTGAGAATATCGGTGTCGCGGAGCGGATGGATAATTTGCTGTGCCAGGATACCGGCATTCCGATCTTCAATTTGCTGATCGGGCGCAATGTGGCGGTGGATGGCTTTGCGCTGAAGGAAGCGATTGCCCGCGGTACGGCGCGCGCCACGCGCGAACACCCGCTGCGGTCTTCCGTAGTGCATCCGATTACGCGAAAGAATGAACATACCTCTTGCGGGGAACGCGTGCCGGTGATCAATATTGATTTCACCAATGCGGATCGCGAGGTGCGGCTTGAGATGATTCCAAAGGGATCGGGCTCAGAAAACGGGTCCTTTCTGCAAATGCTGATCCCCGCCGATGGGCTTCCTGCCGTGAAGCGCTTTGTGGTGGACCGCGTGATCCAGGCTGGCGGCAAGGTCTGCCCGCCGACAATTGTTGGTGTGGGCGTCGGTGGCACTTCCGATCTTTGCATGCATTTGGCGAAGATTGCCGCAACCCGCCCGCTTGGGTCGCGCTGCAGCGATGCGGAAGGGGCGAAGCTGGAAGCAGAACTTTCCGAAGCGGTGAATGCGCTGGGCATTGGCCCACAAGGCTTGGGCGGTGACAGCACTTCCTTCGCCGTGCATGTTGAGGTGGCAGCGACGCACATCACCATGAATCCGGTGGCGGTAAATATCCAATGCCATAGCGCACGGCGCGCGAGTGCGACCTTCACGCCCGCCGGCAGCAGCATCGGTTTTTGAACCATGTCTTCCGCAAGCATCGCAGTGACCTTGGCAGGGGCAGCGGATCGGCCCGCCCTGATGCGCGTCCTGGCGGGAATGGGCGCCTATTATGATGAGGTTTTGGGCCATACGCGCATTGTTGCGGCGGCAGAGGCGCTGGCCTCGCCCGCCAATCGCGCGGGCCTGTTTTGCCTGATCGGGCGCGCGGAGGATGAACCGGCAGGGCTTGTGGCGCTTTCCGGTTTTTTCCCGGCGCGGGATTTCACCTGGGGGCCATTGCTGCACGATATTTTCGTGATGGCGGCGCATCGCGGCACACGTACTGCGCGTGCGCTGATGCGCGGCGCAATGCGCTTTGCGGCAAATGGCAAGTATAGCCGCGTGGAATGGGGCACCGCTGAGGAAAACCTGCGTGCCCGCGCCTTTTACACCAAGCTAGGTGTTGCCCCGACAGCGCAGCTTTCCTATCGCCTGGAAGATGAGGCCTTGGCCGAAGCTGCACAAGGGCGCTGGCCAGTCCCAGAGGAAGACACATGACACATCACATACTGCCCATGCCGATTTCCGAAGCCCAGGTCCGCGCGCTGCGTGTGGGCGATACGGTGACGCTAGAGGAAACGCTCTATGGCGTCAGGGATGCGACGCAAATCCATATGTTCGATCATGGCCGGCGTACCAAATTCAATCTGCAAGGCCATGCCGTGATCCATACCGCACCCAATCTGCGGAAGGTGGAACGCGTCGGCAATAATCATTCGGGGTATGAGGCGGTATGTGTCGGCACCACGACATCTGACCGCATGGAACGCTTCACCCGCCCGCTGATGGAACGCGAAGGGGTGCGGATCATCATCGGCAAGGGCGGCCTGCGCGATGGATCACTTGCCGCCTTTCGTGATTTAGGCGGCGCCTATCTCGCCGTGGTTGGTGGTGCGGCGGCGCTTCAGACCACCTGGATCGAAGCGGTGGAGGATGTGGATATGGATGATCTCAATCCCGAAAGCCTCTACAAATTCCGCATCAAGGGTTTTGGGCCATTGCTGGTGGCGATGGATAGCCTTGGCGGCAGCCTATTCGCCACGGTGAATGATGAAGCGGCGCGCAGGCGCCAGGCAGTGCTTGAAAAAATGGGGGCGTCGTAATGCCCGCGCAAATTACACGTCGCAGCACGGATATTCTGGTGCTGGGCGCGGGCGGGGCGGGGTTGCTCGCGGCCCTTCACGCCAAGGCCGGCAATCCCGCGCTGGAAGTCACCATTGCGGTGAAGGGCTTGCTCGGCAAGTGCGGCTGCACGCGCATGGTGCAGGGCGGCTATAATGTCGCGATTGCCGAGGGCGATTCCGCTGAGCGTCATTTCATGGACACGCTTGATGGCGGCAAATGGCTGAATGACCAGGATTTGGCCTGGACGCTTGTGGTCGACGCGCAGCGGCGCATTCGTGAATTGGAAAATCGCTGGGGCTGTTTTTTCGATCGCAATGTCGATGGTACCATTCACCAGAAAGCCTTTGCCGGACAGACTTTTGATCGCACTGTGCATAAGGGTGATCTGACCGGGATTGAGATTGTCAATCGCCTGGCGGAGCAGATTTGGGCGCATGGCATTCAGCGCTTGGAAGAACATCGCGCGGTGGCACTTATTCCAAGCGCGGATGGCGCGCGGCTTTCGGGTGTGCTGCTGATTGATATGCGCTCAGGCGGTTTAGTGTTTCTGCAGGCGAGGGCCGTGATGCTCGGCACCGGTGGTGGGCCCACCATGTATAAATACCACACGCCATCAGGCGATAAATCCTGTGATGGCATGGCGATGGCGCTGCGCGCCGGCTTGCCTTTGCGCGATATGGAAATGGTGCAATTCCACCCGACTGGCGTGCTGGCGGGCCCAGGCACGCGCATGACGGGGACGATCATTGAGGAAGGCTTGCGCGGCGCGGGCGGCTATTTGCTGGGTGGTGATGGCAAGCGCTTCATGGCGAAATACGACAAACGCGCTGAACGTGCGACGCGCGATATCGTGAGCCGTTCCATGCAGCGCGAAATCCTTGCCGGCAATGTGAACGATGCGGGCGGGCTTTGGATTGAAATGGGGCACCTAGGACCGGAACGCGTGCGGCGCGAATTCAAGGGCATGGTCGAACGCTGCGCCGATATGGGCTTTGACCTGGCCGGCGGCCGCGTGCCCGTGGTGCCGACTGCGCATTACATGATGGGCGGGGTGGTATTCCGCCCGGATGGCAGCACGGCCTCACCAGGGCTTTTCGCAGCCGGTGAGGATACGGGCGGTGTGCATGGCGCCAATCGCTTGGGCGGCAATGGGGTTGCGAATTCCACTGTATTTGGCGGCATTGCCGGCGATACCATGGCCGCCTGGGTGCCACGCGAAGGGGCGCTGGTGCCGCCCGATGCAAACGCGTTGGATGCTGCGGTTGCCGCGCTTGAAGCGCCCTTCGCGCGACCGACGCGCAACCTATCGCCACTGCGCCATGCCTTGCAGGAAATGATGTGGGACAAGGCCGGCATTCTGCGCGATGCGGCGGGGCTTGCTGAAGCGACCACCGCGCTGGATGCCTTGGAGGCTGAGCTTGATGCTTCCGGTGTTGATGGCGCCAATCGCGCCTTCAACCTCACCTGGCATGATTGGCTCAATCTAAAATCGCTTCTGTTGGTGAGCCGCGCGATTGTGGTGGCGTCCGAGGCGCGCGAGGAATCACGTGGCGCGCATTGGCGAGAAGATTTTCCGGAAACGCGCGATGACCACGCCGGGCTTGCTGCAACATCCGTGCGACTGGAAAGCGGGCGCGTGGTTTTGCAATGGCTGAAGGTTGACTTCACGCGCCTGAAGCCGGGCGAAAGCCTGCTCACACCGGTCGCGGCGGAGTAACGCCGCTCTTGACTTTTATTGGAGCGTCGCCTCACCCTGAGAGGAAAGGGTAATTCGCAATCGCGCCGTGAGGCTCAGGCCCAAGCATCGCGACCCTCACTCCTGTTTGGAGAGGACGCAACAATGGCGTCTCCCACTACCATGACCGCTTTGCAACTATCCCGGCGCATTGGCCTGCCTGATGCGCCTGTTATTCTTGATGTCCGGATAGCCGAAGATGTTGCCGCCGATCTCCGCTGCCTTCCAGGCGCTAACGCGCGCCATTTCCGCAGTGTTCCGACCTGGGCCGGCGAATTCACTGTCCGGAACGTGGTTGTTTCATGCCAATAGGGCCTGAAGCTGAGCGAGGGCGTGGCCGCTTGGCTCCGTCATGCTGGCATTACCGCCGAAAAGCTTGAGGGCGGATTTGAGGCGTGGGCGGCCGCCCAATTGCCTCTCGTTAAGCCTGAGCATGTGCCGGCGCGCCTTGCGCAAGGCCATACGCTTTGGGTCACGCGGGCGCGCCCCAAGGTAGATCGCACCGCCTGCCCCTGGCTTATTCGCCGGTTCATTGATCCCAGCGCTGTTTTTCTTTTCGCTGCTGCCCCTGAAGTCGCTGCCGTGGCGGATCGCTTCGGCGCAACGCCCTTTGATATTGAGGGCCTGTTCTGGTCGCATCGTGGGTCTCTTTGCACCTTCGATGTCATGCTGGATGAATCTGGCTTGCACACAGCGGCGCTGGATCGCTTGGCGATGACTATTCGCGGCGCTGATACCGCCCGCTTGGATTTGGCGCCAAAAGCTGCGGGGTTACTCGCCGTATCGCTTGGCTTGTCACGCATGTATCCCGATGATTTGAGGCAATTGGACGCTGGCTTGGCGCTATACGATGCCTTTTATCGTTTGGCGCGAGATGCGGTAGAAGTGTTCCATAACTGGCCCGGACCGAGAACCCCATGAACCAGACCTCTTTTCCCGCCTTCCCCAGCTTTGCCGAGGCGTTGCGCGTGTGGCTCCGCATCGGTTTGCTGTCCTTCGGCGGGCCGGCCGCGCAGATTGCGGTCATGCATCGTGAAGTGGTGGAACAGCGCCATTGGGTATCCGATGCGCGTTTTCTGCATGCGTTGAATTTCTGCATGCTGCTGCCGGGCCCAGAGGCGCAGCAATTGGCAACCTATCTCGGCTGGCTGATGCATGGCGTGCGTGGCGGGCTGGTGGCGGGGTTACTATTCATCCTGCCCGGTGCGGCGGTGATGCTTTCGCTGTCCATCATCTATGCAACCTTGGGCAATGTGCCGGTCGTCGCCGCGCTGTTCTTTGGCCTCAAATGCGCGGTGCTGGTGCTGGTGGTGGAAGCGCTCATCCGGGTGGCGAAGCGCGCGCTAAAAGGGCCGGCGCCGATAGCACTTGCCATCGCCGCATTCGCCGCACTTGCGCTGTTCAATGTGCCATTTCCGCTGGTGGTGCTGGGCGCGCTCGCGATTGGTTTTGCTTTGCCCCAGGCTTTCAGCGGTGCGGGCCATAGTGCCGCGAAGGATGGCCCGCCGGCGCTATTGGATGCCGCCATCGCCGCCGATCCGGAACGCCCAGCGCGCATGGCCGGCGCTGCGCGGCGCGGTGGGCTGATTGCGCTCGCCCTCTGGCTCTGGCCCGTTGTGCTGCTGCTGGGATCGGGCGTTTATGGCAATATTGCTTGGTTTTTTTCCAAGCTTGCGGTGGTGACTTTTGGTGGCGCCTATGCGGTGCTCGCCTATGCCGCGCAGGAAGCCGTGGAGCATTACCAATGGCTCTCCGCGCCCGAAATGCTGGCGGGCCTCGGCCTCGCGGAAACGACGCCCGGGCCGCTGATTTTGGTGCTGCAATTTGTGGGCTTCCTCGCGGGCTATCGCGTGGATGGTGTGCTGGGCGGTGTGGCGGGCAGTGTGCTGACGCTTTGGGTCACTTTCGCGCCCTGCTTCGCCTGGATTTTTCTGGGCGCGCCCTTTGTTGAAAAACTCCACGCCGCGCCTCGATTGAAGGGCGCCTTGGGCGCGGTGACGGCGGCGGCGGTGGGTGTGATCGCCAATTTGGCACTGTGGTTTGGGCTGCGTGTGATTTTCCGCGATGTGCAGGTCAGCAGCTTCGGGCAAATCAGGCTTGATCTGCCGGTACTGACCAGCCTTGACCCGGCAGCACTGGCGCTGGCGGTCTTCGCTGCCGTGCTGCTATTCCCGATGAAGCAAGGCCTGACTCGCAGCCTTGGCTTCACCGCGCTGGCGGGGTTGGTGCTGAAATTGGCGGGGTTTTGAGGCGACCCATCACTCTGGCGTGAACGCCTCATGCACCGCGGTCTGGATGCCGCCGCCGACAATCGGGCCGCCACCCGCGACATAAATCCAATCGCCAATCAGCGCCGCGCCCAAACCATGCCGCGGGGTCGGCATGGGCGCGTGATGCTGCCAGCTATCGGTGGCGGGGTCATAGGATTCCACCGTGCCGATCACGCGATCAATCGGGCGGTTTTGCGCGTCATAAAGCCTTTCCTCACCACCCATGCACCAGAAACGCCCGCGCAGCGCCGCCATGCCATGGCCGGAACGCGGTGTTGGGATTGGCGCGCGTAGCCGCCAGGTATCGCTGGCGGGATCATAGACGTGATGCAGGCCGGTGTTGCTTTCAAAGGTGTTGAAGCGCCCGCCAGCGACATGAATGCGCCCTTCCCAGACCACCACGCCCGCATGATCACGCCCCGCCGGCAGTGGGCGGAGCAGCGTCCATTTGTCCGTCTGCGGATCGTAAACCTCATTCCAGGAAATACTGGCGCGTTCGGGCGCGGGGTCAGTTGCGCCGCCGATATGATAAATCTTGCCACCCACGGCGGCGACAGCGCCGGCGCCACGCGGGCGCGGCATGGGCGCGATGGCCGACCAACGATCCGCGGCCGCATCGTAGACAAAGGCCTTGGTGTCAGAGGCGCGGTTCTGTTGGGTAAAACCGCCCAGTGCGTAAATCCGTCCCGCATCGGCCACCACGCCGACATGATTGGCGCCGCGTGGCAAGGGCGCGGCTTCCTGCCAGCGATCCGTCGCCGGGTCATAGACATGGTGATAGGGCTGATCCACAAGCCCCTGCGCATAGCCACCAATGACATGCAGCTTACCCGCCCAGGCGGTGGCCCAGGCCATTTCACTGCGCGGCAGTGGCAATGGGGCGCGCGAGACCCAACGCCCAGGCACACCAGCCGGTGCGGGGCTGGTCACCACACGCTGCGCCAATTGCTCAGGTGTCAGCGCCTGCGGATTGGGCCCGCGCAAGGCGGACATTTGATCCGCCGGAATATTCGCACCGTGATGCCCGTCATGCTGCGCCTGCGCCGCCCCCGCCAGCATCGCAACACCTGTTCCGAGAAAAGCCCTGCGCCGCATTTGTGATACCCCCTGCTCGAATGGCCCAAGGCGTGCGCGAATACGGCGCCTGATCAAGCCCTATTCAGGCGGCTTCGGCTTGGGTTGCCTCCGGTGCGGCATGGCGCACTTCCAGCCCATCAGGGCTGGCCGTGACCGTCAGGCTCTCGCCATCCTTCACGCTGCCTTCAAGCAGCAGCCCCGCCAGCTTGTCCTGCAGGTTCCGCTGAATGGTGCGCTTCAGGGGACGCGCACCATAAACCGGATCATAGCCTGCTTCCGCCAGCCATTCCCGCGCTGCCTGATCCAAGGAGAGCGTGATTTTGCGATCTTCCAGCAACCGGCGCAGGCCGCGCAGCTGAATATCCACAATCGCCGCCATATCCCCACGCGCGAGGCGGCGGAACAGCACAATCTCATCCAACCGATTGAGGAATTCCGGCCGGAAACGTTCGCGCACCGAACGCATCACTGAAGGCCGCGCCGCTTCGATATCGGCGGACTCCGGCAATTCTGCGATGGCATGCGCACCAAGATTACTGGTCAGCACAATGATGGTGTTGCGGAAATCAGCCGTCCGCCCCTGACCATCCGTCAGCCGCCCATCATCCAGCACCTGCAACAGCACATTGAAGAGATCATCATGGGCCTTTTCGACCTCATCAAACAAAATCACCTGATAGGGTCGCCGACGCACGGCTTCCGTTAGCGCACCACCTTCCTCATAACCCACATAGCCAGGTGGCGCGCCAATCAGCCGTGATACCGCGTGCTTTTCCATATACTCAGACATGTCAATGCGCGTCATTGCGCGTTCATCATCGAACAGGAAGGAAGCGAGCGACTTCACCAATTCCGTTTTGCCGACACCCGTCGGGCCGAGGAACAGGAAGCTACCAATCGGGCGATTGGGGTCCTGCAAACCGGCGCGCGCGCGGCGCACGGCTTTGGATACCGCTTCAAGCGCTTCTTCCTGACCAACCACGCGCTTGCGCAACTGATCTTCCATGCGCAGCAGCTTGGCGCGTTCGCCTTCCAGCATTTTCTCAACCGGGATCCCGGTCCAGCGGCTGACCACGGCAGCAATGCCTTCTTCGGTCACGGCTTCATTCACCAGCTTGGCATCGCCATTGCCGGCATCCGCAAGCTTCCTTTCAATGCCGGGAATAACGCCATAGAGCAGTTCGGAAGCCTTGGTCAGATCGCCGCGGCGTTGGGCCAATTCAACCTCGGTCCGCGCCTTGTCCAATTCTTCCTTGAGCTTCTGGCTTTCAACCACCTTGCCCTTTTCGGATTCCCAACGCCTGGTCATGGCGGCTGAGCTTTCCTCAAGCTCCGCCAATTCCTTTTCAAGCTTGGCGAGGCGATCACGCGATGCCGCATCATCTTCCTTCTTCAGCGCTTCGCGTTCAATCTTGAGGCGCATGAGGTCGCGGTCAATCACGTCCAGCTCCTCGGGCTTGCTATCTACCTGCATGCGAAGGCGCGATGAAGCCTCATCCACCAAATCAATCGCCTTGTCGGGCAGGAAGCGATCCGTGATGTAGCGGTTGGACAGGGTGGCGGCGGCCACCAGCGCGCCATCGGCAATGCGCACCCCGTGATGGAGTTCATATTTTTCCTTAATGCCGCGCAAGATGGAGATGGTGTCTTCCACGCTCGGCTCACCAACAAAAACCGGCTGGAAGCGCCGCGCCAGCGCCGCATCCTTTTCAACGTGCTTGCGGTACTCATCAAGCGTGGTGGCACTAATGCAATGCAATTCACCGCGCGCCAGGGCAGGCTTCAACAGGTTTGATGCATCCATCGCCCCATCCGCCTTGCCCGCGCCGACCAGCGTGTGCATCTCGTCAATGAACAAGATGATTTCGCCCTCAGCCCGCGTGGTTTCTGCCAGCACGGCCTTCAGGCGTTCTTCAAACTCACCGCGATATTTCGCACCAGCTACCATCGCACCCAGGTCAAGCGCCATTACGCGCTTGGTCTTTAGCGCCTCCGGTACATCCCCATTGATAATGCGCAGCGCCAGCCCTTCCACAATCGCGGTTTTGCCCACGCCGGGTTCACCGATCAGCACAGGGTTGTTCTTGGTGCGGCGCGCCAGCACCTGAATGGCGCGACGGATTTCCTCTTCACGGCCAATCACCGGGTCAAGCTTACCCTGACGCGCGACTTCCGTGATGTCGCGCGCGTATTTCTTCAGCGCATCAAAAATGTCTTCGGCGTTTTGGCTATTCATCGTGCGGCCCTTGCGGATTTGCGCAATGGCCTTTTCCAGCTTGTCAGGCTCGGCCCCCGCGACGCGGAGCGCACGCCCGGCATCGCCTTCACTGCCGGCGAGAGCCACCAGCACACGGTCCTGCGCAACAAAGGCATCGCCGGCGCGATTCGCCTGTTCCTGGGCATTGCTCAGGATACGCACGATATCAGCGGAGAAGGTGGGTTGGCCGGAAGCACCGCCGCCGGTCACTTTTGGCAGGCGGGTCATGAAGTTTTCCACTGCGTTCTTGGCGCGAAGCGGATCACCGCCGGCGGCACGGATCAGGCCGCTCGCGACGCCTTCCGGGTCATCCAGCAGCGCCTTCAACAGATGCACGGGCGTCACCTGCTGGTGGAATTCGCGGATCGCAATGGTTTGCGCCGCTTGCAGAAAACCGCGGGCGCGGTCGGTAAATTTTTCGATATCCATGTGTTCCCTCTCCTGAGCGGACGATGCCCCTCGCCCCCGAATGGGCGACGAATGGCATCAGATTTCTCGATATGTGGTATCTGTCTTTGATCTGCTTCAAGGGGGAGCCCAATGCGTATCGAAAAGATCTACCGCTACCCGGTGAAGGGGCTTTCGGCAGAAGCGCTGGAAGCCGTGGCGCTGACGCCTGGGGAGATGCTGGCACATGACCGGCGCTTCGCCCTTGCCCAGGGGGACGCACTTTTTGATGTGGCGGCGCCGCGCTGGCTTTCCAAGCGCAATTTCGGCTGCCTAATGGCCAATGAACGCCTCGCCCTGCTGCATACGGCCTTTGACCCGCATGACGGGAGCCTCGCCATCCGCTCCCCGGGCGCTGCGCCCTTTCTGGGCGATACGCGAAGCGAGGCAGGCAAGGCGGCCATCGCGCGCTATTTGACGGATTTCTTGGGCCCGGAAGCGCGTGGCGAGCCCCGCTTCATTGAAGCCCCCGGCCATCGCTTTTCCGATGTGGCGATGAAGGTGGTTTCCATCATCGGCCTATCCAGCCTGCATGCGCTGGAAGCCAAGGCCGGCATGGCGCTGGACCTGCTGCGTTTCCGCGCGAATTTCTATTTCTCGGGCGGGCGCCCCTGGGCGGAGTTTGATTGGATCGGCCAGGAAATCCAGATCGGCCGGGTGCGGCTGAGGGTGGTGAAGCGCATCGTGCGCTGTGCGGCGACCGAGGTGAACCCGGAAACCGCCGCGCGTGATGCCGACCCGCCGCGCGATCTGCGCCGGCATTTCGGCCATGCAGATTTGGGGGTTTATGCGGAAGTGTTGGAAGGCGGGAATATCGCGCTTGGCGATGCCTTGGAACCGATGATGCTGGATTTGTGAGAATACCTTTTTTCTGCCGTGAGGTGGGAGCATACTGAGAACCTCAAAGAAGTGGCACCGTGACACTATGGCTCCGTCTTTTTGGTGTGCTGGCTCTAGGAATGGTCGCTGTGGCGCTTTCCGCTGCCCCTGCCGCGGCGCGTCCGCAATATGGTTATGGCTATGGTTATCATTCTCCGCGTGGACGCGGAGAGGTGGTGATCATACAGCCCCCAGTGCGTTATGCTTTGCCGCGTGTCTATTACGTTCCGCCGCCCGTGTATTACATGCCGCCGCCGCTCTATCACTACGCGCTGCCGCAGGTCTATTACGCGCCGGCGCCTTATCCGCGTTACGGACATTACGGGCGACCAGGCATTTCGCTCAATTTCCGCTTCTGATCCCGGCTTGCGCGCCGCCGCTGCGCGGCGCAGATTCCGGCCAGAATGTGCACGCTGATTTTGCTTAACCGGCCTGATCACACATGGCCGATGCTGATTGCCGCCAATCGGGATGAAAAGGCGGATCGCGCCTGGGATGCGCCGGCGGCCTGGTGGCCCGATTATCCCGGCGTGATCGGGGGGCGGGACCGCAGCGCGGGCGGCAGCTGGATGGCGCTTGGCCCGAATGGTGTGCTGGCGGCGGCCTTGAACCGTCCCGGCAGCCTTGGCCCGGCGCCGGGCAAACGAAGCCGAGGCGAATTGCCGCTGATGGGCGCCAAAGCAGAGACAGCGGAAGCGGCGACGGAGGCCATCACGCGGCTTGATGCCGGCGCTTGGCGGCCCTTCAACTTCGTAGTGGCTGATCAACGCAGCGCATTTTACATCGAAGCCTTGGGCGAAGGGCGCCCGCAAGCCAGGCTGCTGGCGCCCGGGCTTTCCATGGTGACATCCCACCCGCCAAATGATGAAAGCCACCCGCGCACGCGGCGCCACTTGCCGCGATTCCGCGCTGCGGCTGCGCCCGATCCCGCGCAGGATGATTGGCGCGCCTGGGAAGAATGCTTGGCCGATGACAGCCATGAGGGCGATTTGGCCGCGACGCTCAAAGTGCCGCTGCATGGCGGGTATGGGACGGTTTCGGCCAGTCTTTTGGGGTTGGGTGCGATGGGGGAGAAGATTTGGCGCTTCTGTCCCGCGCCACCGGGAGAGAGGGTGTTTGAGCGGGTTATCTTAGGGAACCTCAGCGGGATCACCGTGACCACAAAAAATCGACGCTAATTGCAGGGTTGATCAGAGGTTCCCCAACGTATTCGATTTGTCATGGCGTGAGCGCCCCAGGGCCCTCACGCCAGGCATTGCCAAGCCCCCTCGGCCTTGCCAAAAGGCTGTTATGAAAGCGTCATAAAACTGTTATAAAAGCGTCAAAAAACAGGAGGGGAGCTTACCATGTTCACCAGAAGACTGGCTTTGGCGGCGATGGCGCTGGGGGTGCTCGGCTTCGGGCAAGCCGCGCAGGCGCAGGGCCAGCTCAATCTTTATTGCTCTGTCCAGAATGAATGGTGCCAGGCGATTGTCACGAACTTCCAGCGCGATGCGGGCGTCCGGGTGAATATGACGCAGCGCGGTTCGGGCGAAAGCCTGGCCGCCATCCGGGCCGAGGCACAGAATCCGCGCGCTGATGTCTGGTTTGGCGGCACGGGTGATCCGCACCTTGCGGCCGCTGAGGAGAACCTGACCCAGGCCTATGAAAGCGCCAATAACGCCCAATTGCAGCCCTGGGCGCTGACGCAATGGCGTCAATCCCAACAGCGCGCGATTGGTGTCTATGCCGGCGCGATTGGCTTCGGCATCAATACGGAATTGCTGGCGCGCAAGAATATCGCGCGGCCCGCCTGCTGGGCGGATTTGCTGGATGCGCGCTTCAAAGGCGAAATCCAGATGGCCAATCCGAATTCATCGGGCACAGCCTATGTGGTCATTGCCACACTCGTTCAGATCCTGGGTGAAGATCCGGCCTATGATTATTTGCGCCGCCTGCATCCCAATGTGAATGCCTATACGCGTTCCGGCACCGCGCCCATCAAGGCCGTGGCGCGCGGCGAAACCGGTGTTTCGCTTTCCTTCGTGCATGATGCGGTGACGGAACGGAATGCCGGCTTCCCCGTTGCCTATGCAACGCCCTGTGAAGGCACGGGCTATGAGATCGGGTCCATGTCCATCATCCGCGGCGCGCGCAACCTGCCGCAGGCGCGGCGGTTTTATGATTGGGCGCTGACCGCACCGGCGCAGCAGCTTGGCTTTGACGCGGGCGGGCAATTGCAAACTCCGTCAAACCGCGCGGCACCGCTGCCGCCCAATGCGCCGGACCTTTCAAAAATTCGTCTGATTGACTATGATTTCGCGAAATTCGGCCAGGCACCAGAACGCCGGCGCCTGATTGCGCGCTGGGATCGCGATATCGGCGCGCTGCCACGTTAACGCTGGGAAAAAAGGCCATGAACTCAACGCTTCGCCTGTTGGCCGCCTTCGCGGCCGTTGCCCTTTCTGCCTTGCCCGCTGCGGCGCAAGGCAACCTTACCATGGTATGCGCGCCGGCCGCTGATTGGTGTGAGGCGATAGCCGCCGGCTTTCAGCGCGATACCGGCATTCGCATTGCCATGACGCGCAAATCCTCCGGCGAAATCCTGGCGCAAATCCGTGCCGAGGCGCAAAATCCGCGCACTGATATCTGGTTTGGTGGCTCGGCCGAGACGCATTTCTCCGCAGCCGAGGGCAATCTGCTGCAAATCTATACCTCGCCCAATATGGCGGGGCTGCATGATTGGGCGAAACGCGTGCATGCCTTGTCCGGCGAACGATGCGTTGGCGTTTCATCGGGTGCGATTGGTCTGGCCTGGAACCGGGAATTGATGGCGCGCAAGAACCTGCCTTTGCCGCGAAGCTGGGCTGATATGCTGAACCCAGCCTATCGTGGTGAGATTCAATTGCCCAATCCGAATTCTTCCGGCACGGCCTATACAATCATTGCCGGGCTGATCCAGCTTTGGGATGAGGATCGTGCCTTTGATTATTTGCGCCGCCTGCATCCCAATGTGAATGCCTATACACGTTCCGGCGCGGCACCGATGCAGGCTGTATCGCGCGGGGAGACCGCGCTTGCGGTCAGCTTCAATATGGAAGTCGCTTCCATGCAGCAGGCGGGGTTTCCGATTGATCTTGTCTATCCGTCTGAAGGTACGTCTTACGAAGTTGCCTGCATGTCCATCATGCGTGGCGCGCGCAACCTGGCGCAGGCGCGGCGCTTCTATGATTGGTATCTGACGCCGGCTGCGATGGATATCGGCCCCAAGGCCAATCAATGGCATGTGCCGGCGCATAAGGATGCCACACCTGATCCGCGCATCCCGGACCTGAGCCAAGTGAAGCTGATTGAGTATGATTTTGCCGCCTTTGGCGAGGGCAATCGCCGCAGGCAAATCCTGCAAAGATGGGAGAGGGAAATCGGTTCGCTGCCGCGCTAAAAATCCGGAGGTCAAGAATGATCAGGCGCATCCTGGGGTTCATCATTGTGGTTATCATGGGCTTTTCTGCGCCGGTCTGGGCGCAGGGCAGCCTCAATCTCTATTGTTCGGCTACCATCGAATGGTGCCAGCCCATCGCGCGCGGGTTTGAACGGAAAACCGGCATTCGCGTGACACTCGCCCAAAAATCTACTGGCGAAATGCTGGCGCAACTCCGTGCCGAGGCGCGCAATCCGCGTGGCGATGTCTGGTGGGGTGGCACGGGCGATCCGCATGTCGCCGCCGGTGAGGAAGGGCTGACGCAAGCCAATGAAAGCCCGCGCATTGCCGAATTGCATGAATGGGCGCAAGCGCAATGGCGCCAGACAGAAGGCCGCACGGTTGGCGTTTACGCAAGTGTGCTGGGCTTTGGCTTCAATACGGAATTGCTGACGCGCAAGAACCTGCCCGCGCCAACTTGTTGGGCGGATTTGCTGCGGCCTGAATATCGCGGCGAAATCCAGATGGCCAATCCAAATAGCTCCGGCACCGCCTATATCGTCATTGCTACGCTGGTGCAGATGATGGGCGAAGACCCGGCTTTTGAATTTCTGCGCCGGCTGCATGGCAGCATCAATGCCTATCCGCGGTCAGGCACCGCGCCCATTACGGCGGTGGCGCGTGGGGAGACGGCGCTGTCCATTTCCTTTGTCCACAACGCAGCGGAAGAACGCGCGGCAGGTTTTCCGGTGGGGCATGCCGTGCCGTGTGAGGGCACGGGCTACGAAATCGGCTCCATGTCCATCATCAAGGGCGCGCGCAATATGGCGGCTGCACAGCGCTTCTATCATTGGGCGCTGTCGGCCGAGGCGCAGCTTACCGCTTCCCAGGAAGCGAAGAAGCTGCAAACCATGGCCAATCGCCGCGTGCCGCTGACCGATGGCGCGCCGAATATGACGACCGCGCGCATCATTGATTACGACAACGCCCACTTTGGCGCGAGTGCTGAGCGCCGCCGCCTGCTGGCGCGTTGGGATAGGGAGGTCGGCGCACTCCCGCGCTGAAGCCCGTACCGCATGTTCTTCGGCAGTAGCTTGTTTTTCTGGTTGATCGCAGCCTTGGGCACACTGATCTTGCCGTGGCATATGCACCAGGATGGCGTCAGCCTTGCGACACTTATCGGGCTTGGCTCAGAAGATGCGGAAGCCTCCTCTGCCTTTTGGCAAGCGCTGTATTTCGGCCGCTTCTGGTTCTGGCCAGTTATTTCTGGCTTGGCTTTGGCGCTACCCGGCGCGCTGCCTTTTGCCAATGCACGGATGCGTGGGCGGGTGCTGATCATCGCGGGTAGTTTTGGGTTATTCACCATCATCGCCCAGGGAATCACGATTGGTATTCAAGGCTGGAATGTCCCTTTCCTTGAGGCAGCCTTTGGCGAATTAAAGGATCGGCAATTCGGCATGGGGCTTGGTGGCGCGCTTGGCTTTATCGGCTTTCTGGTGCTGCTGACGGATGGATTGGCGCTGCGCGGCTTTTTCAAAGGTGATCGCTTCATTGCCGGCGCTGTTGGTGTGCTGATCGCCTGTATCGTAATTTTCACCGCCTGGCCGGTCACCACAATCCTTGCGCAAATCTTCACGCCGCAGGGTGATCTGGGGGTTGCGGATGCCATGGCGGCACGCCTGTTTGATCGCAAGATTTGGGGGCTTGGCTGCGTTGCCTCCTCAGTGAACTGCGGCGTGTTTTGGAATACGCTGGTGCTGGCGACCTCTACTGCCACGGCGGCGACGCTGCTGGGACTTTGCTTTGCGCTGATTGTGACGCGCACCCAATTCCCCGCGCGTCGCGCCTTGCGGCTGTTGACGGTGCTGCCCATCATCACGCCGCCCTTCGTAATTGGCCTGGGCTTGATCCTGATTTTTGGCCGATCCGGCGTTGTGAACCAATTGGCCGATAGCCTGTTCGGGCTGCAATTGGGACGCTGGATTTATGGCTTTGATGGCGTGTTGCTGGCGCAGGTTTTCTCCTTCACGCCAACCGCCTTTCTAGTGCTGATTGGCGTTGTGGAAGGTATTTCGCCGGCAATGGAGGAAGCGTCCTCAACGCTCCGCGCCAGTCGAATGCGAACCTTTCGCGCGGTGTCTCTGCCCCTGATGCTGCCGGGCATCGCCAATGCCTGGTTGGTGGTTTTTGTCGAAAGCCTCGCGGATTTTGGTAATCCCATTGTCTTGGGCGGGTCCTTCGGTGTACTGTCAACCGAGATTTTCTTCGCCGTGGTTGGCGCGCAGCAGGATTTTGGTCGCGCCGCCGTGCTGGCCGCGATCATGTTGGTGATTGCGCTTTGCGCCTTCATTATTCAGAGGGTTGTGGTTGGCAGCCGGTCCTATGTCTCGCTAACGGGGAAGGGCGATGTCGGGCTGCCGACGCCATTGCCAGCACCGGTGCAGCGCATCGCTTACGCTATTGCGCTGCCTTGGGCGCTGCTGACCATCACGGTTTACACCATGGCGCTGGCGGGTGGTTTTGTGCGTGTCTGGGGACGGGATTGGACCCCGACCTTTTCCCATTTCCAGCGCGCCTTTGCGCTGGAATGGAGCCCGGCTGGCGCGCTGATATTCTCGGGCGGTGCCTGGCATTCGTTCTTTACCACCATCAGACTTGCAGCGATTGCGGCGCCCATCACGGCAGCGCTTGGGTTGCTTGCCGCCTGGGTGCTGTCGCGCCAGCGTTTTGTCGGGCGCACGGCCTTGGAATTCGCGCTAATGCTGACTTTTGCCGTGCCCGGCACCGTGATCGGTGTTGCCTATATCCTGACCTATAATCTGCCGCCACTGGAAATCACTGGTACGGCGATGATCCTTGTGGCCTGCTTTGTTTTTCGTAATTTACCGGTCGGTGTGCGCTCCGGCGTTGCGGCGATGAGCCAGCTCGACAAATCCCTGGATGAGGCGGCTGTCACTTTGCGCGCTTCCACCTTCCGCAGCCTTCGCACCGTAGTGCTGCCGCTGCTGAAGCCCGCCATTGTCACAGCACTGGTTTATGCCTTTGTACGCGCCATGACGACAGTTTCAGCGGTAATCTTCCTAGTCTCTGCTCAATATGAAATGGCAACGGTCTTCATCATCAACCGCGTCATCAATGGCGATTACGGGCTGGCCATCGCCTATTCCAGCGCAATGATTGTCTTGATGATGGCAGCCATTGGCCTGATCAATCTGCTGGTGGGCAACAGGCGTCTTGGCCGCCGCCAGACCGCCACACCGATAAGAGGGCGCGCATAATGACCAATAAGGCCGCCGAAGTTCGGCTTGAAGGCATCGCCAAGCGCTATGGCAAGGTGGAAGCGGTGAAGCCGCTCGATCTGATTGTTGAAGGCGGCACGCTAGTGACCTTGCTCGGCCCCTCGGGCTGCGGGAAGACAACGCTGCTCCGCATGATTGCCGGATTAGAACAACCAAGTGGCGGGCAGCTATTCATTGGTGGACGTGATGTGACGCTGCTTTCCGCCGGTAAACGCAATGTCTCCATGGTGTTTCAAAGCTATGCGCTTTTTCCGCATATGACGGTGCTGGAGAATGTGTCCTACGGCCTGATATCCTCGGGCTTTGCAAAAAAGGAAGCCGTTGCGCGCACGGAAGCTGCTTTGGAAACCGTGGGCCTGCGTGGGTTTGGCGCAAGGCTGCCTTCGGAAATGTCGGGCGGGCAACAGCAACGTGTCGCGGTGGCGCGCGCCTTGGTCTTGGAACCGGCGGTGCTGTTGTTTGATGAGCCACTTTCTAATCTGGACACGCGGCTTAGGCGCAGCATGCGGGAAGAAATCCGCGCCCTGCAACAGCGCCTTGGCCTGACCGTGGTTTACGTGACCCATGATCAGGCTGAGGCTTTGGCGGTGTCCGACAAGATTGTTGTGATGCGCAATGCCGAAATCGCCCAAAGCGGCACGCCTGAGGCGCTGTATGCGAGCCCAGAGAATGTATTTGTTGCGACCTTCATGGGTGAGGCGAACCATGTGCGCGGCAGTATCGAAAGCATCGCCGGCGATACCGCACAGGTGGCGCTTGATGCGCTGAGGCTTACGCTGCTGCATCGTGGTCTGGGGGCTGGGCCTTGCGATGTGGTGATCCGGCCAGAGGCGATCCGGCTTGCCGATAGCGGCCCCGGCATCGCCGGACAGATCGCGCGCGCAACCTATATGGGCGCGCATACGGAATACATGATTGCCACCCCGGTTGGAGAGCTTTTTGCAATCCATCCTGACCGGCTGCAGCGCCGCGCCGCCGGCGATGCCGTGATGGTTACGCTCGATCCGGAAGGGGTGGTTCTGGTCCGGCCATGATGAAAACCTTGCAGCGCGCGCACAAAGCCGCCACATCGGGAAACAAGACGAAACACCAGTATAGGGAGAGCACCATGTTCCGTAAAAGCCTTGGCGCCATCGGCCTTGCCACGGCGCTTGTTACAGCCACCGCCGGCGATGCCAGCGCGCAAATCGTCTGCGCCTTCCGTGGTTCCTTGGATGAGGCCTATTGCGATGCTGATCGCAATATGGTCGCCGATGTGCCCGCCGATGCGGCGCGGCAGCGAGACCCTTCCACGCTGGTCTTTGCCTATACGCCGGTGGAAGACCCTGCGCTTTACGCCACGCAATTCCGCCCGCTGCTTGAATATCTCGGCCAATGCGTCGGGCGCCGCGTGGTTTATTTTCAGGTCACCAGCAATGCCGCGCAGGTGGAAGCCATGCGTTCGGGCCGGCTGCATATTGCGGGATTTTCCACTGGTCCCACAGCCTTCGCCGTGAATCTGGCGGGCGCTGTTCCCTTTGCCATCAAGGGCAATCCGGATGCTTTTGAAAGCTACCGCGTTGTGACCCTCGTGCGTGCCGATAGCCCGTTTCAATCTCTTGCTGATCTGAAGGGTAAGCGGGTTGCGCATACATCGGCCACATCCAATTCCGGCAATCTGGCACCGCGCGCTTTCTTCCCGGGGCTTGGGCTGACGCCGGATACGGATTACCGCGTGGTCTATTCCGGTGGGCATGACCGCAGCGTCATGGGTGTGAATGCCGGCGATTATGATGCCGCGCCGGTGGCGTCAGACGTTTTCAACCGCATGGTCGCGCGTGGCCAGGTGCGGCGCGATAATTTCCGCATCATTTGGCAATCCGATGCTTTTCCCACCTCATCCTTCGCGCTGTCGCATGACCTGAAGCCGGAATTGGCGGAGCGCATCCGCAAATGCTTCTTTGATTATCGCTTCCCGGAAGCTTTGCAGCGTGATCTGGGCGGCAATGATCGCTTCTGGCCGGCGACCTATTCCGAACATTGGGCGCCGGTGCGCGCTGTCGCGGATGCGGTGAATGCGCCCTATAACCGTGCGGCGTTTGATGCGGAAAGCCGACGCGAATTGGAGGCGGAACAACGCCGAAATCAGCAGCGCCAGCAACAGCAGCAGCAGGCCCCGGCACCAGCGCGTCCTCAGTGATGCACGCGGGCGCGATGCAGGGCCTGATTATCAAGGGCCTAGTCAAGGAATATGTCCCGGGCAAGCCGGTCTTGCGCGGGATCAACCTTGCCATTGCGCCGCAGGGCATCACTGCCGTCATCGGGCCTTCAGGCACGGGCAAATCTACGTTGCTTCGCAGCATCAATCGGCTGGTTGAGCCAACCGCTGGGCAGATCCTGCTCAATGGGCAGGATCTTGTGCCCATGCGCGGGCGCGGTTTGCGCATGGCGCGCCGGCGCATCGGCATGGTGTTTCAGGAATACAATCTGGTCGAACGGCTGAGCGTCATGGAAAACGTGCTCTCTGGCCGGCTTGGTTATGTCTCGCTCTGGCAGGCATGGATGCGGCGCTATCCGGAAGCAGATATCGCGCGCGCCTTTGCCTTGCTGGATGCCGTTGGCCTGCAAGAACAGGCGACGCGTCGCGCCGATGCGCTTTCCGGCGGGCAGCGCCAGCGCGTTGGCATTGCGCGCGCCCTGATGCAGCAGCCGGAATTGCTCCTGGCGGATGAACCGACATCTTCGCTCGACCCGCGCACGGCGGTTGAAATCATGGAATTGATGACTGGGCTTTCCGCCTCGGCCAATGTGCCCTTGGTGGTGAATATCCATAATGTTGACCTGGCGCGGCGCTTCGCGCATCGCATCATCGGCATGGCAGGCGGTGAGATCGTGTTCGACGGCCCGCCCGAGGATTTGCAACCGGAACATCTCCGCCAGATCTATGGCGGTGAGGATTGGCTGTGAGCGCCAGCACACTTCACCGTCGCGCCTTTCCGCCGAATTGGGGCGCGCGCGCCACCGGGCTTGGCCTGGTGGTCTATGCAATTTATGCGCTCGCCCAATTGGACATTACTTGGGCGCGGCTTAGAATTGGCTTTGGCGAGGCCGGGCGCTTTATCGCCCGCATGTGGCCGCCCAATTTCTCCCGCGCGGAATTGCTGATTGAAGGCTTGCTGGAAAGCCTTCAAATCGCCGTAATTGCCTCTGCGCTTGGCATTCTGCTGGCACTGCCTCTCGGGTTGATGGCGGCACGCAACCTCGCACCATGGCCGCTGGCAGTCGCTACGCGTGGTTTCGTCGCCTTCTGCCGTAGCTTGCACTACGTGATTGTCGCGATCTTATTCGTCAAAGCCATCGGATTTGGCGCCTTGGCGGGTGTGGCAGCGCTGACCATCGCTTCCATGGGTTTCATCGCCAAATTATTTGCCGAGGCAATTGAGGAAATCTCCATGAAACAAGTGGAAGCCATTCGAGCGACAGGTGCGAGCTTCGGTGCCGTGCTGGTCTATGGTGTTCTTCCGCAGGTTGCATCGCGCTTCATTGGGTTTTCGCTTTATCAGTTGGATTCAAACCTACGCAATTCAACTCTGGTCGGTATTGTTGGTGCCGGGGGAATTGGCGGGACGCTTTTCGCCGCCTTCAAGCGCTTTGATTATGATTTTGTTGCCGCCATTCTGCTTACCATCATTGCGCTTATTTTTGTGGCCGAGCTAATTTCCGGCTGGATCCGGGCGCTCCTCCGATGAGTGCCCTGATGCGCGAATGGCGGCGCTTCACGCCAATGGAACGCTTCACGCGCTGGGCGGCGTATTTCGCCCTTGTGATCGCCCTAGCCTGGGCGGTGCGCAATGTGGAGATCATTCCAGAATTTCTGATTGATGCACCAGAACAGATGCTTGATTTGCTGGCGCGCATGTGGCCACCGGATCTTGGGCATTACCATCCGGCGGTGCATCACGCGCTGGTGGAAACGCTGCATATTGCCTCACTCGGCACCTTGTGCGCGTTTATTTTTGCCGTGCCCTTGGCCCTGCTGGCGGCACGCAATATCTGCCCTTATCGCGGGCTGAACGCTTTTGCGCAGCTGCTATTGGTGACTTCACGCTCTGTCAATTCACTGGTGTGGGCACTGATTTTTGTGGCGATTTTCGGGCCAGGCGCCGCTGCCGGCACCTTCGCGATCGCCTTTCGCAGCATTGGCTTTGTCGGCAAGCTACTCGCCGAGGCTTTGGAGGAAATCTCCCCGGGGCCCTTGGAGGCGTTGGAAGCGACCGGTGCGCCTAAAACCCACGTCCTGCTCAAAGGCGCCTGGCCGCAAATTGCTCCAGCCTTTTTTGGGGTGGCGCTGTTCCGCTGGGATATCAATATCCGTGAAAGTGCAGTGCTTGGACTTGTTGGTGCTGGTGGCATCGGCGTGGTGTTGGATGACGCGATCAATTTCTTTCAATGGGATCGCGTGGCGACGATATTGCTGGCCATTCTTGTTGTGGTGATCCTTGCGGAGGTTTTGGTAACGCGGCTGCGGGCAAGACTGATTTGACTGCAGCGAATGCCGCAGCTTCGGCCCAAACGAGACAGGTGGCGGTTGCGGTGTGCACGTCTGGGCGCGATGGGCCAAGCCTGAAGCTGCATGCCATGGCGTGATTTGGGCAGAGGTTCACCTGCCCCCTAAGCACCCATAATCTTGCAAAAAGGCCCGCGAGGTCAGCATATCTTGCCGCCAAAACGAAACGGGCATTGAGCCTTCATCGCCAAAAGACCAAGCCGGTCAAAGGCGACGGGGCGCAACAGAAAACAAACTCTCCCGTCACACCACCCCGGCCCTACCGGGCCGGGATATTCATTCACGGGGTCAGGTAAGCCCTGCCCCCTGCCGTCACCCGCCGCGCTTCACCTGCTTCGCCCGCGCCAGACCCTCACGCAGCACCGGCAGGCAGGCTTGCGTGTCATACTG
>VGDM01000007.1 GCA_016869715.1 Alphaproteobacteria bacterium
CAAATCAAGCTCAACCTGACGTAAAATCTTCAGACAATCCTCATCCGAATAGCGCTTCCGAGCCATCCAAAACACTCCCCTATGACACAACAATAGTGCCTCAACTTTAGGGGGATAAGACAACTGTATCGGCCAAGCCGGATCAGCGTACTGCCGAGATTGCCATGCGCGGCAGCGCTGCGCGCATTGATTGCCAAGGCACGACGGATAAGCGTCGCGCCTTCCTCTGGGCGGCCGGCCATGGCGGCGGCGACACCGGCAAGATGCAAGGCATCAAAATTGCGCGGGTCGCGCTTCATGATGGCGCGAAAGCTGGCTTAGGCATCAGCGATATGGCCCTGCTGGAAAAGGGCAATGGCTTCGCTGAGCTGCTGGCTAACGGGGCGAGGTGGAAGCTTCATTTGATAACGGGACTGTTTTTGCCTTGCCGTGCTGCGGCGATCCGACGCCTCATTCTGATCGATTCTGGCAGAGCAGGTGTAAACGAAGCAGGGCTGAGATAACGGGGTAGTGTCATCGCGGCGCCTTGCGCCATCCCGCCACCAACCCGCGCCGCGCGACGGCTGCCTCTAGCGTATTTTCCAAAAGGCAGGCAATCGTCATGGGGCCAACGCCGCCCGGCACCGGGCTAATGGCGGCGGCATGGACGACCACTTCCTGAAACGCGACATCGCCCCCCAACCGCCCATCGGCCAGGCGGTTAATGCCGACATCAATCACCACGGCGCCCGGGCTGATCCAATCGCCGCGCACCATCTCGGCCCGTCCCGCCGCCGCGATCAGGATTTCCGCCCGGCGGCATTCGCCCGGCAGGTCCCGCGTGCGGGAATGGGCGATGGTCACGGTGCAATCGGCGCCAAGCAGCAATTGCGCCATGGGCCGGCCAACAATTTGCGACCGTCCCAGCACCAGCGCCCGCGCACCTGGCAGCACAACACCCGCTTCGGCCAGCAAATGCATCACGCCGCGCGGGGTACAGGGCACCAGACCCTTCTGCCCTGCCGCAAGCCGCCCGGCATTCAGCGGGTGAAACCCATCCACATCCTTGGCCGGGTCAACCGCGGCGATGGCGGCCTCAGCACGGATATGGCCGGGCAGGGGGAGTTGCACCAAAATCCCATCCACCGCAGGGTCAGCATTGAGCCGCGCGATTTCGGCCAGGAGCATGGCTTCGCTGGTGGCTTCAGGCAGGTGCAGCGTCGCGCTGTCAAACCCGGCTTCTAGCGCCGCACGATCCTTGTTGCGGACATAAACGCCGCTGGCCGGATCTTCACCCACGCGCACAACACGCAGCCCCGGCTTGAAACCAAGCCCGGCAATTCGCGCCCCCAGGCGCGCGCGCAGCTTCGTGCCAAGCGCTTTACCATCAAGAATGCGCGCGGTCATGCCAAGGCCTTAGGCATAAGCGGCTTGGCATCAGCTGACATGCGGGCCGATTTTTCGCACATCGCTACCCTTTTGATGCCTGCCGTCGCGCGCCTGTGGCCCTTCATCGCACAATGCTACTGCCAAGCAGGCCATGTTGGATTTCGGCCAGCAGAATGCGTGCGGCCTGCAATAGCAGAATGAGCACGACGGGGGAGATATCAATGCCCCCCAGATTGGGGATGAAGCGCCTGATCGGGCGGAGCGCCGGTTCTGTTAGGCGATGGAAGAAATCGGCAATCGCCCAGACCGCGCGGTTGCGCGTATCCAGCACATTGAAGGCGATCAGCAGCGAGACGACGGCCCCGATGATGAGCGCCCAGACAAATAGGCTGAGCGCGGTATCAATCAGCCAGAACAACGCGTGCATGTAGCCTCCTGCCAGGACCGGCAGCGCATGATTGGGGCCGCCGTCCGTTGAGACTTATATCCGCACAAAGGGCGCGGGCTGCAAGCCTTTAGGGGGCTAAGACACCACCACGCCCTCGGAATGCGGCCGACGGCCCCCGAAACATGCTCAGTAAATCCACAAATCACTGGTACATAAAAAAGGGGCTGGACAGCCGCCTGTGAGCACGCCACGGGCTCTTCCGCCATGCGTGAAGGCCATGAATGTATTCAGACCCCCATCACCTTCCAGACTGCGCGTGATTTCGGGGCAACCGTGACGCGTGATTCTGATGCCTTTGGGCGCATCATTGAGGAGAATAATTTGCGACAGGCGGAATAGGCTAATTGGCTACAGCGTGTTGCGTTCGCATGTGTTCACATCACCCGCTTTACCTCGTTGTTTTTCGAGCATCTTCACTAGTTCAGACGTTTCCATCTGAACGCGATCTGCTCTGGCCATCGTCGCGCAGCGCAGATCTTTCTGCCGCCGCCGGGACTGAAGGTTTGGCCTTGATTTTGGGGTTGGTTAATCTGAATGCATATATTGGCGGTACGCAGTAAGATCACATATTATTCGTTGCGCATAAAAACGAAAGATCGTGACAGCCCCACCGAGGCCTTCCATCTGCAATCCCTCGCGGGTCGGCTGAAAATGCCGGATGGTTTGGTGGCGCATTTGAATCGACAAAATGAGGCGCTGTAATCAGACAGGGCCTTGTCACGGTAATTTCGACGTGCTTCTACAGTAGATCGCGTTCAGATGGAAGCATCTGGACGCGTGAAGATGCCCGAAAAACAACGAGGAAGATCGAGTTGCGTGAATTCATGTGAACGCAACACGCGCGAAAGCGGGCATCGGATGGGGTGGGATTCGAACCCACGGTAGGCTTGCACCTACGCCGGTTTTCAAGACCGGTGCCTTAAACCGCTCGGCCACCCATCCAAAAATGTCGCGCCATAAACTTGGCGCGAAGTATAACGCTAAGATCCGCCTATTCGCCCGCTATGCGCTGCACGACAAGGGGGGCACCAAGGCGCATCAGCGCATTCACATCACCCACCTGGTCAAGCTCAATTACGGCATCGGCCAATTGCCTGGCGCGCTCAGCGCCCAGCACCGCATCCGCGAGCCCATGGAATTTAGCGCGCAGTTCGGCTTCCGTCAGGAAATTGTCGGGCTCGCCTTTCGGGATTTTGATGTGGCGCACGAAATTCTGGCCGCGCGCCTTGATGGTAAGCTTTCCCGACATGAAGGTCGGGAATTCCGCCTGCACATCGGCATCTTCTTCCGGCAGAATCTTCGGCATTAGCGCGCGAATATCCTTATCCTGTAACCAGGCATAGGAGTCCCAGCCAAAATGCCCGCGCGCCAGCGCGCAAGCCACCACGAAGGGACCACTGAACTGGCCATCAACGATATTCTGAGGGCTCTGCTTATACTCGCGCGGCGCGCCCACCAGCAGCATGCCCTTATTCGGCAGACCCATAATCACGCTCTCAATTTCCCCGACCTTCAGGCCAAGCTCAGCGCGCAGCGCCAAGGCGGCATCCACGCTCGCATGGCCATAGCGGCAGGAAGGATAGGGTTTTACGGCGGTCTGCATCAGCTCCCACGCCGTGCCCAAACCCTGCAACACACGCTCGGGCTTCGGGTTCGGGGCATAGGCGCGGAGGAAACCGGCCTTGCCTTCAATGGCCTCTCCGGCGCCACGGAAGCCCTCACGCGCGATGGTCGCGGCGGAAAGGCCATTAAGCGCGCTCCAACCCACCTGGAAGCGCTTCGTCCAGGCGCCATTGGTCAGGAATTGCAGGCTGCCCGCGGCCTGGGAAAGGGCGATGCCGAAAGCGTCTTCAACCTGCGCGGCAGAAAGGCCAAAAACCCGCGCCGCTGCCGCCGCCGCGCCAAAGGCGCCGCAGGTCGCGGTTGGGTGATAGCCGCGGTCGTAATGATCGCCTCCTGGCAAGGCCAGCGCCAAGCGGCAGGTGGTTTCATACCCGGCCACAATCGCGGCCAGCACGGTCTTGCCATCGGCCCCAGTCATTTCGGCAGCAGCCAAGGCAGCCGGGATCACAGGCGCGCCAGGGTGCAGCGTGCCGGCGGCATGCGTGTCATCAAAATCGAGTGAATGGGCCATGGCGCCATTGATCAGCGCGGCGCCGGCCGGCGTATAGCGTTGGGCATCCCCGAATACGGCCGCCGAACCACCTGTTAGGCCAAGCGCGCGGGCGGCGGCCAGAAGGGGCGGCGTGCTCTCGGCCTCATGCCGGCCGCGCAGCATATTGCCGACCAGGTCCAGGATCAGGAAACGCGTGCGTTCCTGCACATTGGTGGGCAGGCTGTCATAACGAAGCCCGGCGACAAAGGCGGCAAGTTCGCGGGTGATGGCGGCCATGGCAGTCCTCCTTGGTTGAAAAGTCAGTTTAGCACCAGTTCCGCCCCGGCCAACATGGGGCGCAAAAGGGTTTGCCTCTCCCGGTGCCGCATGGCAACAGATGAAGCCATGATCGAAAGAAGGCTCTTGCTTGGTGGAGTCGCGACCCTGCTCGCGGCCTGCAGCCCAGAGGCGAATTCCGCCAACCAAATCCCCGCGCCCGATGTGCCGCCGGCGTATGTGCCGGTTGCCGGCCAAAGCTTTGAACGCTTCCTGAATGGCGTGCGCGCCGATGCGCGCCGCGCCGGGATTTCGGATGCGACTCTCAATCGGTCACTGGCGGGGCTCAAGCCCAATCAGCGCGTGATCGAATTGGATCGGCGCCAGGCGGAAGGCGGCATGCGATGGGAAGACTACCGCGACCGCATCATGCTGACGCCAACGCGCATCCAGAATGGCCGGCGCCTGATGGCGGAAAACACCGATCTGCTGCGCCAGATTGAAGCGCGCTATCATGTGGCGCCTTCGGTCATCGTCGCGATTTGGGGCGTTGAGACGAATTACGGCGGCAATACGGGCGGCTATGGCGTGGTGGAGGCTTTGGCGACGCTGGCCTGGGAAGGCCGCCGCGCTGCCTATTTCCGCAATGAGCTGATGTCCGCCTTGCGCATCCTGAATGACCGGCACACGAGTGCGGAGCGTATGAAGGGTTCCTGGGCAGGGGCGATGGGTCAGCCGCAATTCATGCCTAGCAATTTTGAACGCTTGGCGGTGGATTTTGACGGTGATGGCAAGCGCGATATTTGGGATAGTCGTGCCGATGCGCTGGCCTCCATCGCGCATTATTTCCAGCGCAATGGCTGGCGCCATGGTGAGGCCTGGGGGCGGGAAGTCCGACCACCTTCGGGGTTTGCGGCGAGCAGCGCGGATACGGAAACGAAGCGTCCCCTGCGCGATTTTGCCCGCATGGGTTTTCGCAAGCCTGATGGCTTACCCCTGCCGGCGTCGGATATCGAAACGCAGATCGTATTGCCCTCACGCGGCAAAGGCGGGCAGATTTTCCTTGGCCACCATAATTTGCGTGTCATCCGGCGCTATAATACGCCTGTGAATTACGGGCTTTCAGTCGGGCTTTTGTCCGATCGCATGGCGTGACGCGCTGGAGCATTTTGGCCGCCGCCCTGCCGGCGATGGCGGGCTGCGGCACGCAGCCTGAACCGCGCTATTTGGTGGGCGATCCTTATCGTCTGGGTGGTGTCTGGGCCTATCCGCGAGAAGATTACGCGCTTGCCGAAACCGGGTTGGCTGAGGTGCTGCCAGCGCCGATGTTTGGCGGGCAGACCGCGAGTGGTGAAGCGCTGACCGCCCAGGGGCTGACCGCGTCGCATTGCAGCCTGCAGATACCGGCCATTATTCGCGTCACCAATCTCGAAAACGGGCGTTCCATGCTGCTCCGCGTCCATGATCGTGGCCCGGAAAAGCTAGGGCGCATCCTGGGTGTGTCTCTGCGCGCCGGCGCCTTGCTTGGCATGGCGCCCGGCCGCGTGACGCAAATCGCGCTGGTCGTGGATGCGGAAATGAGCCGCGCCGTCGCTGAAGCCCTGCCCGGCCATGCGCCAGCCCCCGTCGCCATCGCCGCCGCCCCCCGTGCTGCCGTGCTGCGGGAGGAATTGGCGCCCTTGGCGGGTGCGCGCGAAGCGCCGCGGCGGCACATACAACCCCTGCCAGGCGCTGCGCCAAGTGCCGAATTAGCACCCCAAAGGCGCGGCACCCCGCTGGCCTTGCCGGAGGCCGTAACTCAGACCGCGCCGCGCCCAGGCAGCCTTTTTGTAGAAGCCGGGCAATTTTCCGGTCGGTCGGCGGCGGAAGCGGTGGCGGCCTACCTGCCTGGTGCCCGCATCACTCAGCAGGGCAGGGGGCGCAATGCCAACTTCCGTGTCGCCCTTGGCCCCTTTGACGAGGTTCGAGCCGCGGATTTTGCGCTTGAGCGGGCCCTAGCCGCTAGTTTATCCGGGGCAAGGATTATTGTGCGATAACGAATTTCGATTACGTCGCCGCACATGACGGATTGCGCATGGCTTCGGAGAGGTGCTCTTCACGAAAGACTCAATCAAGGGAGGAAAAAATGTTTTCACGCCGAGCTCTTTTCGCATCCGTGCCCGCGCTTGCGGCGCCAGCACTATTGACTGACACCGCCCGAGCACAAAACTACTCGACGCATCCAGTGCATGTTTGCGGCCGCGCAGGAGGCGACCGGCTCCATCTCTGCGGGGCGTACGCGTGGCATTGCTGTGACCTCCAACGCACGCCTGGCGATCCTGCCGGACCTGCCCACAATCGCTGAGACGGTGGAGAGCTTCAACTCGGTGTTCTGGCAGGGCGTGTTTGCACCGGCCGGCATATCGCAAAACATCGCAAGCCAGCTTGAGGCAGCGGTGCGACGCGCTGTTGTGAATGCCGAGGTGAAGGAGCGGCTTGCCAGTGCCGGCATTACCAATTGGCCCGGTACGGCCGCCGAGTTGCGCGAGACGCTGGTGCGCGACAGCGAGGCTTGGGGCAATATCATCCGCACTCAGAATATCACCGTGGGCTAACGCCGGATCACCGGACCTCAATCGGGGCCCAGATTGCGGCCCCTACCATCAGAAGGCCTAGCTTTTTCAGGCCTTCTTGGCATATGAGCGATCAGGCTTGAAGGAAACGGGCATGGCATCGCGTCGCAGGATCATTGGGGGCGTTTTTGGGGGCCTGCCGCTCTGGCTTGCGGCGGATCAGGCTTTTGCGCAGCATCGCCCGGCGCCGGCCCAGCCGCAGCGTCGCCCCACGCCACGCCAGGAAGGCACGCCGGTTGCCACCCCTGTCGGCAATGTGGATGTGCTGGCGCGGCAAGCCTTGGTGGTGGATTTCGAAACCGGCGCCACGCTACTTGAGAAAAACGCCGATGAGCGCATGCCGCCTTCCAGCATGTCCAAGCTCATGACAATGAATGTGGTGTTTGAACGCCTTCGTCAGGGCCGGATGCAAATGGATCAGATGCTGCCCGTCAGTGAACGCGCCTGGCGCATGGGCGGCTCCAAGATGTTTGTGGATATCGGCCAGCAGGTGCGAGTTCAAGACCTTATTCGCGGCGTGATCGTGCAATCGGGCAATGATGCCTGCATTGTGCTGGCCGAGGCAATTTCCGGCAGCGAACAGCAATTCTCCGAATTGCTGAATGAAACGGGCCGGCGCATTGGCCTGATGAACAGTAATTTCCGCAACAGCACTGGCTGGCCAGATCCGGAACACCGCATGACAGCGCGTGATCTTTCCATCCTGGCGCGACGTATCATTACGGATTTTCCGGATTATTATCGCATTTACAATGAACGCAGCTTCCGCTTCAGCAACATCAGTCAGGATAATCGTAACCCGCTGCTCTACCGCGTGCCGGGCGCGGATGGGCTGAAAACCGGCCATACGGAAGAAGCGGGTTATGGCCTGACCGGCAGCGCGATCCGCGATGGGCGGCGCGTTATTCTGGTGTTAAATGGGTTGCCCACAAGGGGCGCACGGGCCGAGGAAAGCGAACGCCTGATGGAATGGGCCTTCCGCGAATTTGAAGCCGTCACGTTGTTCCGCGCGCAGGATACCGTACAGGATGTGCCGGTTTATCTTGGTGAGCGCCGCACCGTTCCCATGGTGGGCGGGCGCGACATTACCCTGACCCTGCCGCGGCGTTGGCGCGATAGGTTGGAAGTGCGCGTCCGCTATCAGGCGCCGCTCACCGCACCGGTCATGCGCGGGCAAACCATTGGCGAATTGCAGGTGGCAGGGCAGGGGGTGCCGACGCTTTCTGTGCCGCTGGTGGCCGGGGCGGATATCGAAAAGCTTGGCCTGCTGCCGCGCATTCCGGCGGTGATCGGGCGCTGGGTCTCCGGCGCCTGAAGTGCTCATGGCGCGGGGCTATTTCATCACGCTTGAAGGCGGCGAAGGCGCTGGGAAATCCACCCAGGCGCGGCGGCTTGCCTTGGCGCTGGCGGCTGCAGGTGTGCCGGTTTTGCGTACACGCGAACCGGGCGGCGCGCCGGGGGCAGAGCGTATTCGTGATTTGCTGCTCTCGCCTGGCTCCTGGGATAGGCTGACGGAAGCCATGCTGCATTTCGCTGCGCGGTGGGAACATGTGGTGCGGTCCATACGCCCCATGCTGGAAGCAGGCGCCTGGGTGATTTGTGATCGCTTTGCGGATTCCACACTGGCCTATCAGGGGGCGGGGCAGGGCCTTGCTTATGAGACCTGGGCGCGGCTTTGTGACCTGACTTTGGAAGGGTTGCAGCCGGACCTTACGCTGATCCTTGATCTGCCGGTGGAGGCTGGCCTTGCGCGCGCAGGGGCGCGGAGTACAGCGGATCGCTACGAAAGGCTCGGCACTGATTTCCATGCCCGCATTCGCGCGGGCTTTGCCGATATTGCGCGACGTGAGCCGACACGCTGCGTGGTGGTGGATGCGGCGCGGGATGCGGAAGCGGTTTATGCCGCGATTGTTGAAACCCTGCGTCAAAGGCTGGGCGCCAAGCTATGAGCCTGCTGGAACCGCGCGCCAATCCGGAGCTTTTTGGCCACGAAAGCGCTGCCGCGACGCTGGCGGAAGCTGCGGGTTCCGGCCGGCTGCATCACGCCTGGTTGATCACCGGCCCGGCCGGCATTGGCAAGGTGACGCTGGCCTGGCGCTTTACGCGTTGGCTGCTGGCTGGCATGCCGGATGCGCCCCAGGGCAAGCCGCCCTTGTATCTGGACGCCGCCAAACCGGTGTTTCGTCGTGTGGCCGCCGATAGTCATGCCGATCTGCTGACGATTGATGCCGATACCTTGCGCGGTGACCGCAAGCGCAACGACATCAATGTGGAGGCCGCGCGCCTTATTCCCGGTTTCATGACCCTGACGGCAGCCGAAGGCGGCTGGCGCGTTGTGGTGGTGGATGGCGCGGAGACGATGAACCTGCAGGCGCAAAGCGCCATTCTGAAAGTACTGGAAGAACCGCCGTCGCGCGCCATTCTGCTGCTGGTGTCATCCGCCCCAACACGGCTTGTGCCGACGATCCGCAGCCGTTGCCGCAGGCTTGATCTGTTCCCACTGGATCAGGTGGAAATGATGCCATTGCTCAAGCAGCTTTTGCCTGATTTGCCTGCGGCCGATCGCACAAAACTCGCCGAGATGGCGGAAGGATCGCCGGGCCGCGCCTTGCAATTGGCCGAGGGCGACGGGCTGGAATTGCAGGCTTTGGTGGAAGAATGCCTGGGCAGCCTGAAGCGGCCCGATCCCGCGCGGTTGCATGCGCTCGCGGATCGATGTGCTGCGGATCGCAGCGGGGCGCAATTCACCACCTTCATAGCGCTGCTGCGCGGGCGGATTTCGGCGGGGCTGCGGCAAGCGGCGCGGGGTGAGGCAGCCCCCGGCTGGATCGCCGCCCATCCGCTTGCCGCATGGCCCGTGTTGTGGGATAGGCTCGGGCGTCTCGTGAATGAGACAGAAAAGCTGAATATGGACCGCAAACAGGCGGTGCTGACCGGGCTTTCCTGGCTTTCAGCGTGAATTGAGCATTTTCAAGCCAAGTGGGATCACTTGGCGACTCGGAGAATGCGACCAAACTAGAGGCTAGTGTGTTGCCCGTGAACAGATGTGAACGGGCGGCACACGAAGCCAAAGCAAGACCGAGACAGATGAAACAGACGCGCTACGTCACCACGCCGATCTATTACGTCAATGACAAGCCGCATGTCGGGCATGCCTATACCTCGGTCGCGGCGGATGTGCTGGCGCGTTGGTGGCGGCTTCAGGGCTATGAGGTATTCTTCCTGACCGGCACGGATGAGCATGGCCAGAAGGTGGAAAAGGCCGCGCGCGATGCGGGGATGAACCCGCAAGCCTTCACGGACCAGGTCAGCCAGCATTTCCGCGATCTGGCCGGCACGCTTGGCCTTTCCAATGATGATTTCATCCGCACCACGGAAGCGCGCCACAAGGCAGCCTGTTGCGCGCTCTGGGAGGAATTGGCGCGGCGGGATGAAATCTACCTTGGCCATTATGAGGGCTGGTATGCCGTGCGCGATGAGGCGTTTTACGGCCCGGATGAACTCACGGAACGTGATGGCGTGAAATACGCGCCCTCAGGCGCGCCGGTGGAATGGGTGCGGGAACCCTCCCATTTCTTCCGCCTGTCCAAATGGCAGGACTGGCTTTTGGTGTTCTACGAAGAAAATCGATATTTCATTCAACCCGAAAGCCGCCGAAACGAAGTCATCGCCTTCATCAAGTCCGGTCTACAGGATCTATCCGTCAGTCGTACATCCTTTCGCTGGGGCGTCCCTGTGCCAGGTGATCCTTCCCATGTGATGTATGTCTGGCTGGATGCACTGACGAATTACATTACCGCCGCTGGATACCCTGATACCAAGGCAGAGCATTGGAAGTTTTGGCCGGCGGATGTGCATTTCGTCGGCAAGGATATTGTGCGTTTTCACGCTATCTATTGGCCCGCCTTTCTCAAGGCGGCGGGGCTGGAACCCCCGAAGCGCGTCTTTGCCCATGGCTGGTGGACGATTGAGGGACAGAAAATGTCCAAGTCGCTCGGCAATGTGATTGATCCTGTGGCGCTGGTTGCGGAGTACGGGCTTGATCCACTGCGCTATTTCCTGCTGCGCGAAGTGCCCTTTGGGTCGGATGGAGATTTTTCGCGCAAGGCGCTGATTGGTCGTAACAATAGCGAATTGGCTGATGCGCTTGGCAATCTTGCCAATCGGACGCTCAGCCTGATCCAGAGGAGCTGCGAAGGACGTCTGCCGGATGCGGCGCTGGTGCGCGACACGGACAAACTGTTTGTTGACGAGGTGCAGACGCTGCCGACTGAAGTCCGGATTCGTCTGGAAAGCCAGGAATTCCAAATGGCGCTCGACGCCATAATGTCAGCGGTCCGGTCCGCGAATGGCTATATCACGGTGCATGCTCCATGGGCATTGAAGAAGACCCAACCGGACCGCATGCTGGAAGTGTTGCGCCATCTGCACGACGCGCTTCGCGTCTTCGCGACCGTTCTACAGTCCTTCATGCCCGGCACCATGGCCGCCTTGCTCGATCAACTCGGTGTGCCCGCCGGTGCGCGAGATTTGGCCGCGCTCGCAACCCCCTTGCCCGGCGGCACCGCCTTGCCACCGCCCAGCCCGCTCTTTCGCAAGATTGAAATCGAGGCCGCTTGATGCTGGTCGATAGCCATTGCCACCTTGATTATTATGTCGAGGCGGATATCGCCGATGTCATCGCCCGCGCCAAGGAAGCCGGCATTGGCCGCATGGTCACCATCGGCACGCGCTTTGCCCAGGCGGTACAGGTCAAGGCGCTGACTGAACGCTTTGACTGCGTTTTGGGCACGGTTGGCATCCACCCGCATAATGTCGGGGAAGGCCCGCTCCCAAGCGCGGAGGCACTCGCGACCTTGGCCGACCACCCGCGCATCATTGGCCTCGGCGAAAGCGGGCTTGATTACTTTTACGACAAGGCGCCGCGCGACGCCCAGGCGGAGAGTTTCCGCAACCATATCCGCGCCGCGCAGCTTACGAGCCTGCCGCTCGCAATTCATGCCCGCCAGGCGGATGAGGACATCGCCTCTATCCTGGCTGAGGAACGCGAGAGGGGAGGGGCCTTCCCCTTCCTGCTGCATTGCTTCAGCGGCGGCCGGGCTTTGGCCCAACGCGCCGTGGCCATGGGGGGCTATGTCTCCTTCTCAGGCATTCTGACCTTCCCGAAAAGTGACGAATTGCGCGACATTGCCCGCGATATCCCGTCTGACCGACTGCTGGTGGAAACCGATGCGCCTTTCCTTGCACCCGTGCCCTTCCGCGGCAAGCTCTGCGAACCCGCCATGGTGGCCCATACCGCCAAGGTGCTGGCCAGTGTGCGCGGGATGGAAATCGCGGCGCTTGAGGCGCTGACCACCTGCAATTTTGAGACGCTGTTCAAAAAGGCTGCTTGAGGTTTGGTCACGGTCACGATCCTTGGCTGTGGCGGCTCGGCGGGTGTGCCGCTCATTGGCGGCGCCGATGGCCGGGGCGATTGGGGCACCTGCGACCCGACCGAGCCACGGAATCGGCGAACCCGGTCCTCGATTTTGATCGAGGGCGATCAGGGGCAAAGGCTGCTTGTGGATGCCGGGCCAGATATGCGCGTTCAATTCCTCGCAGCCGGAATCGGCGCCGTGGAGGCCATTCTATTCACTCATCACCATGCCGATCATGTCATGGGCACCGATGAAACCCGCGTGCTGAATCGCATCACAGGCAAACCCTTGCCCATATATGGCATGGCAAAAACGCTGGATAACCTCAAGCAGCGCTTCGATTATGCCTTTCTGCCCGCGGTCGGCCCCTGGTTCTCTCGCCCGGCCCTGGAAGCGACCGAGGTCTCGCCCGGCGATACGGTGGCCATTGCCGGGCTGCCCATCACGCTGTTCAGCCAGGATCATGCGGTGATGGAAACGCTCGGGCTTCGAATCGGCGGCTTTGCCTATTCCACCGATCTGGTGCGCCTGCCGGCAGAAAGCTTCGCACTTCTTCACGGTCTGGATACCTGGGTTGTGGGATGCTTCCAGCCTGCGCCGCATCAGGTGCATGCGAATCTGGATCAGGTGCTTGAATGGGTGCGCATTTTGCAGCCGCGCCGGACGGTTTTAACCCATATGGGCAGCGATCTGGATTATGGCTGGCTTCGCCGCACCCTGCCGCCGGGGATCGAGCCCGGGTATGATGGCATGGTCTTGCAACCAGGCGCTGCGCTTGGGCGTTGACCCGGGCGGGAAAATGGGCACATGGGGTGTTCGGATGCTATGGCCTCACCAAATACGGTGCGCATTCCGAGAGCTGATGTGACGATTGTGGCGCGAAAGGATGAGCTTATGTTGCGGGAACGTGATCCGATTGAAGTTTATAACAATACCATGGTGCCGGTCGTGGTTGAGCAAACCGCGCGGGGCGAGCGGGCTTTCGACATTTTCTCCCGACTGCTGAAGGAGCGCATCATCTTTCTGACGGGGCCGGTTTTTGACCAGGTTTCCTCCCTGATCTGCGCCCAGCTTCTGTTTCTGGAAAGCGAAAACCCCAATAAGGACATCGCCTTCTACATCAATAGCCCAGGTGGGGTGGTGACCGCTGGCCTCGCCATGTATGACACCATGCAATACATTCGTAGCCCCGTAAGCACGGTCTGCATTGGGCAGGCGGCCTCCATGGGGTCCCTGCTGCTCTGCGCCGGGGCCAAGGATAAGCGCTACGCCCTGCCACATAGCCGGATCATGGTGCACCAGCCATCTGGCGGGGCGCAGGGTCAGGCGACAGATATCGAAATCCAGGCGCGCGAAATCCTGAAGGTCAGGAAGCGGCTGAACGAAATCTATGTCCGCCACACCGGCCAACCGATTGACGCGATTGAGCGTAAGCTGGAACGCGACAGCTACATGTCCTCGGAAGAGGCGCAGGATTTTGGGCTGATTGACCATGTGGTCGAAAAGCGGCCTTCGCTTGCCTCTGACGGGGCCGGTGGGTGAAATGGCCCTGTCGCGCCGGGCGCGCTTTCCCCGGCTGCGACTGGGGAGTATGATGTTTGAGGAGCGGCCCGCAAGTCGCGGCCGCATGGAGACGGTATGAGCAAGTCCGGCGATTCCAAGAATACCCTCTACTGCTCCTTCTGCGGGAAATCGCAGCATGAGGTCCGCAAGCTGATCGCTGGGCCAACGGTCTTCATCTGCGATGAATGCGTAGAACTCTGCATGGATATCATCCGTGAAGAGCACAAGACGCATATGGTGAAGTCACGCGATGGCGTGCCGACACCGAAGGAAATCTGCAAGGTTTTGGATGATTATGTGATCGGCCAAGAACACGCTAAGCGTGTGCTATCGGTCGCGGTGCACAATCACTACAAGCGGCTAGGGCAGGGCGGTAAGGGTCAGGATGTTGAGATTGCTAAATCCAACATCATGCTGCTGGGGCCGACCGGTTCGGGCAAGACACTGCTAGCGCAAACACTCGCACGTATTCTTGATGTGCCTTTTACCATGGCGGATGCCACCACGCTCACTGAAGCCGGCTACGTGGGTGAGGATGTGGAGAATATCATCCTCAAGCTGCTGCAAGCCGCGGATTACAATGTGGAACGCGCGCAGCGCGGCATTGTCTATATTGACGAAGTGGACAAGATCAGCCGCAAATCCGACAATCCTTCGATCACGCGTGATGTGAGCGGGGAAGGGGTGCAGCAGGCGCTGCTGAAGATAATGGAGGGTACGGTCGCTTCCGTGCCGCCGCAGGGCGGGCGCAAGCATCCGCAGCAGGAATTCCTGCAAGTGGATACATCGAATATCCTTTTCATTTGTGGTGGTGCCTTTGCCGGGCTTGAAAAGATCATCAGCGCCCGCGGCAAGGGCTCGGGCATTGGCTTCGGTGCTGATGTGCGCGACCCGGATGAACGCCGCACCGGGGCCGTTCTGCGTGAGGTGGAGCCCGAGGATTTGCTGAAATTCGGCCTGATTCCGGAATTCATCGGCCGCTTGCCGGTGCTGGCAACGCTGGAAGATCTGGACGAAAAGGCGCTGATCGAGATTCTGACCAAGCCCAAGAATGCGCTAGTCAAGCAATATGGTCGCCTGTTTGAAATGGAAGGCGCCAAACTGACCTTCACCGAGGATGCGATGCGCGCTGTCGCCAAGCGGGCCATTCAGCGCAAGACTGGCGCGCGTGGCCTGCGTTCGATCTTGGAAACCATCCTGCTGAACACCATGTTTGAATTGCCAGGGCTCGAGACGGTGGAGGAGGTGGTGGTGAACAGCGAAGTGGCCGAAGGCCGCGCTCAGCCGCTGTTCATTTATGGCGAACGCGCCGCAGGGCAATCTTCAGCCTGAGGCGCCCCTGTCAAGGCCTTGTGGGGGTGTCGGCAAGGACCAAATTACATATCTCTGACGCCCCGCCTGAGCCGCCCTTGGGCAGGCCGGGTGCCGACTGTCCATAGTGAGGTCACATGACTGAAACATTGCGTGGCGATATCCTTCCTGTTCTGCCGTTGCGGGATATTGTTGTATTTCCGCATATGATCGTGCCGCTTTTCGTGGGCCGGGAAAAATCCGTGCGCGCGCTTGAAGCGGTGATGAAGGATGACAAGCAGATCCTGTTGGTCGCCCAGAAGAATGCCGGCCAGGATGACCCGGGTGCGGATGATCTGTTCCAGATCGGCACGATTTCCACGGTCCTGCAATTGCTGAAGCTGCCCGATGGCACGGTGAAGGTGCTGGTCGAAGGCGGGCGGCGTGCGCGCGTCGCCGGCTATAAGGAAACCTCGCCCTATTTCGAAGCCTTTGTCGAAAAGATCGAAGAAGCGCCGGTTGAAGGGCGTGAGACGGAAGCACTGGCGCGCACCGTGGTCGGGCAATTCGAACAATACATGAAGCTGAACAAGAAGATCGCGCCTGAGGTGCTGGTTTCGGTCAATCAGATCGAAGATGCATCAAAGCTGGCGGATACCATCGCATCCCATCTCGGGCTCAAAATCCCGGAAAAGCAGGAATTGCTGGAACTGCCTTCTATTGCCGCGCGGCTTGAAAAGGTCTTCGCCTATATGGAAGGCGAGATCGGGGTGCTGCAGGTGGAAAAGCGCATCCGCAGCCGTGTGAAGCGGCAGATGGAAAAGACGCAGCGCGAATACTACCTGAATGAACAGTTGAAGGCGATCCAGAAGGAGCTTGGCGAAGGCGAAGACGGCAAGGACGAAATCGCAGAAATCGAAGCCAAGATCAAGGCCACCAAATTCTCCAAGGAAGCGCGCGAAAAGGCCTTGGCTGAGGTCAAGAAGCTCCGCAGCATGAGCCCGATGAGCGCGGAAGCGACGGTGGTGCGCAATTACCTGGATTGGATGTTGTCCATCCCCTGGAAGAAGCAAAGCCGGGTGCGCAAGGACATTGTGGCGGCAGAGAAGGTTCTCGATGCCGATCACTATGGGCTTGAGAAGGTGAAGGAACGCATCATCGAATATCTGGCGGTGCAGTCTCGTTCACCCAAGATTCGCGGCCCGATTCTGTGCTTGGTTGGTCCGCCTGGTGTCGGCAAGACCTCGCTTGGCAAATCCATCGCCAAGGCGACTGGCCGGATTTTTGTGCGCATGTCCTTGGGCGGCGTGCGGGATGAAGCGGAAGTGCGTGGCCATCGCCGGACCTATATCGGGTCCATGCCCGGCAAGGTCATTCAGGGGATGAAGAAGGCCAAAACCTCAAACCCGCTTTTCCTGTTGGATGAAATTGACAAGCTGGGCGCGGATTGGCGAGGTGATCCTTCCTCCGCCTTGCTGGAAGTGCTTGACCCTGAGCAGAACAGCACCTTCGCGGATCACTATCTGGAAGTGGATTATGATCTTTCGGATGTGATGTTCGTGACGACCGCAAATTCGCTCCGCATGCCGCAGCCCTTGCTTGACCGCATGGAGATCATTCGCATCCCCGGCTATACTGAGGATGAGAAGATTGAAATTGCCAAGCGCCATCTAATCGCCAAAGTGAATGAGGCGAATGGGCTCAAGGAAGGCGAATGGACGCTGGCTGATGCCGCCATTCGTGACCTGATCCGCTACTACACGCGTGAAGCCGGTGTGCGTAACCTGGAACGCGAAATCGCGGGTCTAGCGCGCAAGGCGGTGAAGGAGATTGTCTCCAAAAAGACGAAGAAGGTCGCGATCACGTCGAAGAACCTTGAGAAATTTGCCGGTGTTCGCAAGTTCCGCTACGGAGAAGCTGAGGCCGAGGATATGGTCGGTGTTGTTACTGGCTTGGCCTGGACGGAAGTGGGTGGCGAAATTCTCACCATCGAATCGGTCCTGCTGCCGGGCAAGGGCACTGTGAAGCAGACCGGCAAGCTTGGCGATGTGATGCAGGAAAGTGTCTCCGCCGCCATGTCCTATGTACGCAGCCGCTCAACCAGTTTCGGCATCAAGCCGACGCTATTTGAAAAGCGCGATCTGCATGTGCATGTGCCGGAAGGGGCGACGCCCAAGGATGGGCCTTCTGCCGGGATCGCGATGGCGACCAGCATTGTCTCCGTGCTCACGGGCATTCCGGTCCGGCGCGACGTGGGCATGACCGGGGAGATTACGCTGCGCGGGCGGGTTTTGCCGATTGGCGGGCTCAAGGAAAAGCTGCTGGCCGCGATGCGGGCGGGCATCAGGACTGTTTTCATTCCGAAAGAGAATGAAAAGGACCTGGCCGATATCCCGGAAAGCGTGAAAAAGAGCCTGGAGATCAACCCGGTATCCCATGTGGATGAGGTGATCATGCGCGCCCTGGCCCGCAAGCCTGAGGCAATCACCTGGGAAGAACCGGTGGAAGCGCCGCCGCAAAAGCCCGAATCGGCAGCGGGCGCCGCGCTACCCCACTAACTGCGCGGGGGCGGCCTTTCTGCCATTTGCGGCGGGATGGGGTGACGTGTAGAAAAGCGCAGGCTTTTCGTGACACGTCTCTCTCTCCGGCTGATGGCTGATCGGTCGTTTCGCGCTCAAGTCGTTTCATTACCTGGAAAGGATGTATCCGTGAACAAACAGGAACTGGTCGTGGCTGTCGCCAAGGCGGCCGATATGACCAAGGAAAAGGCCGCAGAGGCCGTGGATGCGGTGTTCGATTCGATCACCGCGGGCCTCAAGCAGGATGGCGAGGTGCGCCTGATGGGCTTTGGCACCTTTGCCGCCGCCAAGCGCGGCGCCAGCATCGGGCGCAATCCGCGCACGGGTGAGGAACTCAAAATCCCCGCCAGCACCGCGGTGCGCTTCAAGGTCGGCAAGGGCCTGAAGGATGCGGTGAACTGAGCCTGCGGGCTTACTGCTTTGGTCGGGTCAACAAGGGCCCGGCCCCTATGCTAATTTTGGTTCAGGTGGGGCGCTTAGCTCAGCGGTAGAGCGCCTGTCTTACACACAGGATGTCGGCGGTTCGACCCCGTCAGCGCCCACCAGTCATCTACGCCTTGCCTTGACACCAGCGGGGCAGGCGTCCTAACAACCTTTACTGATTCGAAAGCGGGTGTAGCTCAGTCGGTTAGAGCGTCGGCCTGTCACGCCGAAGGTCGCGGGTTCGAGCCCCGTCACTCGCGCCACCCTCCCGCAAACATGTAACACTGCAACCATTCTTCCGTAACTGGTATGTTTTATCTCTCCAACTTGAATTTACGGCTGAATGGCGTATGGCGCATTCTGCAAAGCGGGGCTAATCTCGCTTCGCTGCAATGCGGTAAAAACCGTGGGCAGGCCAAAACGCGCATCCAGGCTGATGGGGGCGCCAGAGTTGAGGAAGTCATGACCCAGCCCTTGCTGGCCACGTATTTCCCTGTGCTCGTTTTCCTGGGCATAGCGGCAGGGATCGCGATTGCAATGGTTGTCGGCGCCATGCTGGCGGCGCGGCAGAAGCCTTATGCCGAAAAGCTCTCCACCTATGAATGCGGCTTTGCGCCCTTTGACGATACGCGGCGCCGTTTCGATGTGCGCTTCTATCTGGTGGCGATCCTTTTCATCATTTTCGACCTGGAAGTGGCCTTCCTTTTTCCCTGGGCCGTGTCGCTCGGTGCCATTGGTTGGCTCGGTTTCGGGTCCATGATGGCATTTCTTTTCGTGCTGACGATTGGCTTCGTCTATGAATGGCGCAAAGGCGCGCTGGATTGGGAATGAGATGAGCGGCGCTCCCGAACTTTCCTGGAATAAACAGACCCTGCCGCCTGGCGCTGCACAGAATGCGGTAGTGAAAGCCGTTGGCGATGAAATCACCGAAAAGGGTTTCGTTGTCGCCAATCTGGACAAGGTGGTGAATTGGGCGCGCAGCGGCAGCTTGTGGCCGATGACCTTCGGCCTGGCTTGCTGCGCGGTGCCGATGATCCACGCCTATATGGCGCGCTATGATTTGGACCGCTTCGGCATCATTCCGCGCGGTTCGCCCCGGCAATCGGATGTGATGATCGTGGCCGGTACGCTGACCAATAAAATGGCGCCGGCGCTGCGCAAGGTTTACGATCAGATGTCGGAACCGCGCTGGGTGATTTCCATGGGGTCCTGCGCCAATGGCGGCGGGTATTACCATTACTCCTACAGCGTGGTGCGCGGATGTGATCGTGTGGTGCCGGTGGATATCTACGTGCCCGGCTGCCCGCCCACGGCCGAGGCCTTGGTTTATGGCATTCTGCAATTGCAGAAGAAAATCCGCAGGACAGGAACCATCCTCCGTGGCTGAGCAGTTGCCTGAAGCCGCGGAAGCGCTGGCGGAAAATCCGTTTAAGACACTGGGCGCGGCGATTGCCGCCGCGGCACCGCAGGGTGCTGTGACGGGCTTCACCTTGGCGCGGGGCGGGGCGGAATTGGCGGTGCAAGCCAATCGCGATCAGCTCCTGGCATTGATGCTGATGCTGCGTGACGATCCGCGCTTCTCCTTCGAACAATGCATGGATATTTGCGGCGTGGATTGGCCCGAACGCGCTGAGCGATTTGAGATTGTCTATAACCTGCTCAGCCTTGTGGAAAATCGCCGCATTCGTGTCGCGGTGACAACCGATGGTGTGGCGCCTGTGCCCTCCGTCGCCGAGATTTGGCCGAGTGCCACCTGGTATGAGCGTGAGACCTGGGACATGTTTGGCGTGGTCTTTGCCGGGCAGCCTGATTTGCGGCGGCTGCTGACGGATTATGGCTTTGAAGGCCATCCGCTGCGCAAGGACTTCCCGATCACAGGGCATGTTGAAGTGCGCTATGATTCAGAACAGCAGCGCGTGGTTTATCAGCCCGTCACGCTGCAACAGGATTTCCGCAACTTTGATTTCTTGAGCCCCTGGGAAGGCATGACCACACTGCCCGGGGACGAGAAAGTGCATCTCAACCGTCTGGAGGATCCGGCATGAGCCAGAGCCAGGCAATCGCCATTGCAGGCGAAGCGCCCGAGATGGTCCGCCAAACTATTGAAGGTGACAGCCACACCATCAATTTCGGCCCGCAGCATCCCGCCGCGCATGGTGTGTTGCGCCTGATCCTTGAGATGAAGGGTGAGGTTGTGGAACGCGCCGATCCGCATATCGGCCTGCTGCATCGCGGCACCGAAAAGCTGATCGAACACAAGACCTATATCCAGGCTCTGCCGTATTTTGACCGCCTCGATTACGTGAGCCCGATGTGCATGGAGCATGCTTTTGCGCTTGGTACTGAGCGGCTTTTGGGGATCGAAGCGCCGGAGCGTGCGCAATATATCCGCGTGCTGTTCAGCGAATTGACGCGCGTACTGAACCATTTGCTGAACATCACGACCTATGCACTGGATTGCGGCGCTATCACGCCGGCACTTTGGGGCTTCGAACAGCGCGAGACCTTGCTTGAATTCTATGAGGCAGTGTCGGGCAGCCATTACCACGCGAATTACTTCCGCCCCGGTGGGGTTGCCAAGGATGTGCCGGCGGGGCTCGAGGAAAAAATCGCTGCCTGGGCCAGGAAATTTCCGGAATTCCTGGAGGATTTGGAAGGGCTGCTCACGGAAAACCGGATCTTCAAGCAGCGTACCGTTGATATCGGTATCATGAGTGCGGAACAGGCCATGGCTTGGGGCTTCAGCGGGCCTTGCCTTCGTGCTTCCGGCTGTGCTTGGGATTTGCGCAAGAGCCAGCCTTATGATGTCTATGACCAGATGGAATTTGATGTGCCGGTCGGCACGCGCGGCGATTGCTATGACCGTTATCTGGTTCGCATGCTGGAAATGCGCGAAAGCCTGAAGATCATTGATCAATGCCTGAAGCAGATGAAGCCGGGCCCGATCAAGCTGATGGATAACAAGATCGCGCCGCCGCAACGTGCTGAAATGAAGCGTTCCATGGAAGCGCTGATCCATCACTTCAAGCTCTACACGGAAGGCTATCACGTGCCGGCGGGGTCTACTTATTCCGTTGTGGAAGCGCCGAAGGGTGAATTCGGCGTCTATCTGGTGGCGGACGGCACCAACAAACCCTATCGCTGCAAAATCCGCGCACCTGGATATGCGCATTTGCAGGCGATGGAAGTGCTCTCAAAAGGGCATATGCTGGCCGATGCGGTTTCCGTCATTGGTTCTCTTGATATCGTCTTTGGGGAAATTGACCGGTGAGCGCGCCAGCCCACAAGGAACCTGGCAGCTTCGCTTTTGATGCCGATAGCGAAGCGAAAATCGCGACCATTCTGAAGCGCTATCCGGAAGGTAAGCAGGCAAGTGCGGTGATCCCGCTGCTTTATGTGGCGCAACGCCAGATGGGGCGGTTGACCCAAAGTGCCTGGGTGCCGCGCGTGGCGATGGATGTCATCGCAGAACGGCTTTCCATGCCGCCGATCCGCGTTTACGAAGTCGCGACCTTCTATTTTATGTTCAACATAAAGCCGATTGGGCGGCATCATTTGCAGCTTTGCGGCACCACACCATGCATGCTGCGCGGTTCGGATGATGTGCTGCGCGCCTGCAAGGATGCTGGCGGCTTGAAGGGCGTTGGTGATACCAGCGCTGATGGCGTCTTTACGCTGACAGAAGTGGAATGCCTCGGCGCCTGCGTGAATGCACCCATTCTGCAGATTGATTATCATTACTATGAAGATCTTGATTACGAGAGCACGGTGAAGCTGTTGGAAGCCTTCAAGCGCGGCGAGATGCCAAAGCCTGGCAGCGCCATTGGCCGCATGGCTAGCGCGCCGGTAGGTGAGCAAACGATTTTGACTGGGCGGGGGGACGAATAGGATGGCCCTTTCAGACAAGGACCGGATTTTCCAGAACCTTTATGGTCGTCAGCCCTGGAATCTGGCGGCTGCACGCATGCGTGGGAATTGGGATGGCACGGCGGCCATCATCGGGCGCGGTCGCGATGCGGTGATTGAGGTTGTCAAGAATTCCGGTCTGCGCGGGCGCGGCGGTGCAGGTTTCCCGACCGGCATGAAATGGTCCTTCATGCCGAAGCAATCGGATGGGCGGCCTTCCTATCTGGTGGTGAATGCCGATGAATCGGAACCGGGCACCTGCAAGGACCGCGACATTATTCGCCACGATCCGCATACGCTGATCGAAGGCTGCCTGATTGGCGGTTTTGCCATGGGTGCCCATGCCGGCTACATCTATATTCGCGGCGAATACTACAATGAAAGCGTCGTGCTGGAAGCAGCGATCCAGGAAGCCTATGATGCCGGTCTGCTCGGGCGGAATGCCGCAGGGTCTGGTTGGGATTTCGATCTTTATATGCATCGCGGCGCCGGCGCCTACATTTGCGGTGAAGAAACCGCGCTGATCGAAAGCCTGGAAGGCAAGAAGGGCATGCCGCGGCTGAAGCCGCCTTTCCCGGCGGCGGTCGGGCTTTATGGCTGCCCGACCACGGTGAATAATGTTGAAACCATCGCCGTGGTGCCGGAAATTTTGCGCCGTGGGCCGGAATGGTTTTCATCCTTCGGGCGGCCCAAGAATTCGGGCACGAAGATTTTCTGCATCCAGGGCCATGTGAACAACCCCTGCAATGTGGAAGCGGAGATGAGCATCCCGATGCGGGAGCTGATTGAACGCTATGCCGGCGGTGTGCGCGGCGGTTGGGATAATCTGCTCTGTGTTATTCCGGGTGGTTCTTCCACGCCGCTGCTGCCGAAGCATATCTGCGATGACGTGCTGATGGATTTTGATGCGCTGCGCGAACACCGTTCGGGCCTTGGCACGGCGGGCGTGATTGTGATGGATAAATCTACCGATGTGATCAAGGCGATTGCGCGGCTGGCCGCCTTCTATAAGCATGAAAGCTGCGGCCAGTGCACCCCTTGCCGCGAAGGCATGGGCTGGCAGAAGCGCATGATGGACCGCATGGTGGAAGGCAATGCGGAGATCGAGGAAATTGACGTGCTGGAAAACGTCACGCGCCGCATTGAAGGCCATACGATCTGCGCCTTGGCCGATGGTGGTGTCTGGCCCGTGCAGGGGCTGATCCGGCATTTCCGCCCGCTGATGGAGGAACGCATTCGTGATTACAAGCGGCGCCACGCGCTGCCTCAGGCGGCGGAGTGAGCGCCATGGTGAAGGTCACGGTTGATGGCATTGAAGTGGAAGTCCCGAACGGGTCCTCTGTGCTGCAAGCCTGCGAAGCGGCGGGCAAGGAAATCCCGCGCTTTTGCTATCATGAACGGCTGAGTGTTGCCGGCAATTGCCGTATGTGCCTGGTGGAAGTGGAAAAGGCGCCAAAGCCGGTCGCTTCCTGCGCCTATCCGGTGATGGATGGGATGAAGCTGTTCACCGATACGCCCGTGGTGCGCAATGCGCGACGCGGTGTGATGGAATTTCTGCTGATCAATCACCCGCTGGATTGCCCGATCTGCGATCAGGGCGGCGAATGTGATTTGCAGGACCAGGCCTATGCCTATGGCCATGACAAGTCGCGTTACGGTGAAGCCAAGCGGGCGGTGAAGGATAAGAATATCGGCCCGCTCATCAAAACGGTGATGACACGCTGCATTCAATGCACACGCTGCGTGCGCTTTGCTGCCGAGGTGGCCGGCACGCCGGAGCTTGGCGGTACCAATCGCGGCGAGAAAATGGAAATCGGCACCTATGTGGAAAAGGCGCTGACCTCTGAGCTTTCCGGCAATTTGATTGATATCTGCCCGGTCGGTGCGCTGACCAGCCGGCCTTACGCTTTCGTGTCTCGGCCTTGGGAATTGCGCAAGACGGATGGCATTGATGTGCTGGATGCCGTGGGGGCGAATATCCGTATTGATACGCGCGGCCCCGAAGTGTTGCGCATTCTGCCGCGCATCAATGAAGCCGTGAATGAGGAATGGATGGCCGATCGCGGTCGCTTTTCCTTCGATGGGCTTAAGCGCCGCCGGCTGGATCGGCCGTGGGTGCGCAAGGATGGCCGTATGGTCGCGGCAAGCTGGGCGGAAGCCTTCGCTGCCATTGCTTCGAAGCTGGCGCAAACGCCGGCGGACCGGATGGGTGCGGTGGCGGGTGCGCTTGCGGATGCGGAAAGCGTGCTGGCGCTCAAAGGTCTGATGGCGGCCTATGGCAGTGCCAGTCTGGATTGCCGGGAAGATGGTGCGGTGATTGATGGCAGCCGTGCTGATTTCTATCGCTTCAACACGACGATTGCCGGGATTGAAGAAGCCGATGCGCTGCTGATCATTGGCGCTGACCCGCGCAAGGAAGCGCCGGTCTTGAATGCGCGTATCAGGAAGCGTTGGGCGCAGGGGCGTTTTCCGGTCGGCTTCATCGGGCCGGTGGGCATTGATCTGACCTATAGCGCGCAGCATTTGGGCGAAGGCCCGGCGGTGATTTCGGCGATGTTGGATGGTTCGCATCCTTTCGCCGCAACGCTGAAGGCAGCGCAGAAGCCCATGCTGATCCTTGGGCGTGGTGCTATTGCGCGCGCTGATGGTGAGGCGGTGCTGGCAGCCGCATGGCGCTTGGCGGCAGAGGCCGGCATGCTGAAGCCTGATTGGCATGGCTTCAATCTGCTGCATCATTTCGGCGGACAGGTCGGCGCCTTGGAACTCGGCTTCCTGCCGGGGCAGGGGGGCAAGGACCTTGCCGCGATGCTCCGTGATGGCGTGGATGCGCTGTGGCTGCTGAATGCGGATGGCTTTGATCCGGCGCGCATCCCAGCCAGCACTTTTGTGATCTATCAGGGCCATCATGGTGACGCCATGGCGGCGCGTGCCGATGTTCTGCTGCCAGGTGCGGCCTACACGGAAAAGGACGCGACCTGGGTGAATACCGAAGGCCGCGCTCAACGCAGCTATCGCGCCATTCACCCGCCAGGCGAAGCGCGAGAGGATTGGCGCATCATCCGCGCCTTCAGTGAAGGTGTTGGCAAGACGCCGCCTTACAATGATCTGGATGCGCTGCGGGAGCGGCTGGCGAGTGTCAGCCCAGTCTTCGCGCGCATTGGCGAAGTGGCGGCTTCAGGCTGCGCCGATATGGCCGGCCCGCAAGCGCGTGCTGGGATCGAGGCGGCACCCTTCCGCCTGCCGATTACGGAATATCACCGCGCCGATGTGATCAGCCGTGCATCGGATGTCATGGCGGAATGCACCGCGGTCTATGGGCCGCAGCCGGCTTTGGCGGCGGAGTAAGGCGATGAGCGACTTTCTTGCCTCCACGATCGGTGTCCTGGCGCTGACGGTCGCCAAGGCTTTGGCGCTGCTCGTGCCGTTGCTGATGATGGTTGCCTTCTTGACGCTGGCTGAACGCAAGGTGCTGGCGGCGATGCAAATGCGTCGAGGCCCGAATGTGGTTGGACCCTTCGGTTTGCTGCAGCCCTTTGCCGATGCGCTCAAGATGCTGCTCAAGGAAACCATTGTACCGACAGGGGCGAATAAGCTCCTGTTCCTGTTCGCGCCGATGCTGACCTTCATGCTGGCCATGCTCGCCTGGGCGGTGATCCCGTTGAATGATGGTTGGGCGATTGCCGATATCAATGTCGGCATTCTCTATCTTTTCGCCATTTCATCGCTTGGCGTTTACGGCATCATCATTGCGGGTTGGGCTTCGAATTCGAAATACGCTTTCCTCGGCGCGCTCCGTTCCGCCGCGCAGATGGTGTCTTACGAAGTCAGCATGGGCTTTGTGATTGTGACTGTGCTACTTTGCGTGGGCTCGCCCAATCTGAACGCCATTGTGAAGGCGCAGGAGAGTCTCTGGTTCTTCATCCCGCTGTTTCCGATGTTCGTGATTTTCTTCATCTCGACGCTGGCCGAGACCAACCGCGCGCCGTTCGACTTGCCGGAAGGCGAAAGCGAATTGGTGGCCGGCTTCTTCGTTGAATATAGCAGCATGTCCTTCGCGCTATTCTTCCTTGGCGAATACGCGAATATGATCCTGATGGCGTCGCTGACGACCATTCTGTTCCTAGGGGGCTGGTATCCGCCGCTGGCGATTGGCCCATTCACCTGGATCCCCGGGCCGATTTGGTTCGTGCTGAAGGTCTGCTTTCTGCTGTTTGTCTTTATCTGGGTCCGCGCGACCTTCCCGCGCTACCGCTATGACCAGTTGATGCGGCTCGGCTGGAAGGTGTTTCTGCCCTTCAGCCTGATCTGGCTGGTGATTACCGCAGCGGTTCTGAAACTCACCGGCTGGCTGCCGGCTTGATGGGGCGCTGAACATGACTTCTCTCGATCGCGTCGCACGCAGCCTGCTGCTTTGGGAAATCGTCTCCGGCATGGCGCTCACCTTGAAGTATTTTTTCAAGAAGAAGGTGACGCTGAACTACCCCTATGAACGCGGGCCGCTTGGGCCGCGCTTCAAGGGTGAACATGCGCTGCGCCGCTACCCGAATGGCGAAGAACGCTGCATTGCCTGCAAGCTGTGTGAGGCGGTGTGCCCTGCCCAGGCCATTACCATTGAAGCAGAGCCACGCGAAGATGGCAGCCGCCGCACGACGCGCTACGACATTGACATGACCAAGTGCATCTATTGCGGCTTGTGCGAAGAAGCGTGCCCGGTGGATGCCATTGTCGAAGGCGCGAATATAGAATTTGCAGTCGAGCGGCGGGAAGAACTCATCTACACCAAGGAAAAGCTGCTCGATAATGGCGATCGTTGGGAACCCATGCTGGCTGAGAGGCTGCGCCTCGACGCACCATATCGGTAAGGGAAGGGGCGTTTGATGATTGCCGCTCTTGCCTTTTACGCTTTCGCCGCGGTGCTGATTGGCTCTGCCGTCATGGTGGTGACCAGCCGGAACCCCGTGCATAGCGTGCTGTTCCTGATCCTGGCCTTCTTCAATGCGGCCGGGCTTTTCCTGATGGCCGGGGCTGAATTCCTCGCGATGATCCTGGTCATTGTCTATGTCGGTGCGGTCGCGGTGCTGTTCCTGTTCGTGGTGATGATGCTGGATATTGACTTTGCACGTTTGCGTGAGCGCTTTCAGCGTTATGCCCCAATTGGCGCGCTGATCGGCCTCGTGCTGCTCGTGCAATTGGTCATGGTGATGATCGGCTGGAGCTCGGCACCCGGGGCGATGGCGTTACGGCTCAATGAAACCCCGGCGGATATCGCGAATGCGGAAGCGGTTGGGCGCATTCTCTATACCGATTATATCTATCTGTTTCAAGGCTGCGGCCTGATCCTGCTGGTGGCGATGATTGGTGCCATTGTGCTAACGCTACGCGACAAGCCGAATTCCAAGCGGCAGAATATCGCGGAACAGATCGCGCGTGCAGGGTCTGTGACGAATGTTGCGGTGCCGACCGGTGCGGGGTTGAAGCAGTTGGGCATTCGTCGCCCGCTACCACCCGAGGAAGCCGCGCCCAAGCCCCTTGAGCATCACCACGGCCATGGGGGGCATCACTCACATGGCCATTAGCTTGTCCCATTTCCTGACCGTGGCGGCGATCCTGTTCGTCCTTGGCATTTTTGGGATTTTTCTGAACCGCAAGAATGTCATCATCATTCTGATGTCGGTGGAATTGATTTTGTTATCGGTCAATCTGAACCTGGTGGCGTTTTCCGCGCATTTGAATGATCTGGCCGGCCAAGTCTTCACCATGTTCATCCTGACCGTGGCGGCGGCTGAAGCCGCGATTGGCCTTGCCATTCTTGTTGTCTACTACCGCAACCGCGGTTCGATCGAGGTCGAGGATATCTCGACCCTGAAGGGTTAGCGCAATGTTTGTCGGCGCCGTTTTTTTCCCGCTGCTGGGTGCGACCATTGCGGGCTTCTTTGGTCGCTGGATTGGCGACAAGGCTTCGCAATGGGTCACGTCTCTCTGCATGGCGCTGGCCGCCATTTGCGGGGTTGCTGCTTTCATCGAAATTGCCTTGCGCCATGCGCCGCAAACATTGGTGCTGCTGCGCTTCCTAGATGTTGGGTCCTTCGGGCTTGATTGGGCGCTCCGCTATGACACGCTGAGTGTGGTCATGGTGGCGATGGTCACCTGCATTTCCACCCTGATCCATCTGTATAGCGTCGGCTATATGTCGCATGACCCGACCACGCCGCGCTTCTTCGCCTATCTGTCCCTGTTCACCTTCATGATGCTGATGCTGGTGACTGCGGATAATCTGGTGCAATTATTTTTTGGCTGGGAAGGTGTTGGTCTCGCTTCCTATTTGCTCATTGGGTATTGGTATGAAAGGGAAAGCGCCTGCGCGGCGGCGATGAAAGCCTTCATTGTCAATCGCGTCGGCGATCTGTTCTTCATGCTGGGGCTTTGCCTCACCTTCTGGGTTTTTGGGTCCATCGAATTCAGCGAGATCTTTGGTGTCGTTGATCAGCACAAGGATGCGCGCTTCGCGGGCCTGCCGGCTTATGAGGTGATTTGCATCCTGCTCTTCCTTGGCGCTTGCGGTAAGTCGGCGCAGCTTGGCCTGCACACCTGGCTGCCGGATGCGATGGAAGGCCCGACGCCGGTTTCCGCGCTGATCCATGCGGCGACGATGGTGACAGCGGGTGTGTTTTTGATCGCGCGCATGTCCCCGGTGTTCGAATATGCGCCAACCGCCCTTGCCATCATGACGGCGGTGGGCGCCTCAACGGCGCTGTTTGCGGCCACCATTGGCTGCGTGCAGAACGACATCAAACGCATCATCGCCTATTCCACCTGTTCGCAGCTTGGCTATATGTTTTTCGCCGCTGGCGTTGGTGCCTATCAGGGCGCGGTGTTTCATTTGTTCACCCATGCCTTCTTCAAGGCGCTGCTTTTCCTCTCGGCCGGCTCGGTGATCCACGCCATGTCGGGCGAACAGGATATCCGTAAAATGGGTGGCGTCTGGAAGAAGCTTCCGGTGACCTATGCGGTGATGTGGATTGGCTCTCTCGCACTTGCGGGTGTGCCCTATTTCGCTGGCTATTATTCCAAGGATTTTGTGCTGGAAGCAGCCTTTGCGACGCATTCCGGGGTTGGGATCTATGCCTTTATCTGCGGCCTGCTCGCGGCCTTCCTGACTGCCTTCTATTCCTGGCGCCTGCTGATCCTGACCTTCCACGGCAAGCCGCGGGCGGATCCTCACACCATGGAACATGTGCACGAAAGCCCGGCGGTGATGCTTGTGCCGCTGCTGTTGCTTGCCGTGGGCGCAGTGTTTGCGGGTGCGGTCTTCGCGCCGTCTTTCATTGGCCATCACTGGGAAGAATTCTGGAACGGCGCCATCGTCAATGCAGCCCATAACCACATCATGCATCACGTGCATGAAGTCCCCGGCTGGGTGCCGCTCGCGCCCACCATGGTCGGGCTTGGCGGCATTGCGCTTGCCTATGTGATGTATGTTTTTGTGCCGAGCCTGCCGGCGGCGCTTGCGAATGCGCTGCCTGGGGTGCATCGTTTCCTGCTCAACAAATGGTATTTTGATGAGCTTTATGACGCAATCTTTGTCCGCCCCGCGCGGGCCGTGGCGCGCGGCTTTTGGAAGATTGGCGATGTGCGCATCATTGATGGTGTGCCTAATGGGCTTGCCGCATCGGTCGCCGGTGCGGCGCGTCAGGCGGTTGCGCTGCAAACCGGGCGCGTTGCTACTTACGCCTTCACCATGATTGTGGGGCTTGTTGTGCTTGTTTCTCTGCTGTTGTTCGGTGGCTGAAGATCATGGGTGTCGGTTTCCCCTTGCTCAGCTTGCTGACCTTCCTGCCGCTTGCAGGGGTCGCGATCATCCTGGCCGTGCGTGGCGATGAACAGACCGTCGCGAGCAATGCGCGCTGGACGGCGCTTTGGACCTGCCTGATCACCTTCATGCTCTCGCTCGTGCTGTGGTTCCGTTTTGACAAGAATGAGGCGGAATTCCAATTCGTCGAAAGGCTGGATTGGCTCGCGGATTTCGGCGTGACCTATCACATGGGCGTGGATGGCATTTCGGTGCTGTTTGTCATGCTCTCCACCCTGCTGACTCCCATCTGCATCCTGTCTTCGTGGGAGGCTGTGCAGAGTCGCGAGCGCGAATACATGATCGCCTTCCTGATCCTTGAAACCATGATGGTCGGCATGTTCTGCGCACTCGATTTCGTGGTATTTTACATCTTCTTCGAAGGCGTGCTGATCCCGATGTTCCTGATCATTGGGGTTTGGGGCGGGCAGCGGCGTGTTTATGCGGCCTTCAAGCTGTTTCTTTATACGTTGCTTGGGTCCGTGCTGATGCTGCTTGCCATCCTGCTGCTGTGGTACAGGGCGGGCACCACGGATATTCTGGAGCTATTTACGCTCACCATTCCACCATCGTTGCAGACCTGGATTTTCCTGGCGTTCTTTGCCTCCTTCGCCGTCAAGGTGCCGATGTGGCCGGTGCATACTTGGCTTCCCGATGCGCATGTGGAAGCACCCACGGCGGGTTCTGTCATTCTGGCTGGTGTGCTGTTGAAGATGGGCGCTTACGGCTTCCTTCGCTTCAGCCTGCCCTTGCTGCCGGTCGCGAGTGCGGAATTCGCACCCTGGATTTTTGCGCTGTCCATTCTCGCCATCGTCTATACTTCGCTGGTGGCGCTCGCGCAGGAAGATATGAAGAAGCTGATTGCCTATTCATCGGTTGCACATATGGGCAATGTCACGCTTGGGATTTTCACCCTCACGCAGCAGGGGCTTTCGGGGGCCTTGTTCACCATGCTCTCACACGGCGTGGTTTCCAGCGCGCTGTTTCTTTGCGTCGGCGTTTTGTATGACCGGGTGCATTCGCGCGAAATTGCGCGTTATGGCGGGATTGCGAAGATCATGCCGGGCTATGCGCTGGTCTTCATGCTCTTCACCATGGCTTCCGTCGCGCTGCCAGGGCTGGCGGGCTTCCCCGGCGAATTGCTGGTGATCCTAGGCGCCTGGAAAGTGAACCCTTGGGTTGCCTCTGGCGCAGCGCTCGGCATGATCTTGGGTGCGGCCTATATGCTCTCTCTTTATCGCCGCGTTGTCTTCGGGCGCATCGCGCGGGATGATTTGCGCGGGCTGCTTGATCTGTCACCGCGCGAATATGCGGTTTTCGCGCCACTCATTGTGCTCACCATCTGGATGGGCATTTATCCGCAAAGCTTCCTGTCCTTCTTTGAGGTCTCTGTCGCGGCGCTGGTGGAACGGCATCACGCCGCGCTTGGCGCTGCACGGCTCGCGGGGTTGTAAGATCATGAATTGGATGCTGGCCCTGCCCGAAATTGTGCTGGCCTGCGCCGGCCTTTCCATTCTGATGATTGGTGTGCTGCCGCGGCAGAATATGTTCTTCGGCTGCACCATGGCGTCCATTGGCGCCTTGGTGGTGACCGCCGCCCTGGTGCTGACGGTGCCGGAAGGTTCGGGCTTCGCTGGTCAGGTGATTTCCGATGGTTTCGCGCGTTTCATGAAGCTACTGGTGTTGCTGGGTGCGGCGATTGGCATGCTGATGGCGCTTGATTTCAACACGCGCGAAGGGCTGGATCGCTTCGAATATCCGGTGCTGCTGCTGTTTGCGACCCTCGGCATGCTGATCATGCTGAGTGCGAATGATTTCATGACCGTCTATATCGGCTTGGAATTGCTCTCGCTCAGCCTTTACGTGGTGGCCGCGTTTCATCGGGATAATGAGCAATCCGCCGAAGCGGGCTTGAAATACTTCGTGTTGGGCGCCTTGGCTTCTGGCCTGTTCCTTTATGGCGCGTCACTGGTCTATGGCTTTGCCGGCACTACCAGCTTTGAACGCATCGCGCTCGCGCTGCTTGATCCCGTTGGCCGCAGTCAGGGGCTGACGGTTGGGTTGATCTTCATCCTGGCTGGCCTGGCCTTCAAGGTTTCCGCTGTGCCCTTCCATATGTGGACGCCCGATGTCTATGAAGGCGCACCCACACCGGTCACGGCGTTTTTCGCCGCCGCGCCGAAGGTGGCGGCGATTGCGCTGCTGGTGCGCGTGCTGGCTGGGCCTTTCGCGGAACTCGCTGCGCAATGGCAGCAGGTCATCATTCTCGTCTCACTCGCGTCCATGGTGCTTGGTGCGCTGGCGGCAGTTGGGCAGCACGATATCAAGCGGCTGATGGCCTATTCCTCGATCGGCCATATTGGCTATGCGCTGATGGGGTTAGCGGTCGCGAGTGATGAGGGCCTGCATGGCCTGGTTGTCTATATGGCGATCTATCTTGCGATGAATCTCGGCACCTTCGCGGTGCTGATCGCCATGCGCCGCCAGGGCAAGGCTGTCTCCCGCATTGAAGATCTGGCCGGGCTTGGCACGACCGATCCTGCCATGGCGATGTGGATGACGATCTTCATGTTCTCCATGGCCGGCATTCCGCCACTCGCGGGCTTTTTCGGGAAGCTCTATGTGTTTCAGGCGGCGGTGCAGGGCGGGTTCTGGACGCTGGCGGTGGTGGGTGTGCTCACCTCCGTGATCTCGGCCTTTTATTATCTGCGCGTCGTGAAGGTGATGTATTTCGACGAGGCGAAGGCACCTTTGGATGGTCGCCCGGCGACGCTCACGATGGTGATGGGCATTTCCGGCATTTTCACTACCCTGTTCTTCCTGATGCCCGCACCTTTAGTCCGCGCGGCGCAGGAAGCTGTCTCCGCGCTGGTCAGTTGAGAAGCTGCGCGTAGCGGTGCGATGCGCCTCATGCCAGTGGATGCAAAGCTTGCCTTTCGGCTGGAAGTCTATGCCGCATTGGACAGCACCTCAACCACGCTGAAGCAGCGCGCAGAGGCCGGTGAGGCCGAGGGGCTTGCCATTCAGGCGCAGCGGCAAAGTGCGGGCAGGGGGCGGCAGGGCAGGGGGTGGGAGAGCCCGCTTGGCAATCTCTATCTCTCCGTGCTGTTGCGCCCCGGCGTACCGTTGCGTGAGGCGCCGCAATGGTCCTTTGTCGCCGCGGTGGCCTTGGCAGAAACGCTCCTGCCATTGCTGCCTGAAACCGTGCAGCCAAGCCTTAAATGGCCGAATGATGTTCTGCTGCGGGGTGTCAAGCTCGCGGGTATTCTGGTGGAAACCGGCATCACCGCTGACCATGCGCTTGATTGGATTTGCGTCGGCATTGGCGCGAATGTCACGAATAAACCAAAGCTGCCGGACCGCGCCACTTCCTGCCTTGCCGAATACTCGCCCAATCCGCCCACGCCGCAAGCGTTGGCAGCGGCGCTGCTTCACAATCTTGGCCATTGGCATGAGGCGCGTCTGGCCCAAGGTTTCGCGCCCATCCGCGATGCCTGGCTCCGCCATGGTCCCGCCATGGGGGCGGCGGTTTCGGTAAAACGCGACGGCGCGCTGATTGAAGGCAACTTTGCCGGGCTCTCGCCTGAAGGCGCCCTTAAGCTTGCCAAAGGCCGCCAAATTCAGCTTATTCTGGACGGGGAGATCATCTGACCCATGCTGCTCGCCATTGATGCCGGCAATACCAATGTTGTTTTCGCGGTCCATGACGGCACGGAATGGCGCGGGCGTTGGCGCATTGCCACGTGCCCTGACCGGACTTCCGATGAATATGCCGTGTGGCTGCTGGCACTTTTTCAACATGCCGGCGTAAAGCCCAATGATATTCTGCGCTGCGTGATCGGCACGGTGGTGCCGGCGGCACTTTACAATTTGCGCCGACTTTGCCGCGAATGGATGGATTGCGAGCCCCTAATTGCACGCGCGCCGCTTGATTGGGGCTTTGCCATTCGCGTGGACCGGCCGGAGGAAGTCGGCGCTGACCGACTGTTGAATGCGCTTGCTGCCCATACCCATTATGGCGGGCCGCTGATCGTGATTGATTTCGGCACCGCTACCACCTTTGACGTCGTGGATGGCGAAGGCTCCTATTTGGGTGGTGCCATTTCCCCCGGCATCAATCTTTCCATCGAAGCGTTGCACAAGGCGGCTGCGCGCCTGCCCCGCATCGGCATTGGTCGTCCGCAGGCGGTGATTGGCCGCGCCACTGTCCCCGCCATGCAATCGGGCATTTATTGGGGCTATGTCGGCCTGGTGGAGGGCATCGTCTCTCGCATCAAGGCGGAATTTGGCGGGCCTATGAAGGTGATTGGCACTGGCGGCCTGGCGCCGCTATTTGCCGAGGGCACCCTTGTCATTGAAAGAACCGATCCCGACCTAACCCTCAATGGGTTGCGCCTACTGGCCGGGCGTAATCCATCCACCGTTTTCCACCAGAGCGCGCTTCGCGATCCTCTCCGTTCGGATTCTGATTAGCACCATGAATGTCATGACTGGCGATCTTGCCTTTATCCCGCTGGGCGGGACAGGCGAGATCGGAATGAACCTTAATGTTTATCGTTGCGATGGCGCCTTGCTGGCAGTGGATTGCGGGCTTGGCTTTGCCGGGGCGGATCAGCCGGAAGTGGATGTCATGGTGCCGGACGCTGGCTGGCTCGCGGAAAATCGCAGTACCCTGCAAGCGCTGATCATCACCCATGCGCATGAAGACCATATCGGCGCGGTTGTGCATGTGTGGCGGCAATTGCGCTGCCCAATCTATGGCACGGCTTTCGTGCTTTCTGTGCTGCGCCGCAAGCTTGGCGAAGCAGGCATAATCCATGAAGTGCGCCTGCATGAATTGCCGCCGGGCGGGCGTGTGAAGCTCGGCCCCTTCGATTGCAACTTTATTCCAGTAGCGCATTCCATCCCCGAAGCCCAGGCCCTGGTGCTGCGCACGCCTTATGGTCTTGTGCTGCATACCGGCGATTGGAAGCTTGACCCCACGCCCATGATCGGCGCGTCCACGGATGAAAGCGCGTTTGAGCGACTTGGCGCAGAAGGCGTGCTCGCCATGGTCTGCGATTCGACCAATGCCCTGGTTGAAGGCCATTCAGGCAGTGAGGCTGAAGTCCGTGCCTCGCTCACTGAATTAATCAAGGGCATCAAGGGGCGTGTGGCTGTCACCTGCTTCGCATCCAATGTGGCGCGCCTTGAAAGCATTGCGGTGGCGGGCCGCGCGGCGGGGCGGCAAGTGGCGCTGATGGGGCGGTCTTTGCGCAATATGGAAGCCTCGGCGCGCGAATGCGGCTATCTGAAGTCACTGCCGCCCTTTCTGGACGAGGAAGAAGCGGGCTTCCTGCCCGATGACGAAATTCTGCTGATCTGCACCGGCAGCCAGGGCGAACCACGCTCCGCCATGGCCAAGATTGCTGAGGACAAGCACCCAGCTATCGCACTCGGTGAAGGCGATACCGTGATCTTTTCATCGCGCCAAATACCGGGGAATGAGGTCGCCATTCAGCGCGTGCAGGATGGGCTGGTGCGCCGCGGCTGCCGCGTCATTACCGATGAACAGGCGATGGTGCATGTCTCCGGCCATCCGGCGCGCGATGAATTGCGCCGGCTTTACGCGCTGGTAAAGCCGCGCATTGCCGTGCCGGTGCATGGCGAATGGCGCCATATGCAGGAACATGCCGATCTGGCGCGCGCTGCCGGCGCCAAGCCTTTCTTGTTGAATGATGGCGATGTGCTGCGTCTTTCCGGCAATAGGGCTGAGGTGATTGAAGCCGTCCCGACTGGCCGCCTTGCGGTGGATGGCGAACGCCTGCTGCCGCTGGATGGCGATGTTATCGCCGCACGTCGACGCATGATGTTCAATGGCGTGGTGCTGGCTTCCGTGGCCTTGGATCGGCAGGGAAGGGTGCTGGGTGATCCCATCATCACTGCGCCGGGGCTTTTCGTGGAAGCCGATGCCGAACCGGGCCTGGTTGCCGCCGAAATCCGCCGCAGCATCGCCGATCTGCCGGCGGGGCTGCGCAACGATGATGAGACTTTGCGCGAATCGCTGCGCGGCGCCCTGCGCAAGGCGCTGGGCCGGCGCTTCAAGAAGCGGCCCAATGTCGAAATTCATGTGATCAGGGTTTAAGCGATGTCGGTCTTCACCGGCGTCATTCTCTATCTGCTGATCTGGTGGCTCGCGCTGTTCTGTGTGCTGCCGGTGGGTACGCGGCCAGATTCGCAGGGCAAGATGGAAGAAGGCGGCTGGCGCGGTGCGCCGCAAAAACACCTGATGGGCTGGAAACTGCTCGGCACCACGGCGCTGGCGGGAATTATTTGGCTGGCGATTTGGTGGGTGGTTGAAAGCGATTGGCTGTCTTTCCGCGCCGGTATTCTTGCGATGCCCCCCAATTAAGCGAAAAACCGACCCTGGGGTCGGTTTTGCCTTATATCCGGGCAATGTCAGTCTGGTAGCCGCTTTTTCAACCTCGCTTCTGGCCTTTTTTGGTTGAGCCTTCGAAGTTGGTCCGCCATCCTACACGAACAAGAGGGAATTTGGATTCTCCCTCTGCAGTGTGACTGGCGTTTCCTCCCTAAACTTGGGTTGCTGCCTTATGGTAGCGACCCTTTCTTTTTTAAGTGTTTGTGACGCCCGCTGGCAAGCATGAAAATGCTATGAACGTGCCCAAAATGTCGAATTGCTGCGTCGCACAATCGAATTTTGTCGTTTTCTTGCGTGATGCGGGCGGGTGATTCCCCCGCAGCCGCTTCTGGATTAGGGTGCGCGCCGTCTGCCCTAATTGAAGGACCATGACCTTGCGCCTTTCCCGCGCCTTTTTGCCGACACTGAAGGAAACCCCGGCCGAGGCGCAAATCGCCTCCCACCGCCTTATGCTGCGCGCGGGTCTGATCCGCCAGACCTCTGCGGGGATTTATGCCTGGCTGCCGGCGGGGTTGCGCGTGCTGCGCCGCGTTGAACAGATTGTGCGCGAAGAACAGGACCGCGCCGGGGCGCAGGAAATCCTGATGCCGACCATCCAGCCGGCCGAGCTCTGGCGCGAAAGCGGGCGCTATGATGATTACGGCAAGGAAATGCTCCGTATCCGTGACCGGCATGAACGCGAAATGCTGTTCGGCCCGACCAATGAGGAAATGGTCACCGATCTCTTCAAGCAATTCGCCATATCCTATCGCGATCTGCCGCGCAATCTGTATCACATCCAGTGGAAGTTTCGTGACGAATTGCGCCCACGTTTCGGCGTGATGCGCGGGCGCGAATTCCTGATGAAGGATGCCTATTCCTTTGATCTCTCCAAGGAAGGCGCGCAGCATTCCTATCGCCAGATGTTCCTGGCCTATCTGCGCACCTTTGCGCGCATGGGCCTCAAGGCCATTCCGATGCGTGCCGATACGGGGCCGATTGGTGGCAATCTTTCGCATGAATTCATCATCCTGGCTGAAACCGGCGAAAGCCAGGTTTTCGTCAGCCGCGATTTGCTGGAACGCGATGTGCTGGCCGAGGCGCCTGATTATGACAGCGATTTGACCGCGCAGGTGGATTTCTGGACCAGCCATTACGCGGCGACCGAGGAAATGCACGACGAACCGGCCTGGGCTGCGCTTTTGGAAGACAAGCGCGTTTCCGCCCGCGGCATTGAAGTGGGCCATATCTTCTATTTCGGCACCAAATACAGCGCGGCCATGGGCATGGCGGTCACGGGGCCGGATGGCCAGCCGGTGATCCCTGAAATGGGCAGCTATGGCATTGGCGTATCACGTTTGGTCGGTGCGCTGATTGAAGCCAATCACGATGGGGCGGGGATCAAATGGCCCGATGCGGTCGCACCTTGGGCAGCGGCCATTCTCAATCTCCGCCCCAGCGATGGGCCGACCGATGCGCTGTGTGAAACGCTCTATGCGCGGCTTGGGTCGGAAGGCGCGGTTTATGATGACCGCCCCGTGCGCGCTGGCGAGAAATTCGCCGATGCGGATTTGATGGGCTTTCCCTGGCAGGCGATTATCGGCCCGCGCGGTGCCGCTGCGGGGCGCGTTGAATTGAAACGCCGCATGACCGGGGAGCGTGAGGAGGTTTCGCTCGAAGACGCCATTACCCGCATCAAGGGCGTCTGAGCCAGCATGTTCAACGCTTTTGAGCGTATGGTCGCCTTCCGCTATTTGCGCGCGCGAAAGGGTGAGCGTTTCGTCTCGGTCATAGCGATCTTCTCGCTGGTTGGGATTGCGCTTGGTGTCGCGACCCTGATCATTGTGATGAGCGTGATGAATGGCTTTCGCCATGAATTGCTTGGGCGCATTCTGGGCCTTAATGGGCATCTTGGCGTCTATGCGGTCGGGTCATCCTTCACGGATTTCGATGATGTGACCGAGCGCATTCGCGCCGTGCCAGGGGTGGTTTCCGCCACTCCGATTGTGGAAGGTCAGGTGCTGATTACCTCCGATGCAGGGGGTGCGACGGGCGGGCTTGCGCGCGGCATCAGGCCAGAAGATTTGCACGCGCGCCCTCTGATTGTGGATGGTATTCGCCTGGGCAATTTGGATGCCTTTGAAGGTGAAGACGCCATCGTCATCGGGCGGCGCCTGGCATCGCGTTTGCGGGTTTCTATTGGTGATAATGTCAGCCTTGTGTCGCCCCAGGGCCGTACCACGGTCTTCGGCACCGTGCCGCGCGTGCGCGCCTATCGCGTGGTGGCGATTTTTGATGTCGGCATGAATGAATATGACAGCAGCTTTGTCTTCCTGCCCTTGGAGGCCGCGCAGCTTTACTTCCAGCAGCGCGATGCCGCCACGCAGATTGAAGTGTTCGTACAGGACCCAACCAAACTGCGCGGTATCACGCGGCAAATTCAGGGGGCCGCGGGCAGCCGCGTGATTGTGCATTCCTGGCAGGAAGCTAATTCCAGCTTTTTCAATGCAGTGCAGGTAGAACGCAATGTGATGTTTCTGATCCTGACGCTGATTATCATTGTCGCGGCATTCAATATCGTCTCAAGCTTGATCATGCTCGTGAAGGATAAGGGCCGCGATATCGCGGTACTGCGCACCATGGGGGCGACCAAGGGCGCGGTGATGCGGATATTCCTCCTGTGCGGCGCTTCCATTGGCGTGCTCGGCACCATGATCGGCTTTGCGCTGGGCCTCGTGTTTTGCCTAAATATTGAAAGCATCCGGCAATTCCTGCAATCGCTCTCGGGCACTGAATTATTCAGCCCAGAGGTCTATTTCCTGACGCGCCTGCCCGCGATCCTGGATTATAACGAAGTGGCGCAGGTCGTGGCGATGGGGCTTGGCCTTTCTTTTATGGCCACCCTTTACCCATCCTGGCGTGCGGCGCGCACCGATCCGGTGGAGATGCTGCGCAATGAATGAAGCGCCCCTTCACCTGGCTGCCGTTGAACGCCGCTACCGCACGGAAGCGGGCGAATTGCCCGTGCTGCTCGGCGCTGACCTGACCATTGCGGCGGGTGAGATCGTGGCGTTGGTGGCGCCCTCCGGCACCGGCAAATCAACCTTGCTGCATCTTGCCGGTTTGCTCGAAAAACCTGATGGCGGCGAGGTTTTCATTGCCGGTCAGGCCGCCGGTTCGCTTTCGGATGAGGCGCGCACCACGATCCGCCGCACCACCATCGGCTTTGTCTATCAATTCCATCATTTGCTGCCGGAATTCACCGCCGCCGAGAACATCATCCTGCCTCAGCTTGCCGCCGGCAAAAGCCGGGCGGATGCGACGCAGCGTGCCAAGGATTTGCTCGGGATTTTCGGCCTGCAAGCGCGGCTGGATCAACGCCCAGGCAAGCTCTCGGGCGGCGAACAGCAGCGCGTTGCGATTGCACGCGCACTCGCCAATCAGCCGAGGTTGTTATTGGCGGATGAACCGACGGGGAATTTGGATGTCGGCACATCTGATCGTGTTTTTGCCGAATTGCTGGAACAGGTGCGCGGCCAGGGCTTGGCAGCGCTGATTGCCACGCATAACCCGGACCTCGCGCGGCGGATGGACCGGGTGGTGACGCTGCGTGATGGGAAGGCCCTGGCAGCGTAAGACCAGCAAACCGGCCGAATCATCTCGCCTTTGCCCATTTGCTTCGCTTCGTCGCACATTTTGCACAGGGTCTTGGCAATTCCTGTCCGTTCTTGCGGGTTTTCTTCGAAACAGGGCTGGATCGGAACGTAAATCTGATTTTCGCTTGCCGCGGCTTCCGTCTCAACAACGAAATCGAAGAAAACCATGCTTCCTTCCCTTTCACGCCGTCATTTACTGCGCGGGGGCGCTGCGCTGGGCGCTTCCGCCGCGCTGCCTTATGATCTTGCCATGGCGCAAGGGGCACCGACGGCAACGCTCCGTGTCGGCATGACCGCTGCCGCCATCCCGCTTTCCAATGGCGTGCCGGATCAGGGCGGTGAGGGTCACCGCTTCATGGGCATCACGCTTTATGACCAGCTGACCATGTGGGATCTGTCTTCCTATGAGAAACCAGCGGCGCTTCGCCCTGGGCTGGCCACGAGCTGGCGAGTGGACCCGTCTGATACTAAGCGCTGGATCATCACGCTGCGTGAGGGCGCAAAGTTTCATGATGGCAAGATCATGACAGCAGATGACGTTGTGTTTTCCTATGACCGCGCCTTCAAGCAAGGCGTGCCGCATTATGATCCTCGCGCTGCGGCGCAGGCACGTATTCGCATGCCAACCATTGCAAGCTGGCGTGCGGATGGGCCCAATACCTTCATTCTTGAAACGTCTCGCCCTGATGCCTTCGTGCCCTATGGCCTGACCTGGGTTGGCATTACTCATCGGGGCGCTTGGGAACGCGCCGGACGCGATTGGGATCGCTATCTTGATATGGCAATCGGTACCGGGCCATGGAAACTGGAACAATTCGCCATTCGTGAACGTTGCATCATGCAGCGTAACGCCGATTACTGGGAGGCAGCCCGTATCCCCAAGGTCGCGCGGCTTGTGTTGCTACCGCTGCCGGAAGCCAATACGCGCGTTGCTGCCCTTCGTGCCAATCAGGTTGATTTCATTGAAGCGCCACCACCGGATGCGCTTCCGTCACTCCGTCAGGCTGGGTTCCAGGTGGTGTCAAACCAATACCCGCATAATTGGACCTGGCATTTTTCCATGCTGGAAAATTCACCTTGGCGCGACATTCGTCTCCGCCGCGCTGCGAATTTCGCGATTGACCGTGCCGGGATGAAGGAATTTCTGGGCGGCATGATGCGGGAGGGTGCAGGGCTATTACCGCCCGGCCATCCATGGCATGGCACGCCTACCGATCCCGTGCGCACGGATGTGGCAGCCGCGCGACGGCTCATGACCGAGGTTGGATATTCTCCACGCAATCCACTGCGTACCAAGGTTGCGATTTCGCCGTCGGGTTCAGGGCAGATGCAGCCCCAACCGATGAATGAGGCGATCCAACAGAACCTCAAGGCAATCGGCATTGAAGTCAGCTTTGAAGTGCTGGAGTGGAATGCGCTTTTGGGCATTTGGCGTGACGGGGCAAAGGCGCCTTCAAATCGCGGCGTCAGCGCCATCAACATCTCCTACGGCGCCTTTGATCCATTCACCGCCATGCCGCGCTTCCTCAAATCAGACATGATTCCGCCAGCGGCAAATAATTGGGGCTATTTCAGTGACCCCGAATATGATGCGATGATCGGTCGCGCTTATGAAACCTTCGATGCCGCGGCGCTAGATGGGCTTCTCGCCCAAATTCATGCCAAGACGGTGGATGATCGCCTGTTCCTGTTTGTGGCCCATGACATGAACCCGCGCGCGCTATCGCCACGCGTACAGGGATTTGTGCAGGCACAAAGTTGGTTTTAGGAATTGACGCCGATTTCGATCAGAAGCTGACCGCGAAAAAGCTGCGGCGGGATGGCCGCCGCAGCAATTTAATCAGTTGCTCAGCAGAAGAAGGCCGAACCCCGCAATCGCCGCACCACCGAAGCGCAGCGCGCCTGCATACCGCGCGCCGGCCACGCCAAGCGCGGCGCCAAAACCATGCAGCAGCGCGGACCCCGCCAGCATGCCAAGTGCGGTTTGAACTGCTGCGCCAGGGGAATGTGCAGGCGGATTTAGCGTCAATCCCGGCTTGGCAGGGTTAAGGGGTTTGACCGGAGGCCCTGTCCGCCCGATGCTGCGCCCATGGAGGAAACCCTGACATGAGCACATACCCCTTTACCGCCGCCGATCTAGAAGCGCTGCGTACCTGGGATACGCCCACCATCTGTAATGCGCTGGAAGTGGTCGCACCCCATCGGCGCAATTACGGCTTCACCGTGCGCCCCTTTGTGGCCGTGGATCGTAAGCTACCGCCGATTTGCGGCCTGGCACGCACCGGCACGCAGCGCGCGGCCTTTCCGTCCGGCCGCAGCAAGGATGCCGATAAGGCCATCCGCATCGGGTGGTATGAATATGTCGCTGCTGCCGCGCTGCCGACAATCGTTTGCTTGCAAGATCTGGATGACACCCCCGGCGTTGGCGCCTTTTGGGGTGAGGTGAATAGCGCAGTGCATAAGGGCCTGGGCGCGCTTGGCGTGGTCACCAATGGGTCCGTGCGCGACCTTGAGATGTTCGCACCGGGCTTTCAAGGCATTGCCGGGGTGGTCAATCCCTCCCACTCCTATGTCCATATCGTTGCGCTGAAGAATGAGGTCACCATACATGGCATGCAGGTATCCCATGATGATGTGATCCATGCCGACCATCACGGCGCGGTGGTGATCCCGCATGATGTGGTGACGAAAATCCCTGCCGCGATTGATCTTGGCGCCCGTAAGGAAGCCGTGATTCTTGAGATGGCCCGCGCCCCCGGCTTCAATATCGCCAAACTCCGCGAAGCCATGGCCAAATCCGAAGACATCCACTGAACGGGGCGGGGGCGGGCAACCGCCCCCTTCTTGGCCGCGCATGACCGAACGCCCGATCCTGACCGAGGTGAAGCCCGCATGGGTGGATCACTACGGCCATATGAATCTGGCCTATTACCTTGTTGTCTTTGACATGGCTTGCGATGTGCAGTGGCTCGATCTTGGCTTCGGGCCTGAATATCGCGCGCGCGGCATGGGCACATTCGCCGCAGAAAGCTGGCAGGCCTATATCCGCGAAGTGCGCGAAGGCGCGCCGCTCGCCTGCGAAAGCCTTGTGCTGGATTATGATGACAAGCGCCTGCTCTGCCGGCACCTGATGTATCACGCCAAGGAAGGCTGGCCGGTCGCGGAGAATGAGGTGCTTTACCTCAGCATTGACCTCGCCAAGCGGCGCGTTGCGCCCTGGCCGGAAGATATTCTGGCGCGCCTGGCCGCGCGCCGTTCTGGTGAGGCTGCCAAACGGCTCTCGCTCAAACCCTCAAAGCGTTGATTGTAAGAGAAAGGAAGCAATCATGGCACGCATCGGCTTTGTTGGTATTGGCAATATGGGCGCGCATATGGTGCGCAACCTGCTGAAGGCCGGGCATGAGGTCGCGGTTTTTGACATTGTGCCCGCCGCCATTGCCTCGGTCACGCCCAATGGCGCCAAGGCAGCGGCCAATGCCGCAGAGGCGGCGCGCGGGGCGGAGATTGTCATCACCATGCTGCCCGCCGGCCAGCATGTGCGCGATACCTGGCTTGGCGCGGGCGGCATGGCGACGGCCAGCGCCCCCGGTGCGCTGCTGATAGATTGCTCGACGATTGATGTCGCGACCGCGCGCGATGTTGCCGAGAAATCCGGCCGCGCCTTTGTGGATGCGCCGGTCTCGGGCGGCACAATGGGCGCGGAAGCCGGCACGCTCACCTTCATGGTGGGCGGCTCACCGGAAGATTTCGCGCGCGCCGAGCCTATTCTGAAGCAGATGGGGCGCAACATCATCCATTGCGGCGCCGCCGGCGCGGGGCAAGGCGTGAAGCTTTGCAATAACATGATGCTGGCGGCGACTATGATCGTCACCTCCGAAGCCTTTGTGCTGGCCGAGAAATTGGGGCTTTCGCATCAGGCGCTGTTTGATGTCTGTTCCAAATCCACCAGTAATTCCTGGGCGCTTTCCAACTATTGCCCGGTGCCTGGGCCGGTGCCCGCCAGCCCGGCCAATCGGGATTACAAGCCCGGGTTTGCGGCGGCACTCATGGCGAAAGACCTGGGCCTCGCTCAGGAAGCGGTGGAGCAGGTCGGCACGGCCTCTCCCATCGGGGCGCATGCCTTGGCCCTTTTCCGGCAATATCTGGAACGCGGCGGGGGCGATAAGGATTTCTCCGGCATCGTCAACATGATCCGCGAAGGGGGTGTCAAGTGACGACCTCCTTCGTATCGCCGCGCTTGTTGGTGATGGGCGGTGGCGCGCTTGGTCAGGCCGCTTCAGTGCTGGCGCAGCTCGGCCTGTCGCGCCCGCTGGTGGTGACCGATCCCTGGATGGTGTCATCGGGCACGGTTGAAAAACTGCTCTCGCCCTTGAAGGTAGCGGGCATTATCTATGGCGTCTTCAGCGATACCGTGCCGGACCCGACCGCTACGGTGATCGCCATCGGTGTCGCCGCCATGCAGGGCCGCGATTATGATTGCCTGATCGGTTTTGGCGGCGGCAGCCCGATGGATACCGCCAAGGCCATGACCATCCTGGCCGCCGCACCTGCGGGGGCCAAAATGCGCGACTTCAAGGTGCCGGCCCAGGCCAATAAGGCCGCTTTGCCGGTGATTTGCATCCCAACCACGGCGGGTACGGGCAGTGAAGCAACGCGCTTCACCGTGATCACCGATACTGAAACCGATGAGAAGATGCTCATCGCGGGGCTTGGCGCCCTGCCTTTGGCCGCGATTGTGGATTACGAACTGACCTACAGCCTGCCGCCGCGCACCACCGCCGATACCGGTATTGATAGCCTGACCCATGCGCTGGAGGCTTATGTCTCCCGCCGCGCCAATCCGGAATCGGATGAATATGCGCTGCGCGCCATGCGCTTGATCGGGCCCAATCTGCGCGCTGTCCATCAAGACCCGAAAAACGCTGGGGCGCGGGAAGCCATGATGAAGGGCGCCACACTCGCGGGGCTCGCTTTCAGCAATAGCTCGGTCGCGCTGGTGCATGGCATGTCACGCCCGATCGGCGCGCATTTCCATGTGCCGCATGGGCTTTCCAACGCCATGCTGTTGCCCGCCGTCACGGCCTATTCGCTCAATGCTGCCTTGCCACGTTATGCAGAGGCCGCGCGCGCCATTGGTGTGGCCGCCCGGGATGAGGGCGATCAAAGCGCAGGCGCAAAACTGCTTGAGGAGCTTTCGGCGCTGAGCCGCGAATTGGCGGTGCCCACCCCAGCTGCTTACGGCATTGATGCGGCGAAATGGGATGGGATGCTGCCCACCATGGCCGCGCAGGCTTTGGCTTCCGGCAGCCCGGCCAATAACCCTGCCGTGCCGGATGCCGAGGCGATCATGGCGCTCTACCGCCGCGCCTGGCAGGGCTGAGGCGCGTCTGCCCGCGGCGGTTCTGCTGCGGCGGCTCGGGCTTGCCGAGCTGGAAGCCTTGCGCGAAATCCACACCAAGGCCACGGGTGGTGCGGTGAAGTAAGGGCGTTGAAACGCCCTCGGCGATGACATAGCGGCCCTTGGCGTGGGCATCTTTCAGGATGCGGCGCAGAAAGTGCCGCGCGCGCATCTGGCGCGGCAGGGCTTCGACCAGGCTGCGATCACGCTTCACACCGGCAAAGGGCAGGCCGGCAAGCCGCCGGCGATGATCTCCCAGCGTCACATCATCTAGCAACGCAGGAATGCCGAGGCGCTTCAGGCGCAGCATCACACGGCGCAGACGCGCTGTGTCACGAATCGCCTCGGTTTCCGTCAATTCAAGCAAAAGCGGCCTGCGCCCTGCGCCATGCCGGCGAAGCGTGGCGGCAAGCAAAGCCGGCGTTTCCGGCAGCATGAGGACACTGAGCGGCATATTTACCGCAAGCCCACCCTTGGGGGAGGGCGTTTGCTGCCAATCATGCGCGACCCGTTCCAGCACCGCATGGGTCAGATCAAGCGCGAGGCCAAGCTTTTCCGCCAGCGGCACTAAGGGGGCCGGCTTGCAGCAGCGCCTCCTGACGTGGCCAGCGCACCAGCCCTTCCAGCGCTGCCATATGGCAATTGCGGAGCCGGATGATGGGTTGATAGCGAAGAAGCAGCAGGCGCCCAGTTAGGGCAGCGCGCAATTCCTCTTCCTGTTCGGATGGCGCTGCTTTTGGCACGCGCGGCCTTGGGGAGCTTGCTCCCTTATCCTGTCGCGCCCTGCGCTTGCGCCCCATCACGGGTGCCAACCACTTGGCTTGAAAACTTCAAGTTGCGGGGAGTGTAACAGCATTCCGGCGCCTGGGAATTGGCCTTTATCTGGGCGCAGTAGCCCCCGCCTGACCCTGCGCTGCGGCATCCGGCATGCGCAGCCGATTGCGCCCGGTGAACAGCACAATGGGGGCAGCGATAAAGATCGAAGACCCCGCCGAAATCACAATGCCGACGACCATGACCCAGGCGAAGCCTGACAGCGTGTCGCCGCCAAACAGCGCCAAGGGCAGCGCCGACAGCAGCAAGGTCATGGAGGTGCCGAGTGACCGGTTCATGGTTTCATTGATGGAAAGATCCACCAATTGTTCAAGCGGCATGGTTTTAAACTTGCGCAAATTCTCGCGCATGCGGTCGAACACCACGACCTTGTCGTTGGCCGAAAACCCAATGATGGTTAGGATGGCAGCGACAGTGGTCAGGTTGAACTCCACGCCAAACAGTACCATGAAGCCAAGAGTTTTAGTCACATCCAGGATCAGGGTGGTGATGGCGGCAATGCCGAACTGCCATTCAAACCTGATCCAAATATAGATCAGCATGGCAAGGAAGCTGAGGCCAAGCGCCACCATTCCGCCCAGGAAAAGCTCATCCGAAATACGGTTGCCAACCGCTTCAACGCGGAGGATGCGCGTGCCAGGGACGGCCTTTTCGAAAGCCTCTCGCACTGCAGTGACCGCCCTTTGCACGCCGCCTTCATCACCTTGCGCCGGCAGGCGGAGCGCGAAGGTCGCAGGATCACCGAATTGCAGCAGCGTCGCATCGCCAAGCCCAAGCCCGCCAACCGCGCCGCGCAGCACGCTGATATCGCCGGGGCCAGGGGTGCGGATTTCCATCTCCACCCCGCCCTTGAAATCAATGCCCTTTTCAAGCCCTGGATGGAAAGCAATGGCGACCGAAATGCTGGAGAGTAGTGCGGAGACAATCAGCCCCATCTTGGCGCCACGCATGAAGGGAATGCGCGTACCATCGGGGAAGATACGAAATAGCGGGCGGCGCAGCCGGTCCAGCAGCGACAAGCCCGGGCGCTGAAATACCGGCAACTCCTTTGGCCGCGTCCGGCGATACCACCAGGAAACGAAAAGCCGAGTCAGCACCGTCGCCGTCCACATCTGCACAATGGTGCCGATGGCAACCGTAACCGCGAAACCCTTCACCGGACCTGAACCAAAACCATACAAACAGGCCATGGCGATCAGGTTTGTCAGGTTGGAATCGAGAATGGTGCCCGATGCTTTCGTATAGCCTGCCTCCAGCGCATTGATCGGTGATCGGCCGTTTTTCACTTCTTCCCGGATGCGTTCATTGATCAGGATATTCGCATCCAAGGCGGTGCCAAGCGTCAGCACAATCCCGGCAATGCCTGGCAAGGTGAGCGTCGCGCCCAGCACGGAAAGCCCAGCCATGAGCAGAAGGATATTGAAGGCGAGCGCGATATTGGCGAACCAGCCCAATATGCCATAGGCAAAGCCCATATAAAGAAAGACAATCAGCGTTCCGACCGCGAGTGAGATCATGCCCGCGCGGATCGCATCAGCACCCAATTCCGGCCCGACAGAGCGTTCTTCCACAATGGTCATCGGCGCGGGCAGGGCGCCTGCGCGCAGCAGCACGGCGAGATCATTCGCCGTGCGTACGGTGAAGGAACCGCTGATCTGGCCTTGGCCGCCAGTAATGGGCTCCCGGATCACGGGCGCGCTGATCACCTTGTCATCCAGCACAATGGCGAAGGGGCGCCCGACATTGGCGCGCGTGATATCGGCAAAGCGCCTGGTGCCGGTGCCATCAAAGGTGAAATTCACCACCCATTCGCCGGTGCGCGAATCCTGCCCGGCGCGGGCATTGGTCAGGTTCTTGCCATCCACCGCGACATTGCGGCGCACGGCCACACGTTCACTGGGGCGTTCGCTCGGCAGGAACATGACACCGGGCGGCGGGCTGCCGGCCAGATTGGCGCCTTCATCCACCAGATGGAAAGTCATGCGCGCAGTGCGGCCCAGCAAATCCTTGATCCGATTCGGGTCTTCCACACCAGGCAGGGTCACCAGAATGCGCGATTGGCCTTGGCGGGCAATTAGCGCCTCGGCCACCCCGGTTTCATCCACGCGGCGGCGGATGATTTCAATGGATTGCTCGATCGCGGCACTGGCCTTGGCGCGCAGTCCCGCTTCCGTAAGGCTCGCGGTGACGGTGCCATCGGGTGCGGTGGTGACTTCAATATCCGGGACATTCTGGCCGGTCGGCAGTGTCACGGGTTCGGCCAATTCGCGCAAAGCCGCGGCTGCCGCGCCCGCCTGGGCTGTGTCCAGCACACGAAAGCCCATGCGGCGATTCTGCGCATCCGCGCCCAAATTCACATAGCGGATATTGGCGGTGCGAAGCTTGCCGCGTACGCCATCCACCGCGCCTTCCAGCCTTTCCCGCACAACCGTGTTCAAATCCACTTCCAGCAGCAGATAGGAGCCCCCGCGCAAATCGAGGCCGAGGCTGATCTGGCGCGGTTCCAGCCAGGATGGAAAGGCCGAGCGCGGCATGAGGTTCGGCAGGCACAAAACCACCCCGAGCAGACAAACGCCAAGAATGACAGCCTGTTTCCAGCGCGCGAAATGAAGCATGGACGGGTGGAATCCCCTGGTTAAGCGGGCGGACAATGGCGAGGCACCCCAGGGGATGCAAGCCTGCCGCGGTTAGGTGTAGCTTCCGCGTATGAATGTGAACCCCGCAAAGCTCCGCCTTGGCATTTTAGGGGTCGGTCATTTTGGCCGATTCCATGCACTCAAGGCCGCTGCCAGCCCCGCAGCTACCCTTATTGGCCTGCATGATGCCTCGGCTGATAGGGCCGCCCAGATCGCAGCGGAGGTTGGCGCTCCCGCCCTTACGCCCGAGGCCGCGATCGCAGCCGCCGAGGCGGTGATCATCGCCGCCCCCACGCGCTTTCATTACGCGCTGGCGGAACAGACGCTTGAAGCCGGGCGGCATGTTTTTATCGAAAAACCCATCGCGGCGAGCTTGGATCAGGCGGATCGGCTGATTGCGCTCGCCGCCCGGCAGGGGCGCGTCTTGCAAGTCGGCCATATTGAGCGCTTTTCGGCGGCCTTTCGCACCGTGATGGCGACCCCTTCCGGCGGGCAGGCGCTGTCGTTTGAAGCCGTGCGCGCCGCGCCCTTCCGCCCGCGCAGCCTGGATGTCTCGGTGGTGCTGGATTTGATGATCCATGATCTGGACCTGGTCATGGAATTGGCGGGCGGGGAGCCTGAAGCGGTGGAGGCGATGGGGGCGGCGATTGCCTCAGACCATCCGGATTTCGCCGTGGCGCACTTGCGGTTTCCAGGCGGGCGGGCGGCGTCCATCACGGCTTCCCGCGTTTCGCTTGCCATGGAAAGGCGGCTGCGCGTGCTGGGCACCGAGGGCGAAATGGCGGTGGATTTCCTGACTCGGTCCCTCGCGGTGCTGCGGCGCGGCGGGGCGGAGCCAGTGGAGACCATGCCGGGCCATGGCGTAGATCGCGCCACCTGGACGGATCATGACAGCCTGGAAGCAGAACAGGTAGCCTTCATCGCGGCCTGTCAGGGGCGGGGGCCGGTGGTGGTGGATGGCGCTGTGGGCCGGCGGGCGTTGAAATGGGCGCTTGCGATTGAAGACGCCATGAAGTGATCCGGATCGCCGGATCACCTCATGGTTTTGTTTGAGCGACTGATTCACTGCTCCGGCGACTCCGCCTGCGCGGATCAGGCGCTAGGCGCGGGCAACACTGACCCCCTCTTGCCGCCGCGCGATTCCGGGCTGACCATCGCGCCCGCTGAAACTGGGGAAGCGCGATGAAGCCAAGAATAGCGATTTTCGGTGCCGGTGCGGTTGGCGGTTATGTCGGCGCGCATATGGTCCAGGCGGGGGAGGATGTGACCTTCATTGACCCCTGGCCTGAGCATGTGGAAGCGATGCGCAAGACTGGCCTTCGCATCACGCATTTGCGCGACGTGCCGGAATTTACGGTGAAACCGCGCGCGCTGCATTTGACGGAAGTGCAGGCTCTCGCGAAGGCAAAGCCGATTGACATCGCCTTCATGTGCATGAAGTCATATGACACTGCCTGGGCGACGACGATGATAGCGCAATATCTCTCGCCCGGCGCTTACGTGGTCTCCTTGCAGAATTGCATCAATGAGGAAGTGATCGCGGGCATTGTCGGTTGGGGCCGCGTGCTGGGGGCGATTGCCAGCCTGATCACGGTGGAATTGGCCGAACCCGGCCATGTGCGGCGCGCGGCAAGCAAAAGCGGTGCGGCGCATACGGTGTTTCGTGTGGGCGAACCGCATGGGCGGATTTCGCCGCGCGCGGAACATATCACGAAGCTGGTGGGGCTCACGGATAGTGCTTTGACCACCAGCAATTTATGGGGTGAGCGCTGGTCCAAACTGGTTGCCAATGTCATGGGCAATGGGCTTTCCGCCTGCACGGGGCTGACGACGCGAGACATGGTGGCGGATGATGCCATTCGCGCTTTCGCCGCGCGTTTGGGGTCTGAGGCGATCCGGATTGGTCAGGCGCTGGGTTATGATCTGGAGGAGGTGTTCCACCTTGATCCGGAAATCATCGCCCGCGCCGGGGAAGGTGATGCGGCGGCGCGCCAAACCTATGATGAGCATCGCCTGGCAGAGACATCCAAGGGCGGCGGTGGCGCGCATCGTCCCTCCATGGGGCAGGATATGGTGAAGGGCCGCCGGACGGAGATTGAATATCTGAACGGCTTTGTCGTGGATAAGGGGGCGACGATTGGCATTGATGCGCCGGCCAATTCGGCGCTGACCGAAATCGTCAAGCGTGTCGAACGTGGCGACGCCGAGCCAAGCCCGGAATTGATCCGCAGCTTGCGGTTGAATTGAAAACAAGTTTTGCAGGCCGAAAAGGAAAGAAGTGAGCATGATGAATCCGATGGGGCTGACGGACAAGACCATCATCGTAACCGGCGCGGGGCAGGGGATTGGCCGCGCCATCTCAGAATTGGTGCTGGGGCTTGGCGGCAATTTGGTGATGGTGGAACGCAATCGCGAAACCCTGATGCAGGTGGCGGAAGCGCTTGCCGGGGATCGTACCATGGCGCTCGAAGGCGATGTCGCCGCAGAGGAATTCGGCCCGCAATGTGTCGCTGACGCGGTGGCGCGTTTCGGCGCGGTGCATGGCCTGGTGAATTGCGCCGGCATCACGCGCCCGGCCATGATCGAGAAAATGACCTTTCGCCAATGGCAGGAAGTGATCAATGTGAACCTTACCGGCTGCCATTTGATGCAGCAGGCTGCTGGCAAGCATATGATTGAACGCGCCCGCGCCGGTGAGGAACGGCCGGGCGCGATTGTGAATATCTCCTCCACAGCCGGCAAAAGGGGCAGCATCGGGCAGGTGAATTACGCCGCCGCCAAATCCGGGCTTTTCGGCATCACCATGACAGCGGCGGGTGAATGGGCGCGCTATGGCATTCGTGTTAATAGTGTTGGCTTCGGCACGGTGGAAACGCCGATGACCGAGGTGATTCGCTCAGACCGCTTCCGTGAACGCACTCTGGCGCGTATTCCGCTTGGGCGCGTGGCGCAGCCATCGGAAGTGGCGCCGTTAATCTGCTTCCTGCTGTCCGAAGGGGCTTCCTTTATTACTGGGCAGAATTGGGTGCAGTGTGGTGGGGCCCATATGCAGCCGTAATGGCCCTTCAGGGCAGGGCAGCGAGTACTGCCCTCGCCGCCGCTTCTGATGGCGCACCTTCCGGGGCGCGCAGTTTGGTGAGTGTCTCGGCGAAACCTTGGCATTGCGCGGCGATGGCGCCCTGATCCTGCAACAAGGGTAGCAGCGCGGCGGCAAGCGCTTCCGGCGTGCAGCTTTCCTGGATGCGTTCGGGCACCATTTCCCGCGCGCAGAGCAGATTAACGAGCGAGGCATGCGGAACCTTGACCAGCCGCCGCGCAATCGCCGCCGTGATGGGATTGACGCGATAGGCAACGATATGCGGCACGCCGGCCATCGCCATTTCCAGCGAGGATGTCCCGGATTTGATCAAGCCGGCGCCATTTTCCGCTGCCGCCGCAAAGGCATCATGCTTATCGGCCAGGTCTTCCACCAGAATGGGCGAAGCGGGCCAGGAAGCCGCCGCTTCACGCACCAGTGATGCAACAACGGGGGAGACCGGGATGACCGGGCGCAACGCTGGTTTTTGCGGCAGCGCGGATTTTAAGGTGGCACCGAAAATCGGCAACAGGCGGGTCGCTTCAATGCGTCGGCTGCCAGGCATGATGATCAGCGGGCGGTCAGTTGTGGCCAGGCCGTGGCGGGCGCGAAAGCGCTCGGCATTGCCCTGATCCACACCGCTTTCCAGCACGGGATGGCCAACAAAAGTCACCGGTAGTCCGGCGTTCTCGAAAAAAGCTAGCTCGAAGGGGAGCAGACAGAGCAAATGGTCAATCTTGCGCCGCAGCTTTTTGACGCGCCCAGGCCGCCAGGCCCAGGCTTGGGGTGCCACGTAATGCATGACACGAATGCCCTGCGGCTTGACGACTTCCGCGATGCGGAGCGTGAAGCCGGGGCTGTCAATTGTGACCAGCAGTGCCGGTTTGCGGGAAAAAATATCGGCCTCAGTCTCAGCGAGGCGGCGCTTTAATTGGCGAATGCGCGGCAGCACTTCCAGCAGCCCCATTAGCGCCAATTCGCGATAGGGGAAAAGGCTCGGCATGCCCTGTTCGGCCATGCGTTCGCCGCCAATGCCGGCAAAGTTCAGTTCAGGGCGTGCTTTTCGCAAAGCCGCGATCAGCCGCGCGCCGAGCACATCGCCCGAAGCCTCCCCTGCGATGATGTAGATCAGCGTCATGCGAAATGGGCGGTTTTGGGTGGGGCAAAGGCCGCCCTTGGCCAATCGCGGTGATTGAGCACCGCGCCATCACGCCGCACCGTTTCAATCAGGCTGGGATCGAGCGTACAAAATATCCAGCCCGGTGCGTCCATCTGCCCTTCGGCAAGGATACCATCAACGGGAAAGCCGCGATCCATCGGGCCAAAAACGCCAGCGCGACCGCGATTGACATCAAGCGCAGTAGACCAAGGCGCCTCGCCGATTGTTGGCGTGATGGCGACATAGCATTGGTTTTCCAAGGCACGCGCGCGGGCCGAAAATTGCACGCGATTAAAGCCCGCAAGACTATCCGTGCAGCTTGGTGTCAAGATCAGCCAGGCGCCGGCCATGACCTGCACGCGCGCATGTTTCGGGAATTCGATATCATAACAGATTGAAATCCCGATACGGCCCCAGGGCGTGTCAAACACATTGGGATCGGTACCTTGGCTGACACCCCAGCGTTCCGCCTCAAACCGCGTCATGGCGCGCTTATCCTGGAAGGCGATCAGCCCTTCGGGAGTAATGAGCGGCGCGCGATTGATCACCCGGCCATCGGCGGTGCGCATCGGCAGCGTGCCGGGTTGGAACCAGACCCGATGCCGTTTGGCGGCGTTGCGCATCGCGGCCAGGATATCCGGTGCCGCCTTGACCATGGCGGCAAGCTCGGCCGTTTCGGTTGCTTCGCCACGACTCAGCGCGGCGCCGAGTTCCACTGCGGCATATTCCGGCAGCACGAGCAAATCCGCACTCGCGCGGCCTTCTTCCAGCCAGCGATCAAGCCCCCTGGCGAAATCAGCAATGGAGGTCGGGCGACCTACCGGATATTGCAGCAGGCCAAGGCGGATGGGGCGCGCTTCCGTCATGAAAGCTTCCTGAGCCAAAAGGAAAGCACATGCGGGGTTTCGCGCGTATCATCCACCTCTCGCCACGACATGACGGTGGAGATATCGGGTCGAGGTTCATAACCGCGATTGCGCCAGAAGGCATCAAGCGGCGTATAATCGCGCGGGCGGCGGGGGTCGTTTTCATTGCGCACAACGGCGCAAAAGGCAGCGATGGAAAGCCCGAGGCGCCGCGCATGGGATTCTCGTTTTACAAAAAATCGCCTGCCAGCCCCCTGGCCGCGATATTCTGGCAACAAAACACTCTCGCCGAAATAGCAAAGCTTGGCGGCATTCAGCCCCGCATTGGCCCAAGCGGCGCGGAGCTTTTCGCTGGCTTCAATGCCCGGCTGGCAGGTCGCCATGCCAACCGCGTCGCCTTGCGCCGTGCTGGCCGCGACAACCAGCGCGCCCGGGCTTTGCGCATAGGCTGCCAAATAGCGCGTTTCATAGGCCGCATCTCCATAATACAAATAGGGCCATTCGCGGAAGACACGAATGCGCAAACCGGCCAGCGCATCCAGCCTCGCGGTCAGCGCGGCACCAGAGAGAGTTTCGAAGGTCAAAGGGGCAGGGGGCATGGCGGGATATTAGCGGAGAATGCCGCGCGGCGGAATCATACTGTGCCAGCGGCCAGCGCGGTCTTTTCGCGCGCCGCTTGCAGAAAGGCCGCAAGCCCTTCTTCCACGACGGCGCGGTCCAGATCACGCAGGATGAAAACAATGCGGGAGCGTCGATCATGCCCCGCCGACCAGGCGGCTAAACGCTCCGGCGGGTGGAGGACATGCTGCACGCCGTGCAGCACCACGGGGCGACCCTCGCCTTGCAGGTTCAGAATCGCTTTCGTGCGAAGAATGCTAGCGCCGCGTGTGATGGCAAGCATTTCAAGCCAATTCGCCAAGCCCCCCCAGGGCAGCGGATCAGTGAAGGTCAAGCCGAAAGCCTGAATGCGCGCATCATGGCAGTTTGGGTCGTGGTGATGGCCATGATGATAGTGATGATGCGCGGCGCCCGCCGCCAACCAGGCAGTGACATCAGCGATCTTACCAGCAGGATCGAACCCACCTGGGCCAAACAGGAAATCCGGCGGGACATCTCCCGCCACAACGCGCCTGATCGGTGCGCCGGGATTAAGAGCAGTAAGGCGCGCTTCAAGTGTGCTGATCTGATCAGCACTCGCGATATCCGTCTTGCTAAGGATCAGCCGATTGGCAACGGCGGCCTGTTTCACGGCCTTGATGTGGCTGTCCAGCGTGGCAGCGCCAAGCACCGCATCCACCAGCGTCACCACGCCATCAAGCCGGAAGGGTCGCAGCGCGACAGGGTCGCTCATCAGCGTTTGCAGAATGGGTGCGGGATCAGCAAGGCCAGTGGTTTCAATCAGCACGCGGCGTATGTCATGCCCGGCGTCGGCCTTCAGTGCCAAATCACGCAAGGCGCGCTGCAAATCGCCGCGTATGGTGCAGCATAGGCAGCCGGCATTAAGCAGTACGGTACCCTCATCTAGCTTTTCGACCAGCAGATGATCCAGGCCAATCTCGCCAAATTCATTGATCAGCACAGCACTGCCCGCCATTTCGGGGTGCTTCAGCAGCTGGTTCAGAAGCGTAGTCTTGCCCGCCCCCAGAAAGCCAGTCAGCACCGTGACAGGGATTGGCGTCATTTGCGGTAAAGCGCTTCCGGGCCAATCAGCGGCTCAGCGATATTGGTCAGCGCATCGCCGCGCGGTGCGCGGTAAAAACAATTGCGCCGCCCGGTATGGCAGGCCACACCAAGCTGATCCACCAGCAGCAGAATTGTATCGCCATCACAATCAAGCCGAAGATCCACCAGCATCTGCACCTGGCCGGATATCTCCCCCTTGCGCCATAGCGCCTTGCGTGAACGCGAATAATAGCACACACGCCCGGTGGTCAGGGATTCAGTGATACTCTCAGCATTCATCCAGGCCATCATCAGCACCTCGCCCGTGTCATGCTGCTGGGCAATGGCGGGGATCAGCCCCGCGGCATCGGTTTTCAGCGCGGCCAGCAAGGCGGCGCGTGCAGGGGCGGAAATAGGGATGGCGAGCTGCGACATTGTTACTTTATAACAGTTGTAACTTCTGTTAGAAAGCGTCATGCATGGATCGGGTCATCATTTGACGTCGCTTGAAAAGGTGGAGGCGCTTTGCCAGACGCGTGGGGTGCATCTGACGCCTCTGCGCCGTGATGTGCTGCGCCTTGTATTGGAAGCTGGAGCGCCGATTGGAGCCTATGCCTTGCTCGATCAATTGAAGGCTAGCCGCGCCAAGGCCGCGCCGCCCACTGTCTATCGCGCGCTCGATTTCCTACTGGAACAGGGCCTGATCCATCGGCTGGAAAGGCTGAACGCCTTCATGGGCTGCGCAGAGGCGCTTAAGGGGCATGGCAATGATCACCCGCATGACCACCCGCATCAATTCCTGATCTGCCGAGGCTGCGGCGTAACCCGTGAGATTTCCGATCATGACGTTGCCAATGCAATCACCGCCGCCGCCGCGAAGGCTGGGTTTTCAGCGGCGCGCGCCACGGTAGAGGTTGAAGGTCTCTGCGGAAAATGCGGGGACGCCCTGCACAGTGCGCAGACCTGATTGGATTGCAAAACGCAGCGCCCGGTGCGTGGGCTTGTTCTTCCTTTCGAAGCAGGAGGGCGTGATGGCGTTGCGCGGTTTTGCTTCTTTCCTCCCCGTGCTGGCGTTCGCGTTGGTATTCGGCGCGGCGCTGCCAGCTTCAGCGCAACGCGGCGCCATTTCGGGTGAGACTTTCACCGCCGGCACCACGGGTGCTTTGGCGCGAGTCTGCGGCGCCACGGCGCAGGAATCAGCTTATGCGGCGGCGATCCATTTCTGGCACGGCGTGCTGGTGGCCTCGGGCCAGGCCCGCGGTTCGAGGCATAAGCGCCAAGGCACGCGGCCTGCCTTCTGCCTGCCCACGCCATCGCCCACCTTGGATCAGGTGGCGGCGAGTTTTGTGGCCTGGTCTGCGGCCAATCCGCAATTTGAAGGCATGCGCGCCGCTGATGGGCTGATGCGCAATGCCGCTGCGCAATATCCCTGTGCCGCACGTTTGGCGCTGCTGGCCGCGACCGGCTGCGCGAATATGTCTGACAAGCAGCGCAGCACCGCACCGCCATTGGCGCCGGGGCAGGCGCGCTTGGCGGGGCGGCGATTGGCTCCTTCTCCGGCAATGCCGGTTGGGGTGCGCTGATTGGTGCCGGTGTTGGTGCCGCTGGCGGTTTGGCAGTTGGTCGATCGCGGGAGAATGAACGGCGCGCCTATCAGCGCGGTGTTGAAACGGGGCGCAGCCAGCGTTGACAATATTGGGCTGCCCTTTTCATCAGCCGGCCCTTTTCGCGGCGCTACTTTGGTAGCGTCGCCAAGGCTTGCGTCAGATCAGCGATCAGATCGCTAACTTCTTCAAGCCCGATGTGAATACGCACAGTGAAGCCGCCCAAATCCGGGCTGGTCGCGGTGCGGGTGATGAAACCTGTGGTGGGCAAGGCAAGGCTTTCAAACCCGCCCCATGAAGCGCCAATGCCGAAAAGCGCGAGGGCATCGACGAAGTTGAAGATATCCGCTTCAGTGTAATGCGGCCTGAACACCACGCCGAATAGGCTGCAGGCGCCGGTGAAATCACGCTTCCACAAGGCGTGCTGAGGATGCGATGGCAGGGCAGGGTGCAGCACACGCGACACCTCTGGCCGGTTTTCAAACCAGCGTGCCACTTCAAGCCCGCTTTTCTCCTGCTGCTTCAGGCGAATGGGCATGGTGCGCGCACCGCGCAATGCCAGCCAGCAATCATCGGGCGCGGCGAAATGCCCCATCTGAGAGGCCGCACCGCGCACAATCTCATAATCCTTTTCGCTATTCACCGTGATGGACCCAAGCAGCACATCCGAATGTCCGCCGACATATTTTGTCAGCGCCTGGATTGAAACATCCACGCCATGCTGGAAGGGCATGAAGTGATGAATGCCCCAGGTATTGTCCATCATTACCACACAGCCGGCGGCATGGGCCACGCTCGCAAGGGCCGACACATCCTGCACTTCAAAGGTGTGGCTGCCGGGGCTTTCGGTATAGACAACCTTAGTGTTCGGGCGGATCAGCGCGCGGATGCCGGCCTCATCAATCAGCGGGTCGTAATAGGTAGTTTCAACCCCCCAATCCTTTAGCAGTCCGTTGCAAACATTGCGCGCGGGGCCATAGGCGGAATCCGGCATCAGGCAATGATCGCCGGTCTTGAGATAGGCCATCAGCGGCACTGTCACGGCGGCAAGGCCAGTGCCGACCAATACGCAGCGCGTCCCGCCTTCAATTTCCGCCACCACATCTTCAAGCGCATATTGTGTGGGACCGCCGGCGGTGCCGTAGGTCATCACGCGGTTCCATTTATCCTTCTGGAAAACGCGGCGTGATTCGGCATTCGGGTGCAACACGGTGGACCCGCGATGCACGGCCGGATTAACGAAGCCATGCACGCGCGTGCCTGCGCGCCCGGCATGAGACATGCGTGTGGCGAAGCCCTGCCCCTGTGTTGTGTTCTTGTCGGCCATATCAGCTACTCTTTTCCTTTTGGGTTTCGGGCCTGGCGGCCCATTCGGTCCAGGAACCATCATAAATCGCAGCATCACCCAGCCCGGCCTGCTTGAGCCCGAGTGCGAGGATGCAGGCAGTCACACCAGTGCCGCAGCATGTGATGATGGGCTTTGCTCCATCCGCACCGGCTGCAGCGAAACGCGCGCGCAGCGTTGCCGCATCCTTCATGGTGAAGTTGGCATTGAGCAAATCATTGAAAGGCACGCTTTGCGCGCCCGGCATATGGCCGGACGGCAGGCCGGGGCGCGGTTCCGGTGTGGTACCATCAAAGCGACCTTTTGCACGCGCATCCAGAATGAGCGCGCTGCCACCAGCGATGATCCGCTTCACATCACCAATGCCCTTCACCAAATTGGCGCGAAAATCCGGCGTGTAGCTGCTGGAGGCGGCGGGCTTCGCATCCCCGCTCTCAGTCGCACGGCCTTCGGCCAACCATTTCGGCAAACCACCATCCAGCACCGCCGCCTTTTCATGGCCGAAAAGCTTCATCAGCCACCAGCCGCGCGCCGAGGATTGCAGCCCTTTTTGATCATAGAAGATCACGCGCGTTGCATTGCTGATGCCCATTTCCTCCATCAGCCGAGCAAAACGACCAGCGGTAGGGGCCATATGCGGCAGGCTGGTGTCAGGATCGGCCACCACATCAATATCGAAGAAGCGCGCATCAGGGATATGCGCTTCGCGATATTTGGTCAGGCCATCAAAGGGCTCATTCGGCAGGTATTTGGTGGCGTCGAATACCATCAGATCAGGCGCGCCAAGTGCCTCGGCCAGCCATTCGGTTGAAACCAGATCGTGCATGGATCAATCCTCCACCAGCGCCAGGGAAACGCGGCGATTCTGCCTACCCTTGTTTTCGATTTTCGTGACCTCCACGCGCCCGATCTCGCCGGTGTGCCGCACATGCGTGCCGCCACAGGGTTGCAGATCAATCGGCGCATCAGCGCTGCCAATACGCACCAGGCGAATGCGTCCGGAGCCGCGCGGCGGTTGTACGGAAAGCGTGCGCACCAGGCCCGGATTGGCATCAAGTTCTGCCTCGGCAATCCATTCCTGCGTGACGGGGTGATTGCCAGCGATCAGCGCATTCAGCCTTTCGGTCAGGCTTTCCTTTGTCGGTGGCTCGGGCAAATCAAAATCCAGGCGTGATTTTTCTAGCCCGATCTGCCCGCCCGTTACACCCGCGCCGGAGATCAGGCTGCAGAGCAAATGCAGCGTGGTGTGCATGCGCATCAGGCGAAAGCGCCTTGGCCAATCGAGCGCGAGCGTGATTGTTGCACCCACTTCCGGTAAGGCAGCGCCGGCTTCCGGCACATGCAACACGGTATTGTCCGGCCCCTTGATGGTATTGGCGATCCGCGCCTCACCACCCGGCCAGCGCAGCCCGCCGGTATCACCGGGCTGGCCGCCGGCCTGGGCATAAAAATTCGTCCGGTCCGTGATGATCGCCTCAGCCGAGGCGGCCCGCACCTTGGCGACGATCTCGGCAGCATAGGCATCTTCGCGAAAGATCAATTCAGTCATGTGTTTCCTGGGCGTTGCCTGGGCGCTTAGGCTAGGCCAGAAAGCCGCGAAACAAAACCTCTGCCCCTTGGGCCTGTTTTGGGGTAGGCTTGCCATGCCAGTCGCATGAGGCAAAACGATTCCCACTCCCATGATCCCGCTCGGGCCGGGCGCGCGCGCCGGCGAGGCGTTATTTTGGTGATTCTGGCAGCAGCGAGCTTTTCCATCTCTGCGGCTTTCGCGAAGACCATCGGCACCGGCATTCCGGTTGTCGAGGTGATTTTCTTCCGCAATTTTTTCGCGCTGATCCCGCTTTTGCCTGTGATCGTCAGCGCTGGCGGCTTGGCGGCACTGCGCATGCGCAATCCCGGCAGCCATGTATTGCGCACCATTTTCGGCATGATGGGCATGGTTGGGTCGTTTTACGGCTATGTCTATCTGCCCTTGGTGACGGTGACGGCGCTTGGCTTCACCATGCCGCTATTCCTGACCCTGCTTGCCATTCCGATTCTGGGCGAAAAGGTGGGCTGGCGCCGCTGGCTTGCGGTGCTGGTCGGCTTTTGTGGCGTGCTACTGATGGTGCGGCCCGAACAGGGCACAACGGATACGCAATGGCTGGCGCTCGGGCTTTGCCTTTTAGGCGCCTTGGCCTGGGCGCTTGCCATGATTACCATTCGCAAAATGGGTGAGGCGGGCGAAAGCGGCGTCGCCATTGTGTTTTGGTTTGCGGTTTTTTCTGCTGTACTGGCCGGAATTGCGATGATCCCGGTTTGGGTCTGGCCAAGCCCAACGCAATGGGCGCTGCTGGCCGGCATCGGCCTAGTTTCCGCGATTGCGCAAATCATGATGACGGATGCCTATCGGAAGGGCGAGGCATCGCTGCTGGCACCCTTCGAATATTCCGCGATCATCTGGACCACGGCGCTTGGCGCTTTGATCTGGTCAGAAATGCCGGATGCCTGGGATTTCCTCGGCATCCTAATCCTGGTTGGCGCGGGGCTTTATATTTGGCACCGCGAAATGAAGCTTGGGGTGAAGCGGTAAATCATATCCCCCAATGCGCGCGCAGGCTGGCGGCGGCATGTTGCAGCACCAGATCGGATTTTGGAATGAAGCGCCCCATGGTCAGGCAGGCATGAATCTGATCCGCAACATGCAGATGCGTGACATTCACGCCTTCCTCGTCAAGGCGCTTGGCATAGGCAATGCCTTCATCCACCAGGGGATCAATGCCAGCGGTCATCAGGAAGGCCGGCGGCAAGCCCTTAAGTGAGGGCGCGCGCAAGGGCGAGGCGCGCCAATCAATGCCCTTTTCATGTGGCCCGAGGTAATGCGCAATGAACCACTTCATGACATCGCGCGTCAGCACCAGGCCTTCGGTGAAGCGATCATAGGATGGCGGATTTCCAGCCAGATCGGTGACCGGATAGAACAATACCTGATAATCCGGCATGGGCACCTCACCATCCAGGGCCATCACGGCCAACACGGCGGCCAGGTTTCCACCAGCGCTATCGCCCCCCACCGCAATGCGTGTGCGATCAATGCCAAGGCGCTTCGCCTGCCGGCAAATGTAGCGATAGGCGGCGGCAGAATCCTCGACCGCTGCCGGGTAGCGATGTTCGGGCGCAAGGCGGTAGTCAATGGCAATGACGCATGCCTGCGAGAGACTCGCCAATCGCCGGCAGACCTGATCATGGCTATCAAGATCACCAATCACCCAGCCACCACCATGCATATAGACAAGGCAGGGCAAGGCAGCGTCCGGATCAGTGCCAATGCCGCGATAGCGGCGCAAGCGTATCTTGCCGGCGGGGCCGGGGCATTTCAGGTCTTCTACCAGCGCGACTTCAGGCGGGTCTGGCTGCATCACGCGGCGGGAAGCGGCGGAAACCTCCCGCGCTTCGGTGGGGGTGAGGGTGTTGAAAGCCGGGCGCTTGGCTTCCTTGATCAGATTGAGAACATGTTGCGCGCCTCCATCAAGTGTCATGAGCCTTCCCCTTATTCCGCCGCCGCTGCGGGCCGTTCCGCACCACCGAAATGAAAGCCACGATAGCCATCGGCGGCAATTTCATTGCAGAGCACACGATAACTTCCAACACCACCCACATAGGGCATGAAAAGCCTTGGTTTGCCCGGCACATTGGCACCCATATACCAGGATGCCGCGCGGGGGTAGAGCGTACGATGCGCAACCGTATTGACTTCTTCTACCCAATGATCTTCCGCGTCACGATCAGCCTCAATCGTGGCATGGCCCTTGGCCTGCATGCCCGCGAGGCAATCCATGATCCAATCCACATGCTGTTCGATGGAAACGATCATATTGCTGAGGACGGATGGGCTGCCTGGACCTGTGATCATGAACATATTGGGAAAGCCTGCGGTCATGATGCCAAGCAGCGTGCGCGGCCCGGCTTCCCATTTCGCATTGAGGCTTTCACCTGCGCGACCCTTGATATCCACGCCGAGTAGCGCGCCGGTCATCGCATCAAAGCCGGTGGCAAAAACGATGTCGTCAAGTTCATACACTGTACCGCCCGCTTCAATACCAGTCGCCGTAATGCGCGTGATCGGCGCTTCATGCAGGTCAATCAGCGTGACATTGGGGCGGTTATAGGTTTCGTAATAATGCGTATCCACGCAAATGCGCTTGGTGCCGATTGGATGGTTACGTGGGCAGAGTTTCTCAGCCGTGGCTGGGTCCTTAACGGTTTCACGAATCTTGCCGCGCACGAAGTCAGCCGCCGTGTCATTGGCGGCCTGATCCAGCAGCAGATCGCGGAAGGACCCCATGAAGGCCGTGCCGCCCACGCCCCAGCGCTTTTCATATTCAGCGTGCCGTTCCTCGGCACTAACCGACATGGCGGGCGTGTCGCTCAGCCCATAGAGGATGCCGGTGCGCATCATGCGCGCCTTTTGCCGGAGATTGGCGTAATCGCCCTTCCAGCTTTGCTCATATTCATCATCCATCGGGCGATTGCGCGATGGAATGCTGAAATTGGGCGTGCGCTGAAAAACCGTGAGCCGTGCTACTTCTTCCGCAATCACTGGGATGGATTGAATAGCGGAAGACCCGGTGCCGATCACGGCCACCCTGCGCCCGGCGAAATCCACCTTATGATGCGGCCAATAGCCGGTATGGAATTGCCGCCCCTTGAAATCGGCGATGCCGCCGATATCCGGCAAGCGGGCTGCGGAAAGGCACCCGGTCGCCATGAAGAAATAACGCGCGGTAAGCTTCTCACCACGGTTGGTGGCAATGCGCCAGAGCCCGGCGGCATCATCCCAAGCGGCATCGGTTACGCGGGTTTCGAAGCGGATATCGCGGCGCAAATCGAAGTGTTCCGCGACATGGCGTGCATAGGCCAGGATTTCCGGCTGCGCGGCAAAGCGTTCAGACCAGCGCCATTCCTGCTGCAATTCCTCAGAGAAGGAAAAGGAATATTGCATGCTTTCCACATCGCAGCGCGCACCAGGATAGCGGTTCCAATACCAGGTGCCGCCCACATCATCCGCCGCTTCCAGGCAAATCGCTTTAATACCAAGACCGCGCAGGCGATGCAGCAGGTAAAGCCCGGCAAAGCCTGCGCCCACAATGACAGCGCCATGATGTTCCTGTGCCATGCTCATCCTCCAAGGCGTGTCCTCCGGGGGGTAGCGGAAATCGCTCCACCGGGACTGTCAATGCCGAAAACGCGCGTTATGCTACCCGAAATGCGTAAAGGGGAAAGTCCATGGATACAGGTTTTCAGCTTGGCGAGCTCACGATACAACGGGTTGTTGAGGAAGAAAGACCTATCTTTGACCCGCTGACCTTTTTCCCGACCCTGACGCTGGATTTGCTGGCAGAAAACCGCGACTGGTTGCAACCCAAGGCGTTGGACCCGGAGACTGGGAAGTTGATGCTTTGCATCCAATCCTGGGTGGTACGCACGCCGCATCATAATATCCTGATCGATACCTGCGTTGGCAATGACAAGACGCGGCCCAGCCATCCCTTTTGGCACCAGATGAAGAGCAATGCCTATATGCGCAACCTGGGGGCACTGGGGCTTGGCGTTGGCGATATTGATTTTGTCATGTGCACGCATTTGCATGTGGACCACGTGGGCTGGAATACGCGGCTTGAAGATGGCCGCTGGGTGCCGAGTTTTCCCAAGGCACGCTATCTTTTCGCGAAGGAAGAATATGCCCATTGGGAAAGGGAACACGCGAAGGCACCCTCGCCGGTTTTCTCCGATAGCGTGCTGCCCGTGGTGGAAGCCAGACGCGTGGAATTTGTTGCAAACGACTATCAGATGAATGATCTGGTAAAATTGGAATCAACGCCCGGTCATACGCCGGATCATGTCGCGGTGCGGCTCGGCAAGAAGGGCGCGGATGCGCTGGCGACGGGGGATTTGATCCATTCGCCCTTGCAGGCGCGTTATCCGGAAATTTCGATGCGTGCCGATAGTAGTCCCGTGCAGGCAGCGGCTACCAGGCGGCGCGTTTTGGAATGCGCCTGTGATACCTCAACCATTCTCTGCTTTGGCCATTTCCCTTCGCCATCCCGCGGACGGATCAAGCGTTGGGGCAATGGGTTCCGTGCCGAGCTGGTGGATTGAGCCATGAGGAAGATCTTCGCGCTATTCGTTTGGCTGCTGCTTCCGGCCTTGGCTTTCGCGCAAACCACTTGGCCCAATCGGCCCATCAGCCTGATTGTGCCCTACCCGCCGGGCGGCAGCACGGATAACGTCGCGCGGCCCTTAGTGCAGGAATGGGGCAAAGTGCTGGGCCAAACCGTCGTTATTGAAAACCGTGGCGGAGCTGGTGGCACGATTGGCGCTGATCTGGTCGCGCGAGCACGGTCCGATGGCCATACGCTGCTGCTTTTCCCAACGGCGATTTTCACCATCAGCCTCCATATGATGCAGCTTCCCTATGATGTGGATCGCGCTTTTGTGCCGATTGCACGCGTCGCCGCTTCCGATGCCTTCGTCATTATCCATCCTTCCGTGCCGGCACGGCATATCCGTGAATTGGTCGCACTCGCCAAGCAAAAGCCTGGCGAATTGCGCTTCGGTTCCGCGGGCAACGGCACCATCACGCAGCTGCAATGTGAAATCTTCGCGGAGGCTGCCGGCATCAAGCTGGAACACGTGCCTTATCGCGGTTCCGGTCAATCCTTCATTGATCTGCTCGCAGGGCGGATTCAAATGATTTGCGATCCAGCTGCGCTGCCCGGCGTGCGTGATGGCCGCTTAATTGCACTCGCGAGTTTCGGTGATCGGCGGCATGAGGAATTCAAGGATGTGCCGACGCTGATGGAATTGGGCCTCGCGGAACGTGGCGCCATGTCCTGGTTTGGCATCGCCGCGCCCGCAGGCACACCGCCTGACATCCAAGCCCGCATTACGGCCACGCTTGAGGAATCGCTCCGCGCGCCTGCGATTGCTTCCGGCATGGCGATTGGCGGGTTGCGGCCAGCCTTTGAAACAGGGGATGCCTTTACCCGGCGCATCCGCGAAGATCGTGCCGTTTTCCAAGGGGTGATCGAAAGAACAGGAGCGAAAGTGAACTGACATGGAACATGTAACCGTTACCGATGAAGGCCCTATCCGCATCGTTACGCTGAATAATCCTGCTAAAGGTAATGCCATCAGCAAACCAATGGGAGAGGCGGTGCAGGCCGCCATGCGTGAATTTGAAGCGCGCGATGATTTGCGCTCAGCCATCATCACTGCCGCCGGCACGCGCGCCTTTACCTTTGGCGCTGATGTCTCCGATCCGCCCGAATTATGGCGCACCATTCCAAGTGTCGGCTATCGGCCACTCAAGCCCGTGATTTGCGCGGTTGAAGGCTGGTGTGTGGGTGGCGGCATTGTGCTGGCGATGATGGCTGATTTGCTGGTCTGCGGCAAAAGCGCAAAATTCTATTATCCGGAAGCAAAACTTGGCCTGACGGGCGGCATGATCGCGGGCCTGGTCAGCCGCATTCCGCACAAGATCGCGATGGAAATCATGCTGCTCTGCCGCACCGTGGATGCGGATCGCGCCGCTTCGATCGGGCTCGTGAATGAGGTGGTGGAAGACGGCAAGGCTTTGGAAACTGCCAAGGCTTGGGCCTTGGAACTAACCGGCATGGCGCCCATGGTTGTTGCGGAGCTGAAGCGCATGGTAACCGAGGAGATCCTGCCGCGCGGCCCTTCAGAGCAAATGGCGATCCATGGCCAACGCATGGGCGCCATTCGCGCTTCTGAGGATTTTGCCGAAGGCAAGGCCGCCTTTCGCGAAAAGCGCCCGCCACGTTTTCGCGGGCGCTGATCCCAAAATCAGGGGAACATGGCGACGGCGCGGATGGGGCTTGCCGTACCCCCCTTGATCTTCAGCGGAAAGCCAATGAAGGTGAAGCGCCCGCGGCCAATCAGCTTATCCAGATTGGCGAGGCATTCCATATGCGTAATGCCACGCTCGGCGCAGGCCATATGGGCCTGGAAATTCAACTCCCCCTCTGGCGCGGGGCTGATTGCTTCCACCCCGAACATGCCAATGCCGCGATCCGCGAGCCAATGGACCGATTCCAGCGCAAGCCCCGGGAAATCATGCAAATAGCCAGGCTTGCCGAGCAGTCTTTCATTCGTTGCCATCCAGATCAGCATCGTATCGCCCTTCCGGATTTCCTGGCCTGATTTGGCGAGCGCGGCTTCCATTTCCTTCACAGTAATGGCGTGCTTGAGCGGCACATGGGAAAGGTCAAGGCAAATCGCGCTGGTGTAAAATTTTTCGAGCGGCATTTGCTCAATGGAAAGTGCATCGGGCCGCGGGTCAAAATGCACCGGTGCATCCACATGCGTGCCAGCATGATCCGACATGGAAAAATAAAGCGCCTTGCTGGTGAACACCGTATTGCCGGCGACCTTCTTTTCGCTGTGGTCACCCCAGACGGTCATCACCACAGGCGGGTGGCTGGGATGCGTCTGGGTGCGGTGAAAGATCTCTCGGCTGAGGTCAACGAATTCCATGGGGCATTTCCTTTTGCAAACGCGTTTCAGACATTGACGCTGCGAATGGCGTTGATGATGGCGTCCGTCACCTGATCCGTCGTGGCCTTGCCGCCCAAATCGGGTGTCAGCACATCGCCGCGGCTGGTCACCAATTCCACCGCGCGCATAAGCTTCGTCGCCGCCGTTGACTCACCAAGGTGCCCCAGCATCATTGAAGTGGTCCAGAAGGCGCCAAGCGGATTGGCAATGCCCTTGCCGGTGATATCAAAGGCTCAACCATGGATCGGTTCAAACATGGAAGGGCGCTTGCGAGACGGATCAATATTGCCTGTCGCGCCAATTCCGAGTGACCCCGCCAGGGCCGCCGCAAGGTCAGACAGGATATCCGCATGCAAATTGGTGGCGACTACCGTATCAACACTGCCGGGCTTCATCACCATGCGCGCGGTCATGGCATCCACCAGCATTTTGTCGACAGTAAGGGCTGGGTATTGTGCGGTGACTTCGGCGCAAACCTCATCCCACATCACCATGCCATGACGCTGCGCGTTGGATTTCGTCACTACCGTCAAATGCTTGCGCGGGCGTGACATGGCGACTTCGCAGGCATGGCGGCAAATGCGCGCGATGCCTTCGCGGGTGAAGACAGCGACATCCATCGCGACTTCAATCGGCAGGCCGCGATGCGCGCGCCCGCCAACGCCGGCATATTCGCCCTCACTAACTTCGCGGACGATCACCCAATCAATCTGTTCCCCCAGATCAGGCCGCAAGGGGCCGTTGATGCCGGGCAGCAGGCGCGTCGGGCGAACATTGGCGTATTGGTCAAAGCCCTGGCAGATCGCCAAACGCAATTCCCATAGCGTGACATGGTCAGGAATATCCGGCGCACCAACCGCGCCGAAGAAAATCGCATCAAAGCCCTGCAATTGCCGCAAGCCATCTTCTGGCATCATCCGCCCGGTGCGGCGATAGTAATCACTGCCCCAATCGAAATCCTGAAAATCCAGCCTGAAGCTACCATTTTTTTCAGCCAGAGCCTGCAAAACGCGGCAGCCCGCCCTGATGACATCCGGCCCGATGCCATCGCCACCCATGGCGGCAATGCGATAGTTCTTCATGATTACTGCTTTCCTTTCACGGGCGCCGCAGGCGCAAATCCAAGCCGCGCGTAATCCAAGCGGCTTCAATGACATCAAGATCGATCTCTCCGGAAGGATTGGCCTTGCTGGGCCGGGAAGCAAGCCCAGGCTCGGCCTGAATGCGCCACAGGCCAAGCAGGCGGCGCAGTTCCGTAAGCGGCGCCGTATGATCATCCACGCGTAGATTGATATCTGGGAAATCCTCGGTTGTGGTCAGAACAAGTGCGGCAGATTGCCTACCGCGCTTGTCACCGCCTGCGGCTTGGCCCGCATCCAGCGCGGTGATCAGGCGTTCCGGTAGCGCAAGCCCGGCATTGGCACGGAAACTGTCAAAGCTTGCCTGCACCACTGCGCCGCCTGCCAGCATATTGCCGGCGACGCTAAAGCCATCACCACTCAGATGCCCGCACCATTCAACACAATTCTCACCGGTCCAGGCAGCGTTGCGACCATGGCAATCCACCGCATGAATTTGCCGCAAGCCCTTGCCTTCATCACCCACCAGCGCCGCTTCAATCGCCTTGGCTGGCGTCAGGCCACGTTCCAGGCCTTGCAGCACGGCCGGGCCCAGATAGCGATTGCTCATGGATTGCGTGCTGACGGCGCCCACACCGGATTTCAGAAAAGGGCAAGTGGCCCCAACTGCGATATTACAGGTGGTGACCGCCACCGCGAAGGCGCCCGTGGCGGGATCATGCGCAACAATGGACCAGGTCATGTGGCGGGCCTTTTTTTTGCAATCAGGTTCAAGCTTAACCGCGCCGAGGCGCTTGCAGGAAGCCCGCCGCATGCCAAAATAGCCTGATACGGGGGGGTTATTGCCATGTCCATTTCCATTTCACGTCGCACCCTGGCTGTGCTTGGCCTCGTATCATTGCTGCCCAAGGCGGCTGCCGCGCAAACGGCTTGGCCGGATCGGCAGGTGCGGTTGATTGTACCCTTCGGCGCGGGCGGTGCGGTGGATACGCTTTCCCGCCTGGTTGCCAATGGTTTTGCGGCGCAGGCGAATGGTCAGGCGCTGGTGGTGGAAAACCGCTCCGGCGCGGGCGGCGCCATTGCGGGCGCTTTCGTCGCGCAAAGCAGGCCCGATGGCTATACGCTCATGATGGCCGATCTCGGTGCGAATTGCATCGGCAAGGAATTACAGCCGGCGCTGAATTACGACCCGATGCGCGCCTTCACGCCGATTTCGCATTTGGTCAATCTTCCGATTGTGGTGATTGTGCCTGCCAATTTGCCTGTGCAAAGTTTGGCGGATTTGCTGGCCCGTGCGCGGGCGCGCGCCGATGGCATTCAATACGCCTCACCAGGTGTCGGCCATGTCAGCCACTTGGCTGCCGAGCTTTTGGGCCGCCGCGCCGGCGTGAAACTGACCGCCGTGCATTACCGAAGCGGTGCGGATGTGATGCGAAGCCTGATTCAGGGTGAAACAGAATTCTCCTTCCCGTCTGTTTCCACGGCACTTCCCTTTATTCGTGAAGGGCGTGTTCGCGCGCTCGCTATCGGCACGCCTGCGCCGGTTGCGGCACTCCCCGGGGTGCCCGCCGTGGCTGCAACCTTCCCGGGCTTTGAAGCGATGACCTGGCACGGCATTGTTGGCCCCGCCGGCATGCCGGATGATGTGGTGGCGGCGGCCAATCGTGTGTTTCGCGCCATCATCACCTCAGCCGAGGTGAAGGAAACCGTGCAGCGCGTGCAGGCTGCGGATGTGATCGCTTCAAGCCCCGCTGAATTCGCCGCGCTGATTGCCCGCGATCACGCGAAATGGACGCCGGTGATCCGCGAGGGCAATATCCGCGCCGAGTAAACCCCGGCGCCTCACGCCTCCAAAGCTGCCGGGCGCGCCTTCAGCAATGGCCGCAGCAGCGGATTGAGGAAGGACCGCGCAATGGTAACCGCGTAGAAACTCTCGACCAGTCCGGAAAGCTGCGTCGCGCGAATAGGGTCCCGGCGCTCAGCTCATCGCGCACCACAATCGCGGGCATCACCGCCAGCCCAACATCCTGGCGCACAAGCAGGCGCATCATCGCCATATCATCCATCTCGGCCGCGATGCGGCGTGCGACGCGCAGCCTGTTGACCAGTGCTTCAAATTCCGCGCGCAGCCCGCTTTCCGGCCCTGGCAGAATGACAGGATGGCGCGCCAGCAATTCCGGCAGGCTACCGCCCTCGCGCAGCCTTTTGGGCGCGCCGAAAAGCTTCATACGCTGCGGCGCTACGCGATGCCCGACCAAGGCAGGGCCAGGCCCTGCAGCCGGCAGCCGATCCATCAGCACCACATCAAGATTGAGCGCGCGCAATTCCGCCAGCAATTCCACCGCACCGCCGGAGCGCAGACAAAATGTAGATCGCCCCGTTCAAGCAGCGGCTGCAAGAAAGCCAATTAGAAATTGCGCGAAAGTATTGCTAGCGCCCCAACGCGCAAGGTCGCGCGCGCCGGGTTTTCGCCCTTCAGGGTGGCGAGCAATTCCTCGCCCGTCGCGAAGATCGCATCCGCGTGATCCAGCGCGACGCGCCCGGCTACCGTCAGCACCAGCTTGCCCTGCGTGCGTTCGAATAACGGATGGCCCAGCCGATCTTTCAGCGCCCGGATTTGTGCCAACAGCGCTGATTGCGACAGGGCAAGTCTTCTTGCCACGCGGGTCAGAATCCCCTCATGCACGACAGCGCACAAATAGCCGAGATGGCGCAGGTCCAGCCGGTTTTTCCTACTAGTTTATCGAACAATCAAATTGATATAATGTATTTTATTTATCCAAAGCAGCAGCCTATGGGGCGGGTCCCTTTACCTGAACGGAAAGCAACCCATGCCCGGCTTTGACCTGCTGCTGACCAACCTTCTCTCGCCCATCGTGCTCGCCTTTGCGCTTGGCGCGGTGGCGGGGTTTATTCGAACAGAGCTTGAATTGCCCGAAGCGGTGCTGAAGCTCATTTCGATCTATTTGCTGTTTTCCATCGGCCTGACGGGCGGGCGCGAACTGGCCCGAGCTTCCTTCAGCGATGTCTCAACCCTGATTGCCGCCGCCGCCATGACCATTGCAATCCCCGTCACCTGCTATGCGGTGCTGCGCCGCGTCGGCGGCTTTGATGTCTCCAACGCGGCTGCCGTTGCCGCGCATTACGGTTCGGTTTCCAGCGTAACCTTCTTCGCCGCCATGCATTTGCCCGCGCCATGGAAACCCCGGCGGAAGGCTATATGACCGCGATTGTCGCGGTGATGGAATTTGCCGTTATCATGTCACTCGCCATGGGGCGCTGGGGCAATCAAGCCAACGGGGCCATTTCCGGCTCGGCGAGCTTTTGTTGAATACGCTCCGGGGCCAGGGCATTCTGCTGCCCACGGGCGGCATGTTCATCGGCTATATGGCGAGCGACGCCGAATGGCGGCGGATTGCGCCCTTTTATGAGCACCTGTTCCGCGGCTTCCTGATGCTGTCCCTGCTGGAGATGGGCATGACCGCGGCGTGGCAAATCCGGGCCTTTGCCAAGGTCGGGCGCTTCATGACGAGCTTTGCCATTGTGGCACCCATCTGCTTTAGCCTGGCGGGGCTGATGGCGGGATTTCTTGTGGGCCTGTCGCAAGGTGGTGCCTTTGTCTTCGCCGCCATCTGCGCCAGCGCATTCTATATCGATGCCCCCGCCGCCTGCCGCGCGGCACTACCCGAGGTAAGCCCAGGCATTTACCTGACCGCCTGCCTCGACATCACCTCTCCCTTCAATCTGGTGGTGAATATGCCGCTGCTTTATGCCGCAAGTGGCTGGCTTTATGGCTGAAGTAAGCTCCGGCAGGGCGGGCCACCCCGCTTGCCCTGCCGGCACCGCTTGATTCTTCCGCCCCTTCGGCCCAAGGATCGGCGCCATGATCCTGCTGATCGACAATTATGACAGTTTCACCTTCAACCTTTTTCACTTCCTGGGCGATCTGGGCGCGCGGGTGGAGGTCAGGCGAAACGACGCCATAGACCCGCGAGGAGTGCTGGCGATGAAGCCCGAAGCCGTGGTGCTTTCCCCCGGCCCCTGCACGCCGAATGAGGCCGGCATTTGCCTGCCGCTGATCTCCTTGGCGGCCGAGGTTAAACTGCCGATCCTGGGCGTCTGCCTGGGCCATCAAGCTATTGGCCAGGCCTTTGGCGGGCGCGTCATCCGCGCGCCGGAGCCAGTCCATGGCAAGGTTTGGGATGTGCATCATGGCGGGACGGATATTTTCGCGGGCCTGCCCTCGCCTTTTTCAGCCACCCGCTATCATTCGCTGATCGTGGAACGCGAACCCCTGCCCGCGAGCCTCCGCCCCACCGCCTGGACGGAAGATGGCCTGATCATGGGGCTTGCGCATTGCGACTTGCCGGTCTGGGGCGTGCAATTCCACCCGGAAAGCATCGCCTCGGCCCATGGGCATGAGCTTTTGCGCAGTTTCCTGAAACTGGCCGGCGCCAGCCATGGCGCTGCCGTCCCGGCCTGATTCCATGTCGCTGAAGCCCATCATTGCGCGGATGGCGGATTCGGCGCGCCTGACCGAGATTGAGGCAGAGGAAGCCTTCGGCATCATCATGGCGGGCGAGGCAACACCGGCGCAGATCGCCGGCATGCTGATGGCGATGCGCGTGCGCGGCGAAACGGTTGAGGAAATGACTGGCGCGGTGCGCGCCATGCGCGCGCGGATGGTCGCGATTGAAGCGCCACTGGGGGCGATAGATATTGTCGGTACCGGGGGGGATGCGGCGGGCACGCTCAATATCTCCACCACCACCGCCATGGTCGTGGCGGGCTGCGGCGTGCCGGTGGCGAAGCACGGCAATCGCGCGCTGTCATCGCGTTCCGGCGCGGCGGATGCCATCTCGGCGCTTGGCATTTCGCTTGATGTGCCTTTGGAAAGGCTGCCCGAAGTGCTGCGCGAGGTGGGGATGGTGTTCCTGATGGCGCCCCGCCATCACGCTTCCATGCGCCACGCTGCCGGGCCGCGCATGGAATTGGGCACGCGCACGATTTTCAACCTGCTCGGCCCGCTCGCCAATCCCGCCCGCGTCACGCGGCAAATGACCGGTGCCTTTTCGCCGCAATGGCTGCGCCCGATGGCCGAGACACTGGCGCGACTCGGCACCGAACGCGCCTGGCTGGTGCATGGGCAGGGGCTGGATGAACTGACGCTTGCCGGCGAAAGCCAGGTGGTGGTGCTGGAAGAGGGCGCCATCCGCGAATTCACCGTGACCCCGGAAGATGCCGGGCTGCCCCGCGTCCCGGCCTCGGCGCTCAAGGGGGGCGACCCCACAGAAAACGCCGCTGCGCTGGAAGCCTTGCTGCGCGGGGCGCCTGGCGCCTATCGCGATGTTGTTTTGCTCAATGCCGCCGCATCCTTGATTGTGGCTGGCAAGGCAGCGGACCTTAAGGCCGGCGTTGCTTTGGCCGCCCGGGCCATAGACGAAGGCGCCGCCTTTGGAGTATTGGCCCAACTTCGGTCTCTGTGCCCCCCCAAGGATCCTGCTGGATGAACGCACCCCATATCTCGGTGCCCTCGACCGATGCCGCATCGGTCCCTGACACCCTGGCCCGTATCCTGGCCGATAAGGCGCGTGAAGTCGCCGAACGGATGGAAATCACGCCGCAGGCGGAAATGGAACGCCGCGCGGCAGCTGCGCCGCCGCTCCGCGATTTCGTGGGCGCGCTTTGTGAGCGCATTGGCGAAGGCCGCACTGGGCTGATTGCCGAAATCAAGCGCGCCTCCCCTTCAGGCGGCTTGATCCGTGATCCGTTTGAACCCGCTGCCCTTGCCCGCGCCTATGAAATGGGCGGAGCTGCCTGTCTTTCCGTGCTGACCGATGCGCCCTGGTTCCAAGGCGCGGTGGAGCATCTGGAAGCCGCACGCGCCGCCTGTTCGCTGCCCGTGCTGCGCAAGGATTTCATGATCCATCCCTGGCAGGTGTTCGAAGCCCGCGCCATGGGCGCTGATTGCATCCTGCTGATCATGGCCGCGCTGACCGATGCGCAGGCAAGTGAATTGGAAGATATCGCGCGGTCGCTTGATATGGCGGTGCTGGCGGAAGTGCATGACCGGCGCGAATTGGACCGCGCGCTTGGGCTGGAGACACGGCTGATCGGCATCAATAACCGCGACCTGCGCACGCTGCAGACCGATCTGGCGACTAGCGAAGCCCTGGCGCCATTGGTGCCGGCGGATCGCCTGCCGGTCGCCGAAAGCGGCATTCGCACCCCCGATGATGCGCGCCGCATGGCTGCTGCCGGGGCGCGCTGCATTCTGGTGGGTGAGCATCTGATGCGTCAGTCGGATGTCGCTGCCGCCGCGCGCCAATTGGTGGACGTGTCCTGACCGAGCCACGCCTCACGCATTTCGATGCCGCAGGGCGCGCGGCGATGGTGGATGTCTCGCCCAAGGCCGAAACGGCGCGCACGGCTACCGCACGCGGGCGCATTGTGATGGCGCCTGAAACGCTGGCGCTGATCAGGGAAGGCCGCGCCGGCAAGGGCGATGTGCTGGGCGTCGCGCGGCTCGCTGGCATCATAGCGGCCAAGCGCACATCGGATCTGATTCCGCTCTGCCATCCGCTGATGATCTCAAAAGTCTCGGTTGATCTGGAACCGGAAGGCGATGATGCCATTGTGATCGAAGCGACGGTCAGCCTGACCGGCAAGACGGGGGTCGAGATGGAAGCGCTGACGGCCGTCAGCATCGCGGCACTCACGGTCTATGACATGGTGAAGGCGGCGGATCGCGGGATGCGCATAGAAGATATCCGCCTGGTGCATAAGGCCGGCGGCAAATCGGGCGAGTTCATCGGTGGCTGAGAAGGGCGGCTTGCTGCCGGTTGAAGAAGCCCGCGCGCGCATTCTGGCCGCGCTGAGCCCGACCGCGGCCGAGACCATTGCCCTCCCCGAAGCCGCCGGGCGCGTGCTTGCGCGGCCCGTATTTGCGCGGCTCACGCAGCCACCCGCCGCCGTTTCGGCCATGGATGGCTATGCCTTGCGCGCGGCGGATAGCGTTTTGGGCGCCAGGCTTGCCGTGATTGGCGCGGCGCCGGCGGGGCATCCCTTCGCGGGGGTGGTTGGGCCCGGTGAGGCCGTGCGGATTTTCACTGGCGGCTTTGTCCCTGAAGGGGCGGATGCGATCCTGTTGCAGGAAGATGCCGAAGCGGCCGATGGTGCTGTTGTGGTGAAGGAAGGCGTCACTGCGGGGCGCTGGGTGAGAAAGCGTGGCCTGGATTTCGCCGAAGGCGAGGCGCTGCTGGCGGTTGGCCGACGCCTGACGGCGCGCGATATCGGCCTTGCCGCGGCCAGCAATAGCCCTTGGCTTGCCGTGCATCGGCGCCCGCGCATCGGTATTCTGGCGACCGGGGATGAAATCGCGCTCCCCGGAGACCCCATCCCGCCCGGTGGCATTGTCAGTTCCAATGCCCATGCCCTGGCCGCCTTGATCCGCGCGGCGGGGGGAGAGCCCATCATCCTGCCCATCGCGCCTGATGATGCCAGCGCCATTGCAGATGTCGCCGCCGCCGCCCAAGCCTATGACATGCTGGTGACGACCGGCGGCGCCAGTGTGGGTGAGCATGATCTGATCCAGCAGGCACTCGGCAATGAGGGTTTTGAGCTCGGCTTCTGGAAAATCGCCATGCGGCCCGGCAAGCCCCTGATCTGGGGGTCGCTTGGGCGCGTGCCGGTGCTGGGGCTGCCGGGCAATCCGGTCTCGGCGCTGGTGTGTGCCATTATTTTCCTGCTGCCCGCCTTGGCGCGGCTTGCCGGCCTGCCCGGTGCGCCCACGCCAAGCCGGCGCGTGACGTGTGCCACGCCCCTGGCCGAGAATGACCGCCGCGCCGATTTCCTGCGCGCCAGCCTGGACGCCGATGCAGATGGCCGCGTCACGGTGCGGCCCTTTCCGGTGCAGGATAGCTCGATGCTGGCGACCCTCGCGCGCGCCGATGCGCTGGTGCTGCGCGCGCCCTTCGCGCCCGCCTTGCCGGCGGGGGCGGAGGTGGAGGCGATTATGCTAGGCGAATTGGGGGTTTGATCGGGCGCTATTCCGCCCTTATCCCTAATTGCCGGATCAGCGGGCCAAATTCAGCCCAGAGTTTTCGCATATGCTGCAGCATGGACTCTGGCCCCAGCGGGTCAACATCGAAGCCCACAGCCTCATAGCGCTGGCGCACTTCCGGCACGGCCATGCCGTCGCGGATTTCGGTGTAGAGGCGATCAATGATCGGGCGCGGCGTGCCCGCCGGCACCATCAGCCCGTTCCAGCCGCCGACATCATAATCCGCGGGCCCGCCCACAGCCGCGACCGGCGGAATGCCAGGCACCTGGGCCGAGGGCTTACCGGTGCTAAGCCCAAGCGCGCGAAGCTGCCCATCGCGCACTAACCGTCCAGCGGCGGCAGGTGTGTCAAACCCGAAATCAACCTGCCCGCCGAGCAATGCCGCCAGCGCCGGCCCACTGCCCTGGAAGGGCACATGCAGCGCCTCCAAGCCTGATTTTGCCAGAAACAGCGCGCACACCAGATGCTGCGCACCACCAATCCCGGAGGAATTATAGCTGTATTTGCCAGGATTGGCCTTCACCAGCGCCGTGAAGCTCCGCAAATCCTGCGCCGGGAAATCGGGCTTCACCAGCAGCATGAAGGGCGCGATGCCGAAGATTACCACCGGCGCCAATTCGCGTTCCACATCATAGGGTGTGCGCTGCACCAGCGGCCCAAAAGAAATAGGCCCAATCGAGGCCGAAAGGATCACATTACCATCCGGCGGCGCCTTCGCGACCAGATCCGTGCCGATCTGCCCGCCCGCACCGGGGCGGTTTTCTGGCACCACCACCTGGCCCAAGCGCTCCGAGAGGCGCTGCCCGGCAAGCCGCCCGACCACATCTGTCGCCTGGCCAGGCGGCCAGGGGATCACCATGCGAATTTGCCGATTGGGCCAAGGCGCCTGCGCGGCGGCGAGGCTGATGGCGCCGCGCAAAAGCGCTGGCGCGGCAAGGGGCGACAGCGCGGTCAATGCCAGCAGCTTGCGGCGGTTCATCATAAATCCTCCCATATTTCCGGGGTCATGCTGCCCCTGTTCTTTGCGGGAGCATGGCGCAAGACGGGGCGCAGCGCCACCATCAGATGGTTTCTCTGCCCTTGATCCCGCCCCTTCCCACGCGTAACGAGAATGGGGGCCACGCCCCCCCACCGGGGCGCATTCGCTTCTGGAAGGGAGCCGCATCATGGCAGCCGACACCAAGCCGGGGACTCGCCCGGCCAATCCTCGTTTTTCCTCTGGCCCTTGCGCCAAGCGTCCTGGCTGGTCCTTGGCCGCGCTTGGAGGCGCGCTGCTTGGCCGCAGCCACCGCGCTGCCACGCCCAAGGCGAAGCTCGCTGAGGTGATTACGCTTTCCAAAGCGATCCTTTGCATGCCTGCCGATTGGCGGCTGGGCATTGTGCCGGCATCTGACACGGGCGCGGTTGAAATGGCGTTCTGGTCCATGCTCGGCGCGCGCGGCGTTGATGTGCTGGTGTGGGAATCCTTCTCCAAGGATTGGGCGACCGATATCCTGAAGCAATTGAAGCTTGCCGATGTGCGCGTGATTGATGCGCCCTATGGCAAGCTGCCCGATCTTGGCGCGGTCGACCCCAAGCGCGATGTGGTTTTCGTCTGGAATGGCACCACCAGCGGCGTGCGCCTGAAGAATGCAGATTTCATCAGCGCGGATCGTGAGGGCCTCGCGATTTGTGATGCGACCAGCGCGGCCTTCGCGATGGATTTGCCCTGGTCGAAACTGGATGTCGTCACCTGGTCCTGGCAGAAGGTGCTGGGCGGGGAAGCCGCGCACGGCATGCTGGCGCTTTCGCCCCGCGCTGTGGCGCGGCTGGAAAGCTATTCGCCAGCCTGGCCCATGCCGAAGATTTTCCGCCTGTCCAACGGCGGGAAACTGAGCGAGGGTATTTTCAAGGGCGAAACCATCAATACACCTTCCATGCTCTGTGTTGAGGATGCCTTGGATGGGCTGCGTTGGGCAGAAGGCATCGGCGGGCTGCAGGGGTTGATTGCGCGGAGCGAAGCCAACCTTGCCGCCATTGCGGATTGGGTCGCGGCGGGGGCTGGTTATGGCTTTCTGGCGCAGGATGTGGCGACGCGTTCCTGCACCTCCATTTGCCTGACCATCACGGCGCCTTGGTTCACGGCGCTTTCGGCAGAGGCCCAGGCGACAGCAGCGAAAAAAATCGCGTTCTTGCTTGAGACGGAAGGTGTCGCGCTTGATGCCGGCGCTTATCGTGATGCGCCGCTGGGCTTGCGCATCTGGGGCGGTGCTACGGTGGAAACCGCCGATATAAAGGCGCTGTTGCCGTGGCTCGATTGGGCCTTGGCCAGCGTGCAGGCCGAAATAGCGGGGGCGTGAGGCCGATGCCACGCGTTCTGATCTCTGACAAGCTCAGCCCCGCCGCGGTCGCGATTTTTCGTGAGCGCGGCATTGAAGCCCATGTAAAAACCGGCCTGACGCCCGCAGAACTCCGCGCCATCATTGGCGACTATGATGGCTTGGCAGTGCGTTCCGCCACCAAGGTGACGCGGGAGGTTTTGGAAGCGGCACCGCGCCTGAAGGCGGTCGGCCGAGCTGGCATTGGCTTGGATAATGTGGATGTCACTAGCGCCACCGCGCGCGGTGTTGTGGTGATGAATACGCCCTTCGGCAATGCAATTACCACTGCCGAACACGCCATTGCGATGATGTTCGCGCTGGCGCGGCAATTGCCGGAAGCCTCGGCCTCCACCAAGGCGGGCAAATGGGAAAAGAACCGCTTCATGGGGGTGGAGCTTTTCGCCAAAACGCTTGGACTGATGGGCTGCGGCAATATCGGCGGCATTGTCGCTGATCGCGCCAATGGGTTGAAGATGAAGGTGATTGCTTTCGATCCCTTTCTTTCCGAAAAACGCGCCGTGGAAATTGGCGTGGAAAAGGTGGAACTGCCTGAATTGCTGGCGCGGGCTGATTTCATCACGCTGCACACCCCAATGACGGAACAAACGCGCAACATCCTGTCGCGTGAGAATATCGCGCGCATGAAAAAGGGCGCGCGGCTGATCAATTGCGCGCGCGGCGGCCTGGTGGATGAGGCTGCCTTGGCCGAAGCCCTGCAATCCGGCCATCTGGCAGGTGCGGCCTTGGATGTGTTTGAGGTTGAGCCCGCCACCGACAGCCCGCTTTTCGCCTTGGAAAACGTGGTCTGCACCCCGCATCTGGGCGCGGCCACGAATGAGGCGCAGGAGAATGTTGCCCAGCAAGTTGCCGAACAGATGGCGGATTTCCTGCTGACCGGCGCGGTATCCAACGCCATCAATATGCCAAGCGTCACGGCGGAAGAAGCGCCGCGGCTGAAACCCTATATGGAATTGGCGCGCCTGCTCGGTTCCATGGCGGGGCAGCTTTCAGCCGGGCAGGATGATGCGATCAAGGCGATCCGCCTTGAATATGAGGGCCATGCGGCGGAGCTGAACCGTCGCCCCCTGACGGCTGCGGCTTTGGCCGGTGTGCTGACGCCGCAAATGGGCTCGGTGAATATGGTGAATGCGCCGGTGCTGGCGAAGGAACGCGGCATTGAAGTGGCGGAAACGGTGCTGGAACGGCGCGGCGAATATCAAACCCTGCTTTCGATCACCATCACGACCCATCAGGGGCAGCGTTCCATCGCGGGGACCTTGCTCGCGGAAAACAAGGCGCGTCTGGTGGCGATCAAGGGCATTGCGGTGGAAGCCGATTTCGCGCCGCATATGCTTTACGTGACTAATCAGGATAAGCCGGGTTTTATCGGGCGCTTTGGTACGGCGCTGGCGGCAGCCGGCATCAATATCGGCACGCTGCATCTGGGCCGCGCCGCGCCTGGAGGCGACGCGATCTGCCTCGTTGGGCTGGATGCGCCCATGCCCGAGGCGGTTTTGGCCGAAGTGCGGCGCTTGCCCTTGGTGGTGCGCGCGACGCCGCTGAAGTTTTAGAGCAATTTCCGTTCACATACGTTCACGGGAACTGTTCTAAACCATAGTTTGGTCGCGTTTTCCGAGTCACCAAGTGCTTCCACTTGGCTTGAAAAAAACGCTCCAGCGCTTACACACCAAAAACCCGCGCGAAAATGGTCTCGACATGGCCAAAATCGCGCGCCGGATCCATAGCGCGGTCCAAGGCCGCGCCATCCATCAGCGCGGCCACGCCGGCATCTTCCAACAGATTGGTGCGGAAATCCTTGGCCCCCGCGCTGCCCAAAGCCTGCCAGGTGGCCATGGCGCAGCGCTGCACCGTGGCATAGGCATCCTCGCGGCTCATCCCCGCCTGCGTCAGCGCCAGCAGCACCTTCTGGCTATGCACAACGCCGCCAAGGCTTTCCAGATTGGCCTGCATGCGCGCGGGATAGATGGTGAGCTTTTCCATCATGCCGGTCAGGCGCATCAGCGCGAAATCAAGCGCGATGGTCGCATCCGGGCCGATCACGCGTTCCACCGATGAATGGCTGATATCGCGTTCATGCCAAAGCGCGACATTTTCGAGTGCTGGCACCACGTAGCCGCGCACCAGCCGCGCGAGCCCGGTCAGGTTTTCGCTTAAGACCGGGTTGCGCTTATGCGGCATGGCGGAAGAACCCTTCTGCCCGGCATGGAAAAACTCCTCGGCCTCCCGCACTTCGCTTCTTTGCAAATGGCGCACTTCGGTCGCCAAGCGTTCAATCCCTGTCGCAACCACCGCCAGCGCCGCGAAGAACGCCGCATGACGATCACGCGGGATCACCTGCGTGGAGACCGGTTCCACCGAAAGGCCAAGCTTGCTGGCAACAAAGGCCTCAACGCGCGGGTCAACACTCGCAAAAGTGCCGACAGGGCCGGAAATGGCGCAGGTGGCGACCTCGGCCCGCGCGGCAACCAGGCGGGCGCGGTTGCGGGCAAATTCAGCGTGATGGCCGGCAAGCTTCAGGCCGAAGGTAGTGGGCTCGGCATGGATGCCATGGCTGCGGCCAATGGTGGGCGTGAATTTATGCTCCATCGCGCGGGTTTTCAGCGCGGCGAGCAGCGCATCCACGTCCGCAATCAGCAAATCCGCTGCCTCAGTCAATTGCAAGGCGAGGCAGGTATCCAGCACATCGGAAGATGTCATGCCCTGATGCATGAAGCGCGCTTCAGGGCCGATGCCTTCCCCCATCCAGGTCAGGAAGGCGATCACGTCATGCCGGGTGACGCGTTCAATATCATCGATTCGTGCGATATCGGCGTCCGTGATGCCAGCGGCACGCGGGGCGCCCTTTTCGCGGATGATGCGCGCGGCCTCGGCCGGGATAGTGCCGATGCGGCCCATTTCCTCAGCCGCCAGGGCCTCAATCTCAAACCAGATGCGGTAGCGATTGGCAGGGGCCCAGATGGCGTCCATTTGCGGGCGGGAATAGCGCGGGACCATGGCGGAGACTCCGGAAAGGCCGCCTTCTCTGGCCCCTCGAAGGCCTGATGGCAAGCTTGCGCCTTCTGCCCGCTTGCGGGCCAGCACCGGGCTGGCTAAAGAAATTGTAACGTCAAACACGCACACTGGAAATGTCTAAAAATGTTGGCAATGTTCCCTGACTGGCTGCAGCCACTTCTCATGGTTCTGTTCATTGACGTTGTGCTCGCGGGCGATAACGCCATCGTGGTGGGCATGGCGGCGGCGGGCTTGCCGGCGGAACAGCGGAAAAAGGCGATTTTCTGGGGCATTATCGCGGCGACGCTGATGCGTATCGGATTCGCGTCCATCACCGTGCAATTGCTGCAAATTGTTGGGATCGTCCTGGCGGGGGGCGTTTTGCTGCTCTGGGTCTGCTGGAAAATGTATCGCGAATTGCGCGAAGGCGGCAGCCATAGTGACGCGAGCGCGACCGAACAGCATGACGGGGTAGAAGCCCTCGAAAACGATGCTTCCCCGGGCGCGCCGAAAAAGACGCTGCGTCAAGCCATTACGCAAATCTTGGTCGCTGACGTGTCCATGTCGCTTGATAACGTGCTGGCCGTGGCTGGGGCGGCCAAGGATCACCCCTATATTTTGGTCATTGGGCTCGCGGTTTCCGTGGTGCTGATGGGCGTTGCAGCGACCTTGATAGCCCGTTTGCTCGACAAGCATCGCTGGATTGCCTGGGTCGGGCTGGTCATCATCCTGTATGTGGCCGGCAAGATGATTTACGAGGGCACGCAGCAGGTCACGCAACAAGTGTCCGAAGCCTATGCCTATCTTTTCCTGCCGCTTGGCTTCCTCGCCCTGCCGGAGGTCTTCCCGGTCTGGCTTTGGGTCGGCGTGACCTTCCTGCAACTTGTGGTCTATACGGGCATCGCCGCCTTTGTGGCCGATGTGGTTCGGCAGGCGCGACGCGGTTCGTCTGCTGCCCATGGCTGAATTGCGGGGCTCCACGCCCCGCATTTACCCTTTGAGTTTTGCGTCGCTGCAGCCGGCCATGGCTTATCCGGAGATGCTGAGCCTTGATCGCAGGAGCGTTTGCACCCAATGCGAAGGGTGGTGCTAAGCCTACCGTCTTGTCCCTATACTAGGTTGGTCTTGCGCAACACGATCGGAATATTTGGTGGGTCGATACATGCTGCTCTCGGGAACCGATAACAGCAGCCGGACCGCCAGGGTCGCGGGCGGGGCTTGCCGAGCCGCGCCGCCCCTGCCAAACCCTGCCCCTGTTCATGACCGAAGATTTGCCCAATCCTGCCCTGCTGCCCGCTGGCTTTGCTGATCTGTTGCCGCCCGATGCGGAACGAGAGGCTGCCTTGGTGGAAGCCATGATGGCTGCCTTTGCCCAGCATGGTTATGAACGCGTCAAGCCGCCGCTATTGGAATTTGAAGACAGCCTGCTGACCGGTTCGGGCGCTGCCGTGGCGGACCAAACCTTTCGCCTGATGGATCCTGTCAGCCAACGCATGATGGGGCTGCGCGCCGATACCACGCCGCAAGTGGCGCGCATTGCCGCCACGCGGCTCGCGGCTGAACCGCGCCCCTTGCGGCTTTGCTATGCAGGGCAGGTGTTGCGCGTGCGTGGCACGCAATTGGCGCCCGAACGCCAGCTTCCCCAGGCCGGGATTGAAGTCATCGGTAGCGATGCGATTGAAGCTGATGCCGAGGTGGCGATTGTGGCGGTGGAAGCCCTCGCTGCGATTGGCGTGGCACCCGTCAGCTTGGATATGACGCTGCCGAGCCTGACGCCCGCCTTGCTTGATGCGGCGGCGCTGGCGCCGGCTTTGCGCGCCAGCCTGGCCCGTGCGCTGGACCGCAAGGATAGTGCGGCGGTGGAAGCCGCGGTGCGCGATTCCAGCTTGGCGATGCTGCGCTGCCTGCCTGTGCTGATGGCCGCTTCCGGCCCGGCGCTCGCCGCGCTGGCGGCCTTGCAACAGGCGGATTTGCCGCCTGCCGCGCGCGCCTTGGCGCAGGCTGCGGCGGCGGTCATTGCCGCCATTGCGCGCCGCGCGCCGAGGCTGAGTATCACCCTCGATCCCGTGGAGTTTCGCGGCCTTCGCTATCACACCGGCGTTGCCTTCACGCTTTATGGGGCGGGGCTTGGTGGGGAATTGGCGCGGGGCGGGCGGTATATTTCCCACAACGGCGAACCCGCGACTGGCATGACGCTTTATCCCGATGCCGTGCTGCGCGCCGCACCCCGCAGCGCGGAACCGGCGCGGCTGTTCATTCCGCTCGGCGTCGATGGCGCGGCCTTCCGCGCGCAGGGTTTTGTGACTGTGGCGGCGTTATCGGCAGCGGATACGCCCGAATCGCTCCGCTGCACCCATTCACTTCAGGAAGGGCGCGCTGTGGCGCAGCCTCGGAAAGGTTGAAACCATGGCCAATGTCGCCGTGATCGGCGCCCAATGGGGTGATGAAGGCAAGGGCAAGGTTGTTGATTGGCTTGCCTCCCGCGCTGATATCGTGGTGCGCTTTCAGGGCGGGCATAATGCCGGCCATACGCTTGTGGTGGGTGATCAGACCTATAGGCTTTCGCTGCTGCCATCCGGCGTGGTGCGCGGCAAGCTTGGCATTATCGGCAATGGCGTGGTGCTGGACCCGGAAGCGCTGCTCTCCGAAATCGCCAAGGTGACCGCGCAAGGGCTTTCCGTGACGCCCGAGAATCTGCGCATCGCCGATAATGTGCCGCTGATCCTGCCGCTGCATCCCGCACTTGATAAGGCGCGCGAAGCGGCGCGGGGCGATGCGAAAATCGGCACCACCGGGCGCGGCATTGGCCCTGCCTATGAAGATAAGGTGGCGCGGCGGGCGATTCGCTTGTGCGATCTGGCGGAGCCGCAAACGCTTTCCGACAAGCTCGATGAATTGCTGCGCCATCACAATACGCTGCTGCGCGGGCTTGGCGCGCCGGAGTTTGAAAAACAGGCGCTGCTGGATAACTTGCTCGCGCTGGCGCCGAAGCTGCTGCCCTTCGCCGAGGCCGTTTGGGAAAGGCTGGATGAGGCACGCACTAGCGGCAAGCGCGTGCTGTTTGAAGGCGCGCAGGCGGTGATGCTGGATGTGGATCACGGCACCTATCCTTATGTGACCAGCAGCAATACGGTCGCCGGAAGCGCTGCCGCGGGCGCAGGCATTGGGCCGGATGCGATTGGCTTCGTGCTGGGCATTGCCAAGGCCTATTCCACGCGCGTTGGGTCCGGCCCTTTCCCGAGTGAATTGCATGATGAGACCGGCAAGCGCTTGGGTGAACGCGGCCATGAATTCGGCACCGTCACAGGCCGCCCGCGCCGCTGCGGTTGGTTTGATGCCTGCATGGTGCGCCAGGCGGTGAAGGTGGGCGGCGTGCAGGGCCTGGTGCTGACCAAGCTTGATGTGCTGGATGGCCTCACTGAATTGAAGATCTGCACTGGCTATCGGGTGAATGGCCAGATGATAAAGCGCCTGCCCACGGGCCAACGCGTACAGGCCGCGGCAGAGCCAATTTTTGAGGTGATGCCAGGCTGGCCCGGTTCCACGCGTGGAGCCCGTTCCTATGCCGAATTGCCGGCCGAGGCGGTGAAATATATCCGCCGGATTGAGGAATTGGTCAAAGCCCCCGTGGTGCTGCTTTCCACCAGCCCCGAACGTGACGACACCATCATGATGCGCGACCCCTTTGCGGGGTAGCTGATGGCCGCGCCGCCGATTCTATTTCTGCAGGATATCCGCCAGGGGTTTGGCACCACGCGGTTGCTGGATGGTGCGACACTTGCCGTGGCCCCTGGGGAGAGGCTTGCGCTGGTCGGGCGTAATGGCTCGGGCAAGTCAACGCTGCTTAAGATTGCTGCCGGGCTGATTGAGCCGGAAGCGGGCACGCGCTTTTTGCAACCGGGCGCCACGCTACGGGTGTTGGATCAGGAACCGGACCTGTCTGGCTTTGCCGATGTAATGTCCTATGTCAAAGCGGGGCTTGGGCCGGCGGATGATGCGCATCATGCGCGGTGTTTGCTGGAAAGCCTGGGCCTGAGTGGCGCGGAAGCGCCCGCCGCGCTTTCCGGCGGCGAAGCCCGCCGCGCCGCGCTGGCGCGTGCCCTGGCGCCTGAGCCTGACATTTTGTTGTTGGATGAGCCGACCAATCACCTCGATCTGCCGGCGATTGAATGGCTGGAGGCAGAGTTGGCCGCCAGTAGCGCTGCACTAGTGCTGATCAGCCATGATCGGCGCTTTCTGGAAAGCCTCTCGCACGCCATGGTCTGGCTGGATCGCGGGACGACGCGCAGGCTGGAACAGGGTTTTGGCGCCTTTGAAGCCTGGCGCGATCAGGTGCTGGAAGAAGAGGAACGGGATGCGCATAAGCTGGCGCGCAAGATTGTCCGCGAAGAACATTGGCTGCGCTTTGGCGTGACAGCACGGCGCAAGCGCAATGTCAGGCGGCTCGAAAACCTGCAAACCTTGCGTGCGCGCAGGCGTGAACGCACCACCGCGCCAGGCCGCGTGAGCATGGCGGCGACCAAGGCTGGAGCTTCCGGCAACCTGGTGATTGCCGCTGAAAATATCATTAAATCCTTTGGGGATCGCCCGATCATCACGGGGTTTTCAACGCGCATCATGCGCGGTGATCGTGTGGGCATTCTGGGGCCAAATGGTGCGGGCAAAACCACGTTGCTGAATATACTGATCGGCACGCTGGCGCCTGATGCGGGGGAGGTATTTCTCGGCGCCGGGATTGAGATGGTCGGGCTGGATCAGCGCCGCGCCGCGCTGGACCCCGCCGTGACGCTGGCGGAAGCGCTGACCGAAGGGCGCGGCGATATGGCGCATTTGGGCGGGGCGCCGCGCCATGTGCTTGGCTATATGAAGGATTTTCTGTTCACGCCGGAACAGGCGCGCACACCGCTCGGCGCGCTTTCCGGCGGTGAGCGTGGCCGGCTGATGCTGGTGCGCGCCTTTGCCAAGCCATCCAATCTGTTGGTGCTGGATGAACCGACCAATGATTTAGACCTGGAAACACTTGATCTATTGCAGGAATTGATCGCGGATTACGCCGGCACGGTGCTGCTGGTGAGCCATGATCGTGATTTCCTCGACCGTTGTGTCACCAGCGTGATTGCCTTTGAAGAAGCCGGACGCTGGCAGGAATATGCGGGCGGCTATAGCGATATGGTGGCGCAGCGTGGCCATGGTGTGCGGGCACGCGCGGCGGAAAAAAAAGCGGCGCCGGCACCAAAGCGTGAGGCAGCGCCTCCGCTCGCCAAACCTGCGCCGCGCAAGAAGGGCCTGGGCGCGGTGGAGCGGCATGAATTGAAAACCCTGCCGGCGAAGATGGAAAAGCTTGGGGCAGAGATCGCCGCACTTGAAAAGCGCATCGCTGATCCAGCGTTTTATGCACGCGATGCCGCCGGTTTTGCCAAGGCGACGGGTGCTTTGGGCGCGGCGCAAGCGGCCTTGCAGCAGGCGGAGTCGCGCTGGCTCGAATTGGAAATCCTGCGCGAGGAAAGTGGTGGCTGACGCTGGATTTTCAGCAGCGTGCCAATAGCCCGAGCGCGGTGAGGCGCTGACAAAAGGGCAGGGCGCCATCGCTAGGGCTGGCCGGGCCCGCAACGTCGGCCAGTTGCGCGAGCCAGGCGCATTCTGTGGCGTTCAGATTTTCCACACCACCATACCAGCGAAGCGCGCCCCCTCCTTCGGGCAGCGGCACCAGATGATGGTGCATGGCATCCGACAGGCGCAGCATTTCATCCGCAGAAGGGGGGCGATGGGCAAGGCTCCGCTGCGTCAGCGGCAGGCGATTCCGCGTGATGCGATCCAGCGCGGCTAGCGCGAGCCGATCACGCGCTGTTTCCGATGATAGCGCGGCCAGGGCGGGCGCGAGCCGTGCGGCGATGGCGGCGGCGCCATTCGGGTCACCCAACCGCCAGGATGGGATGCTGGCGCGCAGGGCAGGGTTTTCCGCTTCCGGGGTTTCCAGCAGCTCCCGCAACATATCGGCGATGGAAGCTTCCAGGAAACCAATGGTGACATGAAAGGATGGTGCATCGCCTGATTGCGCCGCCGCTTCATGCATGACGCCGCGCGGCAGATACAGCGCATCACCGGGATTGAGCGTCAGTGCATGCGGTGTGCCGGTAGGGTTTTGCTTATTCGCCCAAGGTGTGGCGGGGCTTGGCAGGGCGAAGGGGATGTCATCCCAAACGCGCCAGGATTTGGCGCCGGATACCTGCAACACCAGCACATCATGCGTATCAAAATGTACGCGAAACCCCTGCGCACCAGGCGGGGTCAGATAGATATTGGCCTGCACCGGATGGAGAAAGACCTTTTCAAGCCCACGACAGAATTGAGCGAGCGGTGCATGCAGCTCATGGAATTGGGCGACAACAAGACTGCCCCCCGCATCATGCCGGTCGAGCAGGCGCGGCAGGGCAACACGGCTGCTATCGGGGTGCAGATATTCATCGGGCGGAATGGCCGCACCGCCCTGTTGCGCGCCATCGGCGATGCTCACACGCGGATGGCGCGCGGCATCGGTGCGCAGAAGCGCATCGAGATCGGCGATGGCAAGCAGGCGCGCGTAACGGTTCGCGTCATCTCCTGGCAGTAATCGCGAGGCCGTGCCTTCGCGCAACGCAAAAACCTGCGCTGGCGTCAGATCACCAAAAGCCAGATGCCAGGCAGCTTCGCCCAGGGTTTCACCCATGCGCGGCTTCAGTTACCGCGACGGCCGCGGCCTGCCTCATCACGCGGATCGCTATCCGTCATCGCCTTTTGCCGCGCGCCGCGCCCATTGCCGGGGCCATCGCCGGGATCGGCATCAGTGAGGCCCATGCCACGCCGCGCGCCGCGCCCATTGCCGGGGCCATCGCCGGGGTCGGAATCGGTCAGACCGGTGCCGCGCCGTCCGCCACGACCATTGCCGGGGCCATCGCCAGGATCAGCATCGGTGAGGCCTGAGCCCCGGGGTCGGCCGCGGCCTCGTCCTGGGCCATCCGATGGGGCGGCATCGGCTACGACGGGAATGACCGGGGCCGCAAGGAGCGGTTCTGCGCCGGCGGGGCGCGCAGCCCCCAAAAGGGCAGGGGAGGCCGCCGATTGCAAGACCAGTAGCCTGCGTCCCAAGGGGTTTTGTTGCGGCGCCGCATAGGGATCTTGCGTTTTCTTGTGAGGCACTGCGTGGCCCTTCCTGCTAGCCTTGTCGAGAATGATAGAAAATTGAACCGAGCCTTCGGGGCGATGAAAAGTGAAAATTGAGTCAACCTGCGTCAGGCGATCATACCGCAGCACATCAGACCCGCTTCATGCCTCCCGGGGCAAAAGCGCATCGCGCAGGCACCAAAAATGATGACATTGTCACGCGGCATTCGCGCCGCGCCCAGGCATTGGCGGCTTGCCCCAAGGGCGGCGCAATAATGGCTCAGCTTGGCCGGACAAAGGCCTGCCGCGCGAGCAGCTTCCAGCCATCCGCTTGCTTCTTCCACACCTGCAAAATGCCGATATTGACCGGATTCACCCGCCCCCCACTTTCGGATTCACCGCGCAGCAAATGGCGCACAATGGCGTCATCGCCGACCACATCAATCGTCTGATCCGAAACATTCAGGGACCGGAAGACCGAGGTCTTGTTCGCCAGCGGGTCAATGAATTGCTGGCGGTTCTCGATCCGCCCGGCGGAATGGCCGTAGCTGAGCCTTTCATGCGTGACAGCCATCAGCCCGGCGCGATCCCCGGCCAGCATGGCCTTGGTGAGTGCCTCAACCGCGGCAGTCACGGCGGCAGCATCACTGCCCTGGGCCTGAGCAACAGTGGAGGTGAATTGGGCGGCAGCCAGGGCAGCGGCCCCGGCCAGTGCCAATTGGCGGCGTTTCATGGACATGTTGCTTCCTCCTGCTGCGGTGATCCACAGCCAGGACAAGTCTGCGCTCAGGAGATGCGGGCGCGCAAGGCACAACCCCGCCAAAAAGCCGCGCCTTGAGGTCGCAATTTGGCGCCTCACCCTGCTCTGGAGGGGCCAGCCTGGGTGGACACCCGGGCGCGGCGCCTGTAGTGCGGCGCTCAATCTGTCCTTTTTGGGGTATCTCTTATGAAAGTGGCCGTTCTGAAGGAACGCCGGGCCGGTGAGACGCGGGTTGCCGCGACGCCGGAGGCCGTAAAGAAATTAATTGGAATGGGCTGCACCCCGGCTGTCGAAGCCGGTGCTGGCTTGGCCTCTGGCATTACTGACGCTGCCTTTACGGAAGCGGGTGCCAACCTGGCCGCCGATGCCGCCGGCGCCTTGGCCGGGGCGAATATCGTCTTGAAGGTGCGCGCGCCGCTTGCCGCCGGTGAAGGTGCAGTGGATGAGCTTTCGCTGATCCCGCGCGGGGCGCTGCTGATTGCGACGCTGGCTGCCGATGCGGAAGCCGCGGGGCGCTATGCCGCTGCCGGCATTGACGCCTGTGCGATGGAATTGCTGCCGCGCATCACCCGCGCGCAATCCATGGATGTGCTGTCCTCCCAGGCCAATCTGGCCGGTTATCGTGCCGTGGTTGAAGCCTCGACATCCTATGACAAGGGCTTTCCCATGATGATGACCGCCGCCGGCACCGTGCCTGCGGCGAATGCCTTCATCATGGGCGCCGGCGTTGCGGGCTTGCAGGCGATTGCGACCGCGCGGCGCTTGGGTGGCCGCGTTTCCGCGACCGATGTGCGCCCCGCCGCCAAGGAAGAAATCAAATCCCTCGGCGCCAGCTTCGTCGGCTATGAGGATGAGGAAAGCAAGGCCGCGCAAACCGCGGGTGGCTATGCGAAGCAGCTTTCCGCTGCCTTTTACGCCCAGCAGGCGGAAGTGGTAGCCGCGCATATCGCCAAGCAGGATGTCGTGATCTGCACCGCGCTCGTGCAAGGCCGCCGCGCGCCCATTTTGGTCACCGCCGAGATGGTTGCCGCCATGAAGCCGGGCTCCGTCATTGTAGATATCGCCTCTGACGCCGGCGGCAATTGCGCGCTGACCAAGCCTGGCGAGCTTTTCGTCACGGAAAATGGCGTGAAGATCCTGGGCTTTACCAATTGGCCCGGACGCATCCCCGCAGCCGCTTCCGCGCTTTATGCGCGCAATCTGCTGACCTTCCTTTCCACCTTCTGGGACAAGGACGCCAAGGCGCCGAAGCTTTCGGAAGAGGATGAGATTGTGAAGGGTGTTGCGCTGACGCGCGGCGGGGCCGTGGTGCACCCGCAAATGAAGCCGGCCCAGGCAGGCTAAGGAGAATTCGGATGAACGCGACCGAACTCGCCAATCAGGCGGCCAGCACGGCGCAGCGCGCCCTTGAATTGGCCGAACAGGCCCGCCGTGCGGCGGAAGCCGTGGCCCCGGTGGCCCCGGTGGCCGCGGCGGCTGAGCCATTCCTGTATTTGCTGACGATCTTCCTGCTTGCCTGCTTTGTCGGCTACCATGTGGTGTGGAACGTGACGCCCGCGCTGCATTCGCCGCTGATGGGCGTGACCAACGCCATTTCATCGGTGATCGTGGTCGGCGCCGCCCTTGCCACCGGCACCGCCGATGGCTGGGCCGCGCGGATTTTCGGCCTCATTGGCGTCACACTCGCAGCCGTGAATATCTTCGGCGGCTTCATGGTAACGCGACGAATGTTGGCCATGTTCAAGAAGAAGGGGGGTTGAGATCATGGCAACCACTCTTCTGACCTTGGCCTATCTGGTGGCGTCAGTGCTATTCATTCTGGCGCTGCGTGGCTTGAGCCATCCGGAAACCAGCCGCCAGGGCAATATGTTTGGCATGATCGGCATGGCGGTGGCGATTGTGGCCACGCTGTTGAAGCCGGGCATGGATATTGGCGGCATCGCGCTGGTGATTGCGGGTGTGGCCATTGGTGGCGGGATCGGCACCATTGTGGCGCAGCGCATTCAAATGACATCCCTGCCGCAGCTTGTCGCGGCCTTCCATTCGCTGGTCGGTCTCGCAGCTGTATTCGTGGCGGCGGCAGCTTTTTATGCGCCTGAGAGTTTTGGCATTGGCGTGCGCGGTAATATCAAGGGCGCGTCTTTGGTGGAAATGTCGCTCGGCCTTGCGATTGGTGCCATCACCTTCTCGGGTTCCGTGATTGCCTTCGCGAAGCTGGATGGCCGCATGTCCGGCGCGCCGATCATGTTCAAGGGGCAGCATATGCTGAACCTTGGGCTTGGCATTTTACTCGCGGTGCTGGTGGTGCTGTTCGTGATTACGGGCAGTGATGTGTTATTCTGGCTGATTGCGATGCTGTCCTTTGTGCTGGGCTTCCTGCTGATCATCCCGATTGGTGGCGCTGATATGCCCGTGGTTGTGTCCATGCTGAACAGCTATTCCGGCTGGGCAGCGGCGGGCATTGGCTTTACCATCGGCAATCTGCTGCTGATTGTGACCGGCGCGCTGGTGGGTGCTTCCGGTGCCATCCTGTCCTACATCATGTGTAAGGGCATGAACCGCAGCATCATCAATGTTCTTTTGGGTGGCTTCGGTTCGGAAGGCGGCTCGGCGGCCGCCGGTGGTGCGGCGGCAGATCGCCCGCCCGTGAAGGCCGGCAGCCCGGAAGACGCGGCCTATATGATGAAGAATGCGCAGAAGATCATCGTTGTGCCTGGCTATGGCATGGCGGTGGCGCAGGCGCAGCAGGTGCTGCGTGAAATGTCTGATCTGCTCAAGAAGGAAGGCGCCGAAATCAAATACGCCATCCATCCTGTGGCAGGCCGCATGCCCGGCCACATGAACGTGCTGCTGGCGGAAGCGAACGTGCCTTATGATGAGGTGTTTGAGCTTGAGGAGATCAATCCGGAATTCGCCGATGCCGATGTGGCCTTTGTGATCGGGGCGAATGACGTGACCAATCCTGCCGCGAAAACCGACAAATCATCGGCGATTTACGGCATGCCCATTCTGGATGTAGAACGCGCAAAGACCGTGTTCTTCATCAAGCGCGGCATGTCGAGCGGTTATGCCGGCGTGGATAATGAACTCTTCTTCCGCCCGAATACCATGATGCTGTTTGGCGATGCGAAGAAGGTCACGCAGGAAATTGTGCAGGCCTTGCAGCGCTGAGAGGCGTTTGATTGAGATGAAGCCGGCTGGTGAAAATCAGCCGGGTTTTTTATTCCTCCTGCCAAGGCGCTCTCACATCATCACGCGGCGGGCGGCCACGCTTCATCCGGCCACGCGATAGCTCGGTCACCACGCCATGCAGGGTGCGGAGTTCTTGTTCCGTCACCTCGCCCCGCTGGAACCAATGGCGCAAATTGCGCACCATGCCAGGCCGCTTTTCCTGATTGTCGAGGAAGCCTGAGGCATCCAATTCCGCGATCAGCCGCCCCAGAAAAATATCCAATTCGCCCTTGGTCGCGACATGGGTTTCATTGGTCATTAGATAGCGCGGCGGCGTAGCCTCGGCCGCCATCCACCATTCATAGGCCAGGATCATCACCGCCTGGGCGAGGTTGAGCGAATTATGCTCGGGGTTCAGCGGATAGCGCACCAGCGTATCGGCACGCGCCAAATCCTCAGCTTCCAGCCCGGCACGTTCTGGGCCGAATAGCACCGCGACGCGCTGGCCATTCGCGTTGATGGCGCGCAAATCTTCAGCCGCCGCGCGTGCATCCCGTACGGGGATCACGACATGGCGCGGGCGCGGGCAGGTGGCAAATACACGGTGACAATCGGCAAGCGCGGCATCGAGTGTGTCAAACACCTGCGCCGCGTGAATAATGGGATCAGCGCCGGATGCCGCCGGCAATGCATCGGGCTGCGGCCAGCCATCGCGCGGTGCCACGATACGCAAATGAAATAGGCCGCCATTGGCCATGGCGCGGGCGGTGCTGCCGATATTGCGCGCCATTTGCGGGCGCACGAGGACAATGATCGGGCTTCCACCCGGTGGCGGCGTGAGTGGCGCCCCCCCTTCCGCGCGCCCGCCCGTCATCGCGCGAGAAAGGCTCTTGGAGCATTTTCAAGCCAAGTGGTCACACTTGGCGGCTCGGAAAATGCGACCAAACAAAGGCTTGGAGCATTTTCAAGCCAAGTGAGCATCACTTTGCGACTCGAAAATGCGACCGAACAAAGGCTCGGAACATTTTCAAGCCAAGTGAGCATCACTTGGTGACTCGAAAATGCGACCGAACAAAGGCTCGGAACATTTTCAAGCCAAGTGAGCATCACTTGGTGACTCGAAAATGCGACCGAACAAAAACTCAGAGTGTTTCTTTCGCCTGTCTGTCATCGCGTAAGAAACGCTCTGAGTTGGGCGATTTCCGATTCCTGCACGGCGATGATGCTCTCGGCCAGGCGCTTCATTTCGGGGTCCTTGCCGTGGCGCAGCACCACGCGCGCCATGTCTATCGCGCCCTGGTGATGCGCGATCATGCCGGCAGCGAAATCCCGATCCGCATCGCCGGTGAAGCGGATATTCATGTCGCCATGCATCCGGTCATTGGCAGCGCGAAATTCGCGTGTGGAGGCAGGTTCGTTCGCGCTAGCGCGCGCGCCATGGCCATGATGGCCCTGCTGCGCCAAGGCAGGCAGGGCAAGGGTGGCGAGGGTGAGGCAAAGGGCGACGCGCGTCATCATTGGGCTCCCGGTTTGGCGTTCAATCAGGGAAGGTTGCGGCTTGCCATAGTGGTAAGATCAAGCACGTTTCCAAGTAGTGCCGCCGGCGCCATCTTCCAGAATGATGCCCTGGGCCTTCAATTCATCGCGAATGCGGTCTGCCTCGGCCCAGTTTTTCGCCTTGCGCGCGGCAAGGCGTGCGGCGATGGTGGCTTCAATCGCGGCGGCGTCAACAGCGCCACCTTGCAGCCATTGCGCGGGATCAGTTTGCAAAAGCCCCAACACGCCAGCAGCTTCCCGGAAGGCCGCAGTGACCGATCCGATCTCCGGCGCCTCTCGCAGGGCCATGCGTTCCAGCACAACATTAGGCGAACCGCCGACCGTCAGCGCATTGGCAAGGGTACGGAGATCACGCAGCCGCGCGAGTGCGAGCGGCGTGTTCAAATCATCGCAGAGCGGTTCCAACACCCATGCTGCCATGCGCGTGGCATCATCATCCGCATGCGCCGTACCGGCACGCGCCAGCATGGCGTAGTGATCATCCAGCTCTGCCTTGGCTCCGTCCAAGCCGGCTTCAGTATAATCTAGCCCTTGGCGATAATGGGTACGCAGTAGCAGCAGCCGAAACGCCTCCCCCGCCCAAGCGTCCTTTTTCAAAATATCCCGCACGGTGAGAAAATTGCCGAGGGATTTCGACATCTTCTCGCCATCTACCTGCAAAATGCCATTATGCATCCAATAGCGGGCAAAGGCAGCGCCAGGGAGAGCGCAGACCGATTGCGCAACCTCGTTTTCATGATGCGGGAAAATCAGATCATGCCCGCCGCCATGAATATCGAAGCTTTCGCCCAGATGCTTCCAGGACATGGCAGAGCATTCAATATGCCAGCCAGGCCGGCCGCGACCCCAGGGGCTGTCCCAGCCAGGTGTTTCGGCATCGCTTGGCTTCCACAGCACAAAATCGCCGGCATCGCGCTTATAGGGCGCCACATCCACCCGCGCGCCGGCGAGCAATTCATCCGGTGATCGGCCTGAAAGCTTGCCGTAATTGGCGAAGGACGGGACCGAGAACAGCACATGCCCATCCAACGCATAGGCATGGCCATTGGCGATCAGCCTTACGATGAGAGCGATCATTTCCGCGATATGGCTGGTGGCGCGCGGTTCCACATCCGGCTGCAGCGCGCCAAGGGCGGCCATATCGGCGTGGAAATCCTCGGTCGTGCGCGCGGTGATGGCTGCAATCGGTTCACCTGTTTCACGCGCGCGCGCATTGATCTTGTCATCCACATCCGTGATGTTGCGCGCATAGGTGACGCGCGGATAGAGTCGGCGCAAAAGCCGTGCCAGCACATCAAACACCACCACCGGGCGCGCATTGCCGAGATGCGCCAAATCATAAACCGTGGGCCCGCAGACATAGAGCTTCACATGCTGTGGATCGAGCGGTTCGAAGCGCCGCTTTGTCCGCGTTGCGCTGTCATGCAGGAAAAGCTCGGCCATGGTTCAGCCGCCCGCCGCAATCTTGAGGCGCAGCACGGCGCGATCCCGCCCGATCAGCGGCAGGATGGTGCCGATATCGGGGCCATGATCTTCGCCGGTCAAGGCAAGGCGGAGCGGCAGGAATAGCGCCTTGCCCTTGCGCCCGGTGCTGTCCTTCAGCGCAGCAGTCCAGGCACCCCAGGTGGCGCCATCCCAGGGTTCCGCCGGCATGGCAGCCAGGGCCGCGCGCAGGAAATCGCCTTCGTTTTCCAGCACCGGCGGCACGATCGTGCCGCGCACCACATCAAACCAGGGCTTCGCCTCGCGCAACAAATCAAGATTGCCGCGCACCGCGAGCCAGAACGCCTCATCAGCGCCTTCGGGCAGCCGTTCCTTCACCGCATCAAAGCCGATGCCATGCAAAAGCTTGCGATTGAGCGCCAACATATGCCGCGGATCGAAACGCGCGGTGGATTGCGAAACTTTTGTAAGATCATAGGCAGGCGCCAGATCAGCCGGCATTCCCGCCACTGGGTCATTCGACGTACCAAGCGCCGCGAGGTAGCCCACCAAAGCCGCCGGTTCGATCCCGTCCTTCCGTAAATGCCTGAGCGAAATGGACCCCAAGCGCTTGGACAGCGCACCGCCTTCCGCATCCGTGAGCAGCGGCAAATGCCCAAAGGCAAGCGCGTTCTGCTTGCCGCCGAGCGCTTCAAAAATATCAATCTGAATGCCGGTATTGGTGACGTGATCCTCACCGCGCACGATATGCGTGATACTCATTTCCAGATCATCAACGACTGACGTGAAGGTATAAAGCGGCGACCCATCCGCGCGGATCAGCACGGGGTCCGATATCGCTGAAAGCTTCACGCTGCGATCACCCAAAACCTGATCGCGCCAGGAAACCGACAGCGAGGAGAGCAAAAACCGCCAATAGGGCTGCTTGCCATTCGACAGCGCCTTTTCATATTGCTCGCGCGTCATTTTCAGCGCTTCACGATCATAAAGCGGCGGCCTACCTTCCCGCCGCCGGCGTTCGCGCTTGTAGGCGAGTTCTTCCTCCGTCTCGAAGCAGCGATAAAGTCTGCCAGCCGCCTTCAGCTTTTCGGCAGCTTCCGCATAGCGATCCAGCCGATCGGATTGCCGCACCAGCCCATCCCAGGGCAGGCCAAGCCAATTCAGGTCTTCTTCAATCCCCTCGGCATATTCCGCGCGGGAACGTTCGGTATCCGTATCATCCAACCGCAGCAGGAATTCCCCGCCATGGCGGCGCGCCAGCATCCAATTGGCGAGTGCGACACGCGCATTGCCGACATGCAAAAGCCCGGTGGGCGACGGGGCAAAACGGAGTTTCATGCCGCGTCCTCAGAATCCTCATCGCGGCGTGGATCAAGAACGCGCCAATTGCGCTCTTCACTGTCTTTCACGGGGGTTTCAGCGAAACCCCTCAATTCACTGCCGCTGATCCAGGCGCCTTGGGCAGCGCCGATAACCTCCGCATCCTCGCCAAAGGCAAACCAGGCATCCAGCACGGCCTTCGCATCCAACCCAGGCGCGCGGCAGCGTTCCACCGAATCCCGCACATAGCGGCGCGCAAAGGCATTGGCATGTTGAATGGAAAGAAAGCCGCGGATTTCCTCCACCGGGTCGCTGCCATTGCCGCCCGACAAATCCATGATGCGCACGATCAGATCGCCGCCACCAGAAAGCTGAGGATCGAGGCTGGCACTCATGAAATCAACGCCGTGAAACCATTGGTGATGGGGTAGCGCCGATCCCGCCCAAAGGCACGCGGCGTGATCTTCACACCGGGCGGTGCCTGCCGCCGCTTATATTCTGCCCGATCCAGCAAGCGCCAAACGCGCAGCACCAAAGCGCGGTCAAAGCCAACCGCCACAAGCGCGTCCACGGATTTTTCGCCTTCCACCAGCCCTTCCAGAATGGCGTCCAGCACATCATAAGGCGGCAGGCTGTCCTGATCCTTCTGATCGGGCTTCAATTCCGCGCTGGGGGGTTTGGTAATCACGCGTTCTGGCATCACCATGCCAAGCGGGCCAAACGCACCTTCAGGACAGTGTTCATTGCGCCAGCGCGAAAGTGCAAACACCGTTGTTTTATAGACATCCTTCAGCACGGAATAACCGCCGCACATATCGCCATAAATCGTGGCATAGCCCGTGCTCATTTCACTCTTATTGCCGGTGGTTAGCAGCATATCGCCGAATTTGTTCGACAGCGCCATCAGCGTCACGCCACGAATGCGCGATTGCAGGTTTTCTTCCGTGATCTCGGGCGGGCGATTGCCGAAGGCCGGCGCCAGCATGCCCGCGAAAGCCTCCATCGCCGGGCCGATGCCGATATGCTCATACCGGATACCCAAAAGCTGCGCGCATTCGGCGGCATCTTCCAGGCTTTCAATGCTGGTATAGGGCGATGGCATCATCACCGCGCGCACGCGATCAGGCCCGAGTGCATCCACCGCGACAGCCGCCGAAATCGCGGAATCAATTCCACCCGACAGGCCCAGCACCACGCCCGGAAAGCGGTTTTTGTTCACATAATCGCGCAGCCCCAGCACCATGGCGCCATAGATCTGCTCAAGCTTAGGCGGGGCGGGCGCAATCTTTCCTGGCCTGCACACCAGCACGCCGCCATCACGCCGCCATTCGGTGATGCGCAAGCCTTCGGCAAACATAGGCATGACATGCGCCAATGACCGATCCGCATTCATCACAAAGGATGCGCCTTCAAAAACCAGCTCATCCTGCCCGCCCACCTGATTGACGAAGACAAAGCCAAGCCCGGTTTCAACGCAGCGGGAGACAGCAAGATCAAGCCGCGCCTGATGTTTTGCTGCCTCAAACGGGGAACCATTTAAGGCGATCAGGATTTCCGCGCCAGTTTCGCTCAGTGTTTCGGATACCGCAGGGAACCACCAATCCTCACAAATCATCAGCCCCAGGCGAAAACCACGAAACGGCACCGGGCCAGGCGCGGGGCCGGCATCGAAAACGCGCTTGTCGTCAAACACGCCGTAATTGGGCAATTCATGCTTGGCGCGGCGCGCGGCGATCTGCCCTGCTTCCAGCAGGAACAACGCGTTGAAAACCTTCTCGCCTTCACGCCAGGGGCCACCCACCACCAGGCCGGGGCCACCATCGGCGGTCTCGGCGGCAAGCGCCGCGATTTCAGCCTCACAGGCAGCGATGAAGGCAGGCTTGCGCACCAGATCTTCCGGCGGATAGCCGGCGATGGAAAATTCAGGCGTCACCACCAGATCTGCGCCAAGCCGTGCCGCCTCCGCGCGGGCCTTGCGGATCAGCGCTGCATTGGCGGTCAGCGCGCCCTCATGGGGGTTAAGTTGCGCCAGGGCGATTTTCAGGGTCTCGGCCATGCGCGCCTTCTAGATGCTTTTGCGCTTGGGTGAAATCACCAAAAGAGAGGTGTCTCAGCCCTGCCCGCCATTGCGCCGGCGCGTCTCGCCCCGCTTCAGCAGGAATTCGCGGCCTATCTTCACGCGCGGCACGCCATCATAGGCAACGATATCCGCCGTGGCGTAGGTTTCGGACCAGGTATTGGGGATGAAGCTGCCGGTGCCCACCACATCAATCGGCGCGCGCGCTTCGGCCATGACCCGGCATTTGGTGACCCCAAAGCCCGAGGAAGCAATAATCCGGACGCGCTGGAACCCGGCCTCATCGAGCGCTTCGCGCATGCGCCAGACGGCGGCGGCGGAAACCCCGGTACCGGTCAGGTGGCGCAATTCCGTCTCACTCCGATAGCGCCGGGTGGCCTGGGGGGCGTGGCGTTCCAGCACGGCGTAGCTTTCGGCGGGGTCTAGCCCTTCAAGGAAGCGCCCACCATGGGTATCAAGCCGCATGGCCAACCGCCCAGCAGCGGCCAATTCGGGAAAGCGGCGTGCGACCGCCAGGCCATCGGTCACTTCGCGCCCGAAGTAATCCACCAGCACGGTCAGGTTTTCATCCGGGAAGGTTTCATGGAACATCTCCGCCGCGCGCACCGTGCTGCCGGCATAGCCGATCAACGCATGCGGCATGGTCCCATAGCCCTTGGGCGCGCCGAACCAATGCGCGGTCGCGTCATTGGCGTTGCCGATAAAGCCCTTGGCCCCTTCCGCCTGCGCGGCGCGGCTGCCGACCGATGCGGCATAGGCCATCATATCGTGCATTTCGGCGCCCGCGCAGTGGCGCGCTTCCATCGCCAGAAACGCGGTTTGCGGCAATTCGACACACATCTGATAGGCGTTATGCGCGGCAACACAGGCCGCGCCCAGCTTTTGCAGCAGCATGGTTTCCAAATCCACCAGCTCCCTAAAGGACCCGCTGACATAGAGTAAGGGATCGCCCGCGCCGACCCATTGGCCTTCTTTATGCACCACCTCAATGTGAAACTCGGTCGCGCGAGACGCCGCCACAGCGCGCAGCCAATCCAGCATCAACCGGGGTGCGGAGATCACCGGGCGGCGCAGAAATACCGCATAGGTGACTTGCGTATCGCCAAAACGCTGCACCACCGCCTTGGTGCGGTTGAAATAGCTATCGGCACGGGCGGTAATCACTTGATCCGCCACATCCGCTGCCGCCGAGGGGGCTTCTCCCCCCCGGCTGCCTTGGCCGTTCACTGCGCTGCCTGGGCCGATGCCGTAAGGCCGGCCACGCGCCGCGCCTTCAATCCCTCGGCGATCAGGAAGGCGAGTTCCAGCGATTGTTCGGCATTAAGCCTGGGATCGCAGGAAGTGGCGTAATTCGCGGCAAGATCGGCTTCCGAAAGCCTATGCGCGCCGCCCAGGCATTCGGTGACATTGCTGCCGGTCATTTCCACATGCACGCCGCCGGCGAAGGTGCCTTCCGCTTCATGCACATCAAAAAAGCCGCGCACTTCCGCCATGATGGCGTCAAAAGGCCGGGTCTTATAACCGCCGACCGTGGTTGTGTTGCCGTGCATGGGATCGCAAAGCCACACCACATTCCGCCCGGCGCGCGATACCGCGCGCACCAAGGGTGCGAGCCTCGCTTCCACCTTATCCGCCCCCATGCGGGAGATCAGCGTAAGCCGCCCCTTTTCGTTGGCCGGGTTCAGGATTTCCGTGAGGCGCACCAATTCATCGGCATCCATGCTCGGGCCGACCTTCATGCCAATGGGGTTCTTCACGCCGCGCAGGAATTCCACATGCGCCCCTTCCGGCTGGCGTGTGCGATCCCCAATCCAGAGGAAATGCGCCGAACAGGCATACCAATCACCGGAGGTGGAATCGACCCGTGTCATGGCCTGTTCATAAGGCAGCAACAGGCTTTCATGGCTCGTATAAAAATCCGTCTCTCGTACCTGCGGCAGGTCTGACATGCCGCAGGCCTGCATGAAGGAGAGCGTCTGATCAATGCGCGTCGCGAGGTCCGCATAGCGTTCAGCAAGCGGGCTTCGCTCGACAAAGCCCAGATTCCAGCGATGCACTTCGTGCAAATCCGCATAGCCGCCATTGGCGAAAGCGCGCAGCAGATTGACCGTGCCGGCGGATTGCATGTAGGCGAATTCCATCCGCGACGGATCGGGGATGCGCGATGCCGCATCGAAATCCGGTCCGTTGATGATATCGCCGCGATAGGAAGGCAGCGTCACACCATCACGCGTTTCGCTATCCGAAGATCGGGGCTTGGCAAATTGCCCGGCCATGCGACCAAGCTTCACGACTGGCGAGGCACCACCAAAAGTCAGCACCACCGCCATTTGCAGCAGCACGCGAAACGTGTCGCGGATCACATTGGCGGTGAAATCGCCGAAGCTTTCGGCGCAATCGCCACCTTGCAGGACAAAAGCCTGGCCATCGCCCGCCCGCGCCAAGGAAACCTTTAAGCGCCTGGCCTCACCTGCAAAAACTAGCGGGGGAAATCGCGCGATCTTGGCTTCCATTGCGGCCAAAGCCGCCTGGTCGGGATATTCCGGCACCTGCCTGATCGGCATGTTCCGCCATGAATCCGGGCTCCAGCCCCGCGCAGTCATTTCCGCCTATCTCCTTATTACAAGAAGAGGCACAATAAACACGAGCGCGCACCGAGGGGAAGAGCAGCCGGGCCTGGCGACAGGCATGTGAAGGAAAGGCAAGCCATGGATAGGCAGCAAGATATCGCGATCCACATGCAAAAGGCAGTGCAGGCGGGGGCCATTCCGGGCCTGGTGCTGGCTTTGGGTGACCGGCATGGCGGTGGCTGGGATGGCGCTTTTGGCAGCCGGGCGCTTGGCAGTACTGAGCTCATGCAGCCCAATGCAGTGTTCTGGATCGCCTCCATGACTAAGGCCATCACCGGCGCGGCGGCCATGATGCTGGTGGAAGCGGGCAAGCTTTCCCTTAATGCGCCGGCGGCGTCACTGGTGCCGGGGATCGGCGCGCTAGGCGTGCTGGAAGGCTTTGATGAGGCCGGGCAGCCCAAGCTCCGCCCAGCCAAGCGGCCCATCACGCTGCGCCATTTGCTTACCCATACATCCGGCTATGCCTATGACATGTGGAGCAGCGACATCGCTCGCTTCCGCAAGGCAACCGGCACGCCTGCGATGGGCACCTGCCGCAATGCCGCGCTCGCTTTGCCCCTGCTATTCGATCCGGGCGAGGATTGGAGTTATGGCATCGGCATAGATTGGGCCGGCAAAATGATTGAGGCTGCCACCGGTGAGGCGCTGGGCGCGCATTTGGCGCGGGTGATTTTTGAACCGCTCGGCATGGTTGATACGTCCTTCAAGCTGCGCCCGGATCAAAGGGCGCGGCTGGCGGCCATGCATGGGCGCGGTGCGGATGGCACGCTTTCCGTCATTCCCTTCGAAGTGCCGCAGGAGCCAGAGTTTGAGACCGGCGGCGGCGGGCTCTACGGCACGGCGCGGGACTATTTGGCGTTCGCGCGCATGATCCTGAATGGCGGTAAGCACGGCAAGACTAGGGTGCTGAAGGCTAAGACGGTGGCTGAGATGGCGCGCGACCAGATCGCGCCGCTTTCGGTGCGCCCGATGATTTCCGCCGTGCCGACCGCAACCCGCGATGCGGATTTCTTCCCCGGCATGGCGAATGGCTGGGGGCTGACCTTTCTGGTGAACCGGCGGCCATCACCGCAGGGGCGGTCAGCGGGGAGCCTTGCCTGGGCAGGGCTGGGCAATACCTTTCATTGGATAGACCCCGGCCGCGGCACAGCGGGCATTTTCCTCAGCCAAATCCTGCCCTTTTTCGACCCGGAGGCGATCAGCCTGTTCCGGGAATTCGAGGGGATGGTGAATGGTGTTTAGCGCCTGATCCTGAAACACTACCACCAACCGGATGAATTTGCCTTCATGCATCAGATCGAAGGCGCCGTTGATTTTCTCAAGCGGCGTAGTGTGGGTGATCGGATCGTCAATACAGATCTTCCCTTCCATGTACCAATTAACAATTTTGGGTACGTCGCTCCGCCCGCGCGCGCCACCAAAGGCGGAACCCTTCCAAATGCGGCCGGTCACAAGCTGGAAGGGGCGCGTGGCGATCTCAGCGCCTGAAGGCGCGACGCCGATGATAATGCTCTCACCCCCGGCCGCGATGGCAGCATTCCAGCGCCTGACGCGTCACCATGACATTGCCGGTGCGATCGAAGGAAAAATCAGCGCCGCCGCCGGTCAAATCCGTAATCGCCTGCACCACCTTATCGGCGCCGATTTCATTCGGGTTGATGAAATGGGTCATGCGAAATGTGCGCGCCATGGCTTGCTTGGCAGGATTGATGTCTACGCCGATGATCTTATCGGCACCCATCATACGGGCACCCTGAATGACATTGAGCCCTATGCCGCCCAGGCCAAAGACCGCGGCATTGGCGCCGGGCCAGAACTTCGCAGTATAGATCACGGCGCCAAAGCAGGTGGTAACTCCGCAGCCATGTAGTAAATCTAGTCGAAGGGCGCGTCTTCTCGCACTTTCGCGACCGCGATTTCAGGCAGCACGGCGAAATTCGAAAAGGTGCTGCGGCCCATGTGGTGAAACACGGGTTTGCTGGGTGCCGTGGTTCCGCAGCGAAAGCGGTTGGTGCCATCGGGCATCACACCCTTGCCCTGGGTTGCGCGGATGAAGGTGTAAAGATTGCTCCGCCGGCTGAGACACGTTTTGCAGGCGCGGCATTCGGGGGTGTAGAGCGGGATCACGTGATCACTAGGCTTCACGCTGGTAACACCGGCGCCGATTCCGCGCACGATGCCCGCCCCATCATGGCCGAGGATGGCGGGGAACAACCCCTCGGAATCCAGCCTGTCCAGTGTTTGGGAATCCGTATAGCAAACGCCGATGGCCATGATTTCGACGGGCGGCAGGATTATTGGCCGGACATTGCGCTTGCGGAGTGTCAGCGGACGCACAACACGGATGAGCGCTTCCCAAGAAAGTTGGTTGCGCTATTCGATGTTATGGAGAGCCCTGGTTGCAGCCAATCTCCTTTGCGGTGCCGTAAGCACCGCAACATTGTCAGACCACTGGTCGACCCTGCCAACGCCGGTGTGGATGTCGGGTGGCATAAGGGCATTGATCGCTGCCTGTCGCACGGTGAAAAACGGCCCTTCATGGAACGGTTCGAGCACCGGGCCGGGGATAGTCGGAGTCCTGATGAACGTTTGAAGGCATAGAGGTATTTGCACACCGCCGCAATGTGGTGTTGACGTTCCTGCCAGGAGCGCTCACGCAACGTCGCTGAGAGCCCGTCGTCGCGCGCCGACGCACGAGGCAAGGCGGTGAATGCCGCCCCGAACCATTTCGGGTACGGGGCCCAGGCCCGTTCGAGCTGGAATCCGAGGCGCATCGCGACCCCGAGCAATCGAGCGGCGATGATGGACGCGCCGAGCTGGTCCCCTCGGATCCTCGCACGGCTCATAAGCGGCAGTTCCTCGGCGAGGCGGGCCCAGCTGGTTGCAACCACGTACCGCCATACTTCGTCGGGGTACCAACGAAGCCGACGTCTGATCTCGGTCAGGGTGCCGATCGTGTCGGCGAACACTGGCCTTTTGGTGACCTCGAGGATCGACTGACTGCTCGTGGCGAGCCATTCGAGCGCGTTGATCCGCGCGGTTGCGTCGAATCCCAAACGTTCAGCCGTGAAGCGCTCGGCGGTGTCGATGTCGATGCGGTGACGGATCGTTGGATCGTTGGAGAGGGAGAAGCTTGTCGGGTGGCCATGAACCTTGTCGGGGAGATGCGCGTCGAGGTAGTCGCTCAGGCCGTTGAGGCTGGCTGATTCGACGAGCAAGGTTAACCGCATTCCCCGATCATGGTCGCGTGACAATGTCATCAAAGCCGAGAACGTCGGAGCCGGTGCGGAGTCGGCCAGCGGCATGAGGGATTCCGCCGTTGTACTGCTCGAGGAGCGATGCCACGATGCTCTCGTAGTATAGTCGAGAGAGCTCGACGCCGTTCATGTCTCCCACCTAGAAAGCCCTCTCCGCGAAGAAGTGCCGATGAGTGCCGACCTCTCAAAAACACCCTTCATCCTTATCGTTCCCGCATGGCACAATGCCTTTGTGCACGCACCCTGCACAACCTCTCAGCGCGTTTGAAGCCTTAGGCAGGAACCGGCTGCCGCGTCACGCGCGCACCAGCGTCACGCGGCAAGGCCATGGCAGTGGCCAGCATCACAAGCCCAAGGGCAGCCAGCGTCAGAAACAGCACTAGCGCGCCGCCTGCCGCAGCGTCATAGGCCCAGGCGACAAGATTGACGCCAAGCGGCGCCGCGACAAATCCAATTGCGAATTTCAGTCCAAACGCTAGACCGCGCTGCTTACCCGATGAATAGCGCGCCAGCAGCAGGTTTTCGACTGGCGCCGCAAAATCAAACATGAAGCCAATGACAACCGCGACCAGCAACGACCAGGCGCCACCAAGCCAGGCAGCCAGTATCATTAAGGGCAGCTTGATTAGGAAGGTTGCCACATAAAGCGGCTTCATCGGCACACGATCCGCGAGCCGCCCGCCAATCAACTGCCCGGCACTGCCCATCAGCATGGTCGCACCCACAATCAGGCCAAGCTCGGCAGCGCGGGCCGGGTCAAGATGCAGCATATCACTGACCCATTTCGGCAGCGCGGTGGAATAGGCCGTGTAGGAAATCGACCCGAGCATGAAGGTGATCGCCAGCACGATCAGTACGACCCAGGGAATACGCGCGGCCTCTGCCGCCACAGCAGCCTGCGCCGCTTCCTGCCCAGGCTGGTGATTGCTTGCAGCAACGCGGCCCGTGATAAGGCAGAATAGCAGCGCAAGCCCCGCGATGATGGTGATGATGCCAGGGAGGATCATCGCCATGCGCCAACCCGCAATCGCTGCCAAGCCACCGGCAATCACCGCGGCTGAGGCCACGCCAATGCTGCCGGCAATGCCCAGAATACCCATCAATCGCCCACGCGCATCCGCGGGCGCGGTCATGGAAACCCAAGCAAGTGCCACCGGATGATAAATCGCGCCAAAACCACCCAGCAGCGCGAGTGCCAGGCCCATTTCCGTACTATCGGTCACTGTGCCGGCGATGATGGAAGCAAAGCCAATACCCAAGAAAAACACCGTCATTATGCGTGCATGGCCAAGGCGATCCGCAAGCCAACCGGCAAGCGGCGCCCCAACGCCGATCATCGCGGCTCCCAACGTCCACAGCGCGATGATTTCCGCATAGGGTCTTTGCCAAATGCCCTCCAGAATAACGGCAAGCGTCAGGAACAGCCCCGTTAGCACATGATGCAAAAAATGCCCCGCCGAGGCGAAGCCGATGATCAGACGCTGCGCTGGCTGCATCACACACCCACCACGCGGGTGCGGGAGCGCAAGGTCACGAATTCCTCGGCCGCCGTTGGATGAATACCGATAGTACGATCAAAATCTTGTTTTGTGGCACCCATCACCACGGCAATACCGATGGCCTGCATCATCTCATCGGCATCTTCGCCGATCATATGCGCGCCCAAGATTTTTTGCGTGCGCTGGCAGACTACCAACTTCATCAGCGTCTTGCGGCCTTCGCGCTTGCTAATGGTGTGGCGCATGGGCGTGAAGCGCGTGACATAGATATCGGCGGGGCCGCGCTTGGCGGCTTCGTCTTCCGTAATGCCCACCATACCGATTGGCGGGTTCATGAAAACCGCGGTCGGCACGTTTTCATAACTGACGCGGCGCGGGTTATTGCCGAACAGCGTATCGGCAAGCGCGTGACCAATCGCCGTTGCCATGGGGGTCAGGTTCACGCGGTCCAGCACATCGCCAATGGCATAGATATGCCCCCGGCTGGTGGCGTGGCTCTCATCCACCGCGATAACGCCATTCTCCGTCAACTTTACGCCAGCCTTGTCGAGCCCAAGCCCGGCGATTGCGGGTTTGCGCCCAGTACAGAAAAACACTGCATTAACCACAAGCGACGAGCCATCGGAAAGATGCAGCACGCGCTCCGCACCGCAGGCTTCAATGCGCGTTGGGGTCACGCCGGCATGGCAGGCAATGCCCTGCGCGATCAGGGCGTCTGCCGCGGCGCTCCGAATGTCGTCATCGAAGCCACGCAGCGGCAGGGGGGCGCGATGCACCAGCGCAACCTCTGCCCCCAGCGCCCTCAAAATGCAGGCAAATTCTACCGCGATATAGCCAGCGCCCAGCACCACAACGCGCTTGGGCAATGCCTTCAGCGTGAAAAGATCATCAGAAATCAGCCCAAGCTCCGCGCCTGGAATATCAAGCCGGGTGGCGACACCACCAACCGCGATGATGATGCGTTCCGCTGTCACGCGCTTGCCGCCGACATCAAGCGTATGTGCGTCTAGAAACGTGGCGCGCGCATCGAGGGACGTGACACCGGCATTGCCGAGCAAACGCCCATAAATGTCCGAAAGCCGCGCCACTTCGGCATCGCGTGCGGCAGCCAACCTCGCCCAATCATGCCCGTGATTTTCAAGGGACCAGCCAAAGGCCGCGGCATCTTCTGCCCAGTCGCCATATTCGGCTGCATTCACCATGATCTTCTTTGGTACACAGCCGACATTCACACAAGTGCCGCCCCAGAAGCGTTCTTCCGCAACCCCCACCCGCGCGCCATGCCCGGCCGCGATGCGCGCCGAACGCACCCCGGCCGAGCCGCCACCAATCACGAAAAGATCGAAATCACTAGCCATGGAAACCTCAGCAAAACAGATCAGGCAGGACGCTTCGGCACAACAAGCCGTACGGTGAAAATCTGCACCGGCTCATAATCTTGGTTGAAGGTGGTGTTGCGCATCAGCGCCGAACCGCGATCCGGGCGGGAACGAGAAGGTGCCACTTCCAGCACCTCAAATTCCACGCGCAGCGTATCACCGGGATAGACCGGCTTGGTCCACTGAATCTCGCCGTCACCACCGACAATACCGCCGGAAATGCCACCAATGGCCTGCACCACCATACGCATGGTCATGCCCGTAGTTTTCCAGCCACTCGCGGCCAAACGCCCAAATAGCGGATGCGCGGCACCCGCTTCCTCATTCATGTGGAAGGGCTGCGGATCGTAAAGCGCGGCGAAGCGCTTCACTTCCTCGGCATCCACCGTGACCGAGCCCGCAGTAAAGCGCCGGCCCGGAGCAGATCTTCCAGATAAATCGCGGCGGTCACGTGCCAATGCCGCCAAGGGCCAGGTATTTCACTTCCAGATATTCCTCAATCCCCATGTGGCTGCCTTCGCGCCCAAGGCCCGATTGCTTGAAGCCACCAAAGGGCACCTCCGCCGTGGAGATGATACCTTCATTGATGCCGATGATGCCGTATTCCAAAGCCTCAGCCACACGGAAGATGCGCCCGACATCGCGCGCGTAGAAATAGGCAGCAAGGCCGAATTCCGTATCATTAGCAAGTTTGATCACTTCCTCTTCGGTCTTGAAGCGGAATAGCGGCGCAACCGGGCCGAAGGTTTCCTCACCGAAAATCTTGGCGCCGCGCGGCACATTGGCAAGCACTGTCGGTTCAAAGAAATTGCCGCCGCGCGCATGGCGCTTGCCGCCTGTGATGATGCTGGCACCTTGCGCCAAAGCATCGGCGATATGTTCTTCAACCTTGGCCACCGCATCGGCATTGATCAGCGGGCCTTGCGTCACACCAGGCTCCATCCCCGGCCCAACCTTCAAGCCCTCAGCCGCCGTTTTCAACTTGGCGGCGAAGGCTTCATACACACCATCCTGCACGAAAAGCCGATTGGCGCAGACGCAGGTCTGCCCGGTATTGCGATATTTGGACGCCATCGCCCCCGCCACCGCCGCATCCAAATCCGCATCATCAAACACAATGAAGGGCGCATTGCCGCCCAATTCCATCGAGGTCTTTTTCACCGTCGCCGCGCATTGCGCGAGCAATAGGCGCCCAACTTCCGTAGAACCCGTGAAGGAAAGCTTGCGAATGATCGGGTTGCTTGTCAGTTCCTTTCCCGTCTCACCAGAAGGCCCGGTAATCACATTGCAGACGCCTGAAGGCATGCCCGCGCGTTCCGCCAATAGCGCCAAAGCCAGCGCGGAAAACGGCGTTTGCGATGCCGGGCGAATGACACCCGTGCAGCCCGCCGCCCAACCCGGCCCGGCCTTGCGCGTGATCATCGCGGCAGGGAAATTCCACGGCGTGATGGCAGCGAAAACGCCAATCGGTTCCTTCGTCACGAGAATGCGGCGACCCTTGGCGTTTTGTGGAATCGTCTCGCCTTGCACGCGGCGGCCTTCATCGGCGAACCATTCAATGAAGGATGCGGCATAAACCACTTCACCCTTCGCTTCGGCAAGTGGCTTGCCCTGTTCCGCCGTCATGATCGCGGCCAGATCATCGGCGTTTTCATGCATGAGGGCTGCGATCTTGTGCAGGATCACAGCGCGATCTTTCGCCAGCATCGCGCGCCAGGCCGGCCAGGCGGCATTGGCGGCTTCAATGGCGCGGCGCGTCTCTGCCTGCCCCATGGCGGGCACTTCGCCAATCACCTCACCAGTCGCGGGGTTGCGCACAGCAATCATCTTGCCGCTATCGGCCTGCACCCAGGCGCCGGCGATGTAATTCGCCTGACGGAACAGGGCCGGGTCCTTCAAGGGCAGCTTCGTGGTGGCGTCGAGCATCTGAGTCCTCCTAGGCTTTGCGTTAGAATAGGCCGAAACAGCGCGTTTTCCCAAGCCTTGCGCGTCCGGGCTTGCGCTCCTGCCCCGGTGGGCCCTTTATCGCCCCATAAAACCCTAGGAACGCCCAAATGGATGCCACCCGTGGCCCCGGCCTAAGAAGCTGGGTCGCCACCGCCAATCACCCGGGGCAGGATTTCCCGATCCAGAACCTGCCCTTCGGCATTTTCAGCGGCGCCGGGGCAGCGCCGCGCGGCAGGATCGCGATTGGCGAGATGATTCTGGATTTGCGCGCGGCGATCAGCGCGGGCCTGCTTGCCGGCGCCGCTGCGGAAGCCGCTGCGGGGCCAAGCCTGAATGCGCTGATGGCGCTTGGCCGTCCTGCATCTGCGGGTTTGCGCGCCGCGATTTCGGCGTTGCTCGCGGCAGGTTCCGCCGCCGAAGCCCTGGCCGCGCGCATCCTGGTGCCCATGCGCGATGCGCCACTGCACCTGTCCGCCACGGTCGCGAATTTCTCCGATTTCATGGCGAGTCATGATCACTGCGCCCGGCTTGGTGAGCGGCGCGATCCGAAGAACCCTCTGCCCCAGGCCTTCCGGCATTTGCCGGTTGCCTATCATTCCCGCGCGAGTTCTGTGCGTGTGAGTGGCGAGGATGTGATCCGCCCGCATGGCCAATGGGCGCGGAGCGATGGCGAAGTGCGCTTCGGCCCATCGGAGGCGATGGATTACGAATTGGGGTTGGCGATCTGGATCACAGGTGAAAACAAGCTCGGCATGCCAATCACGATGGCCGAGGCACCAAGCCGCATCTTCGGCTTTGGGCTTTTGAATGATTGGTCGGCGCGCGATATCCAGCGTTGGGAAATGCCGCCGCTCGGCCTGTTTTTGGCGAAGAGTGTTTCAACCTCGGTCTCGCCCTGGGTGATCGCGGCGGAAGCGCTGGAACCCTTCGCGAAGGCTGCGCCAGCGATTGAACCATCGTCTCTGCCCTATCTGGATAGCGCATGGAATTGCGCGGCGGGCGCGCTTGGCATTCGCATGCAGGCCCTTCTGGCGACGGCCAAGACGCGCGCGGCAAATGCGGCGCCCGCCTTGCTGACCGATACGGATTTCGCGCGCATGTATTGGACGGTAGCGCAAATGGTTGCGCATCACGGCACCAATGGTTGCAATCTGCTGCCCGGTGATTTGCTCGGCAGCGGCACGGCCTTAGGGCCGGAAGAAACTGCCGCCGCATGCCTAGCGGAGCTTGGCCTTGCCGGCCCCATCACGCTGCCCAATGGCGAAACCCGCCGCTGGCTGCAGGATGGTGATGAGGTGATTTTCCGTGCCCGCGCTGAAGCGCCTGGTGCGGTCGGTATTGGCTTTGGCGAATGTCGCGGCGCGATTGCGCCGGCCATCGCCTGGCCTGTTTGAATTTACAAAAGGAGGAACACCATGCCCCGTCGCATCGTTGATATTTCTGTCGCACTCAAGGCCGGTATCATCAGCGACCCGCCGCATGCGCTGCCGAAGATCGAATATCTGGATCACCACATGACCGCCCCCGCGATGGCAAAGGATTTCGGCATCAGCGTGGATCAATTGCCGGAAGGTGAATATGCAGCGATTGAGCGCGTGCAGATCAGCACCCATAACGGAACGCATATTGACGCGCCTTATCATTATTTCAGCCGCATGAATGAAAGGCTGGTGCCGGGGGGCGAGCCCTCCTGGCGGATTGATGAAGTACCTTTGGACTGGTGCTTACAGCCAGGCGTGAAGCTCGATTTCCGGCATTTCGAGCATGGCTATGTTGCGACGGCGAATGATGTGCAGGCGGAATTGAAGCATATCGGCCATACGCTAAGGCCGCTTGAAATCGTGGTCGTGAATACCGCCGCTGGCGCACGCTATGGGGAGGATGATTACATCCATTCCGGTTGCGGCATGGGCAAGGAAGCAACCCTTTGGTTGTTGGAGCAGGGCGTGCGTGTGACCGGCACGGATGGCTGGTCCTGGGATGCACCATTTTCACTCACCAAGAAAAAGGTTGCGGCAACCGGCGATGTCTCCTTGATCTGGGAAGGCCATCGCGCGGGGCGGGAGATCGGCTATTGCCATATCGAGAAACTCTCCAATTTGAATAAGCTGCCGCCAAGCGGCTTCACCATTTCCTGCCTGCCCGTAAAAGTGCATCGCGGTTCCGCCGGCTGGACCCGCGCTGTTGCGATTTTTGAAGAATAAGGGGGAATCCATGCCGCGCCGTTTCATAGATATTTCGGTGGCTTTGAAGGGCGGGATCGCTTCCGACCCGCCTCATATGCTGCCCGAGATCGAGTACCACGACCATTACATGACCGCGCCGCGTCTGGCGCAGGAATTCAGCATCAGTGTGGATCAATTGCCCGAAGGCCAATTTGCGGCGCGCGAAGTGGTGCGCATCACAACCCATAGCGGGACGCATCTTGATTCGCCCTATCACTTCTTCAGCCGTATGAATGAACTGATCGTACCAGGCGGGGAGCCTTCCTGGCGGATTGACGAAGTACCCCTTGATTGGTGCTTCCAGCCAGGGGTGAAGCTTGATTTCCGGCATTTTCCGGATGGTTATGTCGCGACACCTGGCGATGTGCAGGCGGAATTGCAGCGCATCGGCCACACACTGAAACCGCTGGAAATTGTGGTGGTGAATACGCGCGCGGCCAGCCGTTACGGGCGGGATGATTTCATCCATAGCGGCTGCGGTGTTGGTAAGGCGGCAACGCTTTGGCTGCTGGAACAGGGTGTGCGCGTGACCGGCATTGATGGCTGGTCCTGGGATGCGCCGTTTTCGCTAACGAAGAAAAAGGTGCAGGAGACCGGAGACGCCTCCCTGATCTGGGAAGGCCATCGTGCAGGGCGTGAGATTGGCTATTGCCACATGGAGAAGCTCACCAATCTGGAAAGCCTCCCGCCGAATGGCTTCATGATTTCCTGCTTCCCCGTGAAGGTGCATCGCGGTTCAGCTGGCTGGACGCGTGCTGTAGCGATCCTTGAGGAGTGATGGGGATGAAGCGCTTTTTCTTCCTTGCCCTGTTGCTGATCCCCTTCGCCGCCGAGGCTTTTCCGGATCGTCCCGTCACCATCATCAACCCCTATGCCACCGGCAGCAGCACGGATGCTGCAGGGCGCGCCTTGGCCGAGGCCTTCACGCGTGACTTCGGACAGAATTTCGTGGTGACCAGCCAATCCGGTGCCCCCGGCGTGGTCGGCATGCGCGCCTAGATGGCTGCGGCACCTGATGGGCATACGCTGGCCTATTCGCCGCTGGTGCCGCTCGCTTTCCAGCCGCATCTGGTGCGCAGTACCGGGCTTGGGCCGGATGCCGTAGCGCCGGTTTGTAACGTGACCGAGAATATTCTGGGCGTGATGGTGAAGGCCGATAGCCGCTGGCGTACACTGCCCGATATGGTGGCGGCGGCGAAGCAGCGCCCCTTGACTTATGGTTCTCCCGGGCCGAATTCTGCACCCTTTTTTGGTGCGCATCGCGTGCAGGATGCCGCTGGTGGGCAATGGACGCATGTGCCCTTTCGCGGCGATGGCGCGTCACTGACAGAAGTGATCGCTGGGCGTTTGGATTTCGCCGCGATTGTCGTGGCATCAGCTGTACCCATGGCGCGGGCGGGCAGAGCTTGGGCGTTTGCTGGCTACCGAATATGAGGCCACGGGCAAGGCGTTTCGCGACTTGGGCGTGCAGCGGGAATAGGGGCCGAACCGCGCTTGTTTGCGCGGCAGCGCTAGAGCAGATTGCGTTCAGATGGGAAATCTGAGCGTGTGAAGATGCTCGAAAAACAATGATCTAGAGCGGCTTGCGTGAACACATGTGAACGCAACATGCCCTAGCTGCAAATCACTTTCGCCGCGCAAAGGCTTTCATAGCGCGCGGCGCCAAGCGCGGCCCCCAGGATCTCGGCATTATGCTCGCCGAGTTTTGGTGAAGGTCGTGCGAGTATTCCCGGTGTTGCGGAAAGCCGTGGCACCATCCCGTGCATGGGCAGCCAGCCGCCCGGCATATCGGCGTCTGGCACTTCGATCAGCGCCTCCCGTTCAATCGCATAAGCATCGCCTTCCAGCATTTCGGTATCCATGATGGGCCCGATGGTCACGCCGGCCTTGTCGAAATGCGCGAGGTTTTCGGCCAGGTCGCGGGCGCCGATGAAGGCGCCGATGATGGCATCAAGTTCCTGCCAATTTTTCACGCGGGCTGGGTTATTGGCAAAGCGCGGATCGGTAATCAGCGCCTCCTGCGCGATGGAGCGCAGCAGTTTTTCGGTCATGCCTTAGGTGGAGGCAGAAAGGCAGACCCAACCGTCATCCTTGGTGCGATAGGCGTTGCGGGGAGAGGTGTTTGAGCTCCGGCTGCCGGTGCGGGGCTTGCGTTTGCGTGTCAGGCGCCAATTAGAGATTTGCGGCTCCAATACGCTGAAGAGTGGTTCGAATAGGGAGATATCGATTACCTGCCCTTGGCCGGTGGCCTCCGCGTGGCGCAGCGCGACCATGGCGGCGGCGGAACCGTAAAGCCCGGCATAGGCATCGCCCATGAACATGGGTGGCAGCACGGGTTCGCGGTCTTCAAAACCATTGATGGCGGCGAAGCCGGAATAGCCTTCGACCAGCGTGCCGAAGCCTGGCTTGTGGCGATAGGGACCGTCCTGTCCCCAGCCTGAAACGCGCGCGATCACCAGACGCGGATTGCCGGCTAGGAGGCTTGCGGTGTCAAGCCCCATCGCTTCCAGCACGCCGGGGCGGAAGCTTTCCACCAGCATGGCGGCGCCCTGGGTCAGGGCGCGCACGGCGGCGATGCCCTCAGGGTTTTTCAGGTCGAGGCAGACGCTTTTCTTGTTGCGGCAGATGGTCTTCCAACTGGTCTCGATGCCGCCGACGCGCCAGGCGCGGAGCGTGTCGCCTTCGGGCGGTTCCACCTTGATGACTTCGGCGCCGTGATCAGCGAAGACCTTGGTCAGGATATTGCCGGCGACAAGGCGTGACAGGTCAATGACGCGCACGCCATCCATGGCGCCTTTGGCGGTGGGGTCGAACCTTTTACGGTGTATTTCGGCCACGGGTTCAGTCCAGTTTTATGTTCGCGGCAGTGGCCACTTCGCGCCAACGGGCAAGTTCGATGCGGAGGATTTCGGTAAAGGCTCGCGGTGTTGCGGGGGATGGGCGGGCGCCTTCGGTTTGCAGCAGCTTCTCCATTTCCGGATCGGCGAGGGCGGCATTGGCCTCTGCGTTCAGGCGCATGAGGATTTCGGGTGGCAGGCCGCGCGGCGCAAATAGCCCCCACCAGATATCGCTTTCATAATCAATGCCGGCTTCCTTGACGGTAAGGCTGGGGGGTGAGCCAGCCGGCGCACCTGGCGCGGTATAGGCCAAGAGCCGCACACGGCCTTCGCGCACCACGCCGGCGGCGCTCGGCATGGTGGTGATCAGTACGGGGATATGCCCTGCCACCAAATCCGTCACGGCGGGCGGCATGCCGCGATAGGGGACGTGGTTCATTTTGATGCCGGCGCGCAGACAAAAATATTCGGTAACGAAATGATTGATCCCGCCTGGGCCGGATGAACCATAATCAATCGCGCCCGGCCTTTCGCGCGCCATGCGCACAAGGTCTGTCACGCTGCGTGCCGGGAAATCCGGATGCACCAGCACAATGAAGGGCGAGCGCGCGAGCAAGGCGACGGGGGTAAAATTCTCGAGCAAGCCCCAGGGCACGCGCTGCATGATGGAAGTGGTCGCGAAGGAGGAGGATGAGACCATGAGCGTATAGCCATCAGCGGGCGCTTGCGCGACGGCGGTGGCGCCAATGGCACCACCTGCTCCGGCACGGTTGTCAATCACTACAGGCTGGCCGAGGCGTGCTTGCAGACGCTCGGCCAAGGGGCGGGCGACGACGTCGTTGGAACCCCCGGGCGGAAAGGGGACCACGATGCGCACGGGCCTTGAAGGCCAGGGCGCCTGGGCAAGCGCCGGGGCGGCAAGCGGGCTTGCGGCGGCGGCCAGCAAAAGGGCGCGGCGCGGTAGGACAGGTGTCATTAGGCGGTCTCCCGGTAGGCAATTCACGCGAGTTTCGCCTATTCTGGCACCTCTGCGAAGCCGCCCGCCCATATTAAGCCGGGGCAGCATTGGCCATCATGTAATTTTCGTTGGGGGAATCCGTGTAGCGATGGCCAATGACAGGCTCTTCAGGGAATGGCCCTTGGATCAGCTCGCCGAACATGCGGCGCAGCATAAGGGCGATCGCGTCCTGCTCTCCCAATTATTGATTGAGACGGAGCGCCGGCCGGGCGCGCGCGCCAAGCTGATCGCGCGGCGTATTGAGCATGCGCTGGCGACTATCCTGACCAAGCTGCCAGGGCGTGGTGCGCCACCTGAGGAAATGCGCCGCTATCTTGCCATTGCCGCTGGCGAAACTGCCATATTGCGCAACCGCTTGCAGGATGCGGAGGCTGAGCTGAAACAGTTAAAGGAAACCCCGGCGGATGGCAGCGCCCATGCGCGGATTTATTTGGCGCCGAATAGGCCGCTGTGGTTGATTGTGGAGGTGCGCCGCGCCTTCCGCCGGCGCTACCACCCCGACAAGCAGACTGATCCTGCAAAGCGCCATAATGCCAAGGAACTCTTCAAGTGCGCCGAGGAGGTGTTTGAAACTCTCCAAGGGCGGTAAGAAACCTGAAGAAGCGCTGTTACCCCAGCGCCTTGGCCGCGGCCAATACCTCAGCCGCATGGGCTTCGGGCTTCACCTTGCGCCAGATTTTCACGACCTTGCCATCGGCGCCGACCAGAAAGCTCGACCGCTCCATGCCCATGTATTTCCTGCCATACATGGATTTTTCCACCCAAACGCCAAAGGCCTCGGCGGTCTTGTGTTCCGGGTCGGACGCCAGCGGGAATTCCAGCCCGTATTTTTTGGCGAATTTTTCAATCGGCGGCATGGCATCGGGCGAAACGCCAATCACGGTCAGGCCAAGCGTGCCAAGCTGGGGCAGCGCTTCCTGCACGCCGCAAGCCTGCTTGGTGCAGCCGGGCGTATCCGCCTTGGGGTAGAAATACAGTAGATAGGGCTTGCCCTTGAGGCTGGCTGAGGAAACCTCCCGCCCGTTGCTTGCTGCGATTTTGAAGGCGGGTGCCTTTTTGCCTTCGGTCAATTCGCTCATGAAGGAGTCCCCTGTTCCAGCCGGCCAAGCCGGGCTTCGAAAACCTCACGCACCACGGCTGCGCTCACTTTCATCTGTGCGCGGAGCGCCGGAAGGTCAACGGGTGGTGCGGCGCAAAGCGGGCCCGCCACGCGCAACACGGCGGAGGCTACCGGTTCGGGCAAGTTAGCCTCTCGCCAGGGGCCAAGCGTCAGGCGCAGAATGCCGCTGATGCCGCGCCAGAGCTGCTCAGCGGCGATCAGCGCTTCGGCTTCGCGGTCCTCCAGCGCGCCGATTTTCGCCAGATTGGCAATGGCGATACGCGTGGTGGTGGCCAGCACCTCCGGATGGCGCGGTGCGTGATACAATTGCAGCGCCTGGCCGATGAATTCCACCTCCACCAACCCGCCGGGGCTGAGTTTCACATCCCATGGCCCAGCGGCGGGCAATTCGCGCAGCATGCGCTGGCGCATGGCCAGTGCATCGGCAATGGCGGTCTTGGCCTTTTCGGGGTTGGACAAGGCGGCGCGAATGGCCGCGCCAATGCGGCGTGACAGCGCCGGGTGGCCTGCCACCACCCGGGCGCGCGTCAAAGCCATGCGTTCCCAGCTCCAGGCATCTTCCGCCTGGTAGCGCTGGAAGGCACTAAGCGAGACCGCGACCGGCCCCTTCGATCCGGAAGGCCTGAGGCGCATATCCACCTCATACAATTTGCCTTCAGCGCCGGGGGCAGTGATGGCGCCGACCATCTGATGCGCGAGCCGGGTGAAATACTGAATGCTGGGCAAGGGGCGAATCGTGGGTGCGCCGCGCTTGGCCTTGGCTTCGCTGGCTTCGGCTTCGGTTGCATGATCATAAACCAGGATCAGATCAAGATCAGAGCCGGGCAGCATTTCCCGCCCGCCAAGCTTGCCAAGCGCTACTACCGCAAGCTGCCCGCCCTTCACCACGCCATGCCGCGCGGCAAATTCAGCGGTCACATGCGGCAGCAGGGATGAAATGGCGGCATCGGCCAGGGTGCTCCGCGCTTCGCCCGCCGCATCAGGGTCTATCGCGCCTTCAAGGGTGGCGGCATCAATATCGAATTTGCCTTCTTGCACCAGGCGGCGGGACGCTTCCATCGCCTCTTCGAAATAGCGCGCTTCCTTGACCAGCGCCGGTAAGGCGGACGCAGTGCTGCCGATGCCGCCGCCCGCGCCCACCAGCAGCCCTTCAAGCGCGGCGGTGTGATGCGCCAAATGATCGGCCAATTGCGGCGCGGCGCCCAGAATGCCGGCCAGGCGATCCAGCATCGGCGGATTACGATGCAGAAGACTCAAGACCTGCACGCCGGTGGTCAGCCGGCCAAACAGTGCATCAAGGCGCAACAAAGCCGCATCCGGATCGCGCTGCTTGCCAAAGGCCGCCAGTAGGCTTGGCATCAGCCCGGTCAGCAATTCGCGCGCGCGTTCACTGCGAATGGCGCGCGTATGGCCTTGATGCCAGCCGCGCACCGTGGCGGCGATGCTGGCCGGATTGGCGTAACCCATGGCACGAAGTGTCGCGATGGTGGCGGCATCATCCTCCACACCCGTGAAGACCAGATCGCACAGCACGGCATCGGCAGCGAGTGTCGGTTCCGCTTCAAACATGAGCCCGTCATGCTGTTCGACGCGGCGCAAATGATACGCGAAATCCTCGGCGAAATTGGCGCTGTCATTATAGCCAAGGAAGGAGGCGATGCGCGCAATCCCCTCCTCGTCTTCCGGCAGGCGATGCGTCTGCCGATCTGCAACCATTTGTAGCCGGTGTTCCAGCCGCCGCAGAAAGCCATAGGCATCGGCCAAATCCGCCGCCGCGCGGCGTTCGATCTTACCTGCGCCGGCCAAGGCAGAAAGCGCGCCAAGCGTGGTCGGGTCGCGCAGCGCGGGATCGCGCCCGCCCCAGATCAATTGCAGCACCTGCGCGGTGAATTCGATTTCGCGAATGCCGCCCCGGCCCAGCTTCACATCATGCCCGGCCAATTGCACCGTATCATGCGCGCCCTCCGCCCCCTTGTGCGCATGGATTTGCCGCTTGATGGAATGGATATCTGCGACCGCTGCGAAATCCAGGTAGCGGCGCCAGATAAAGGGCCGGATTTCGCGCAGAAAAGCATCCCCCGCAGCACGATCCGCCGCAACAGGCCGCGCCTTGATCATAGCGGCGCGTTCCCAATTCTGGCCCATGCTTTCGTAATAGGCGATGGCAGCAGGGATCGAGACTGCCAAGGGTGTCGCCGCCGGATTGGGCCTCAAGCGCAAATCGGTGCGAAAGACATAACCATCTGCGGTGCGTTCTTCCATCAGCCGCACCAAATCACGCGCGATGCGCACATTAATCGCCTGGGCGCAATCCGGGTCCTGCACGGCGGCTGGATCGTAAAGCACCATCAGATCCACATCGGATGAGTAATTCAGCTCCCGCGCGCCAAGCTTGCCCATGCCAAGAATGACCAGGCCAGATTGCCGCCCGATGGATCTCGCATCCGTCCGGCTGCCACCTGTGTGGCGTAAATCGCCCCGCGCCGCAGCATCGCGCAGCAAATGCGCGCAGGCGGTATCGATGCTGAGCTCCGCCAATTCGGATAAGGCGCCGGTCACGCGATCCAGCCCCCAAAGCCCGCGAATATCGGCGAGCCCGGCCACCAGCGCGCCCTGGCGCTTGGCGTGGCGCAGCAGCGCCGCCAAGGCCGGGCGCGATGTGGCCGGGTCCAGCCGCAGCAGCGGGTCGATGGCGCGCGCAAATGCCTCATCCGGGCCACGTTCGGCCATGAAAAGCAGCGTGGGTGACTCCCGCACCGCCAAATCGGCTAGATAGGGGCTATGACCACCAAGCGCTTCCAGTATCGAAGCACCCTCTGCGCTTTCGGCAAAGCGGCATTCCGACTCCCCCTTCTCGGCGAAATGTGCCTGGGCGAGGGCGGCGGCGGCCTTGTCGAATCCGCGTGGCAGGGGGAAAGCTGCTGTGACAGGGGTCATTGGGGAATAGGGAAAGAGTGAGGCGGGTCGTAGGTCAAGCGGGGCGCGGGCTAAAGCTGCTTGCCAGGGTCTGCCTGACCCTGATGCTCCTGGCTGGTCTGGCGCTTGGCGGGGTGGTCTGGCGGCTGGAACAGGGGCCCATCAGCCTGTCCTGGTTGGCCCGCAAGCTCGAAAGCCTGGCCAATCAGGCGCTGACCGATCAAACCATCGCGATTGGGGCGGCGGAGATTTCCTGGGCGGGCTGGCGGGAAGGGCATCGTTCGGCGATTGCGGTGCGGTTTTCGGATATAAGCCTGTCTGACAAGGAAGTTGGGCTGATTGCGGTGCTGCCGCGGGTGGATGCCTCGCTCTCTGCGGGTAGCCTGCTCCGAGGGCATATTGCCCCAAGCGGACTGGAATTGCGCGGGCTTGGCCTGCTCGCGAACCGGGACAAGGCGGGCACGCTCTCACTTGGCTTGGCCGGCGCGCCAAAGGCTGAGGGCGCGGCCCCGCCGGGCGCAGAGCTTGAAGCCCTAACTGAGATCATCACCGCCTGGCTGGCACCGCCCAATGAGGCAACGGCGCTATCGGCCATCCGCCGCATCGCCCTTTTGGATACCAGGCTGGCGCTGTCTGATGAGGTTTCCGGGCAGGTAGTAAGTGCCGATCTTGCTTCCCTGGTGCTGCAACGCCGCGCCGTCGGCGGCTTGGAATTGGCCGGGCGCGCGATGCTGGCCTTGCCCGATCACCGCATTCCGGTGGAGATTGCTGGCAGCCTGGACCGCGCGCTTTGGCGTGGCGAGGCATCGCTGACCGCACGCGGCATTCGCCCAGCGGTATTGGCCAAGGCGAGTGCGGAATTGGCGCCCTTGGCCGCACTGGATGCAGAAGCGGAAATTACCCTGATCGCGCGTTTCGCCGGGGCGCCGCAGCCGGATTTGCTAATGGCGCGGCTGCGCACCGGGGCGGGCATGCTGCATTTGCCCAATGGTCGCGGGGATTTGCCCTTCGCTTCGCTTTTACTCGATGCGACCATGGCCGAAGATGTGGTGCGGGTGGAACGCTTGGCCTTGGCGCCCCAGCCCTCGCCGCGCCCCGGCGCTGCCCCGCCGCCGGTCATTCGTGCCAGTGGTGAGGCCCAGTTGCAGGGTGGCATGTGGCAGACAGCCGCAGAATTATCGCTGCGCGGCTTGGATATTGCCGATCTGCCGCATTACTGGCCGCCGAGTGTCGCCCCAAAGCCGCGCGAATGGATGGCCGAGAATCTGACAGCCGGCATGCTGCGCGAAGGCAATTGGCGGATTGCGGCAAGGATCGGCGCGGATGGCAGTGCTGCCGAAATTACCGCGCTTTCCGGCATCGCGCGCGCGGATGGCGTGACGGTTCATTGGTTGCGCCCCATCCCACCCTTTTACGGCGCCAGTGGCGAGGCGCGTTTCTCACTCGATAAGATCGAAATCACCGCCAATAGCGGCCAGCAGGCAGGCACCGCCATTGTGACGGATAGCGCCACGGTTTCGATCAGCTTCGCGACCGATCCGGAAATCACGCGCGTTGAAGCAAGGGTGCGTGGCCCGCTGGCGGATGGTTGGGCCATTCTGCGCCATCCCAGGCTGAAGATTTTCGAAAAGCGCCCGCCGCCGATCAATGACCCGACCGGCACATTGAACAGCGGCACGCTCAAGCTTGTCTTTCCGCTCATCAAGACGCTGGATATTGAGGATATTGACATTCAGGCAGAGCTTGACGTGCGCGATTTGCGCATTCCGCGCATTGCCTTTGACCGAGACCTGGAACGCGGTGTGGCGCGTGTTTCGGTGACGAATGTGGGGCTGACGGCAACCGGAACCGGCGTGCTTGGCGATATTGAAGCGCGCATCCGGCAGGAAACCGATTTTCGCAACGGCCCGGCTACCGATATTGTTACACGTGAAATCATCTCCGCCCGCGCCGATGCCAAACAACTGGCCGCCCTTGGCCTTGATGGAAGGCCATTGCTGGACGGACCGGTGGAGTTTGATCTCTGCAATGAAACGCGCCGCAATGGGCAGGCAAGGCTCGCTGTGCGGGCTGATTTGCGCGCTGCGAAGCTGAGCATTGAGCCACTCGCCTGGACCAAACCCGCCGGCACAACTGGAAATGCGGAAGCCATGGTGCTGATGCGGGGCGGTCAGGTCACGTTGATTGAAAGCTTTCGCATCGAAACGCCGGATGCGCTGATACGTGGCCGCGCGAATGAGCCGCGCCAAAACGTCCCTCAGCGCATTGAATTGACCAGTGCCGCTTTGGGGCGTTCTCGCTTCACTGGTGAATTGCGCCCGCCGGCGACGCGGGTTGGTGGCCAATGGAATATCAATCTGCGCGGGTCAGTGCTGGATATGGCGCCCGCGTTCGATTCGCATATGGAAGCTGACAAGCCCGTTGAGGAAGGCGCTGCCGCGCGGCTGGACGCACGCTTTGATCGCGTGCTGCTGCCGCATGGGAAGGAAATTACGGGGCTTGAGGCGCAACTCCTGGTCAATGCCTCGGGCGTCACGCGGCAGGCCAATATCACCGCGCGCCTGCCAGGGCGCGGCAGTTTTACCGCGAGCATTACGCCGGAAGGCCAACGCCGCGCCTTTAACCTCACCAGCGATAATGGCGGCGAATTGCTGCGCGCCTTTAACGTGCTGAAAAACATTCAGGGTGGCAAGCTGAATGTGACCGGCAGATATGAAAACTCCCGCCCCGGCGCCACGCTTACGGGCGATGCGGTGCTGGAAGATTTCGTGGTGCGCGAAGCACCTGGGCTCGGCAAGGTTTTGCAGGCCATGACGCTTTACGGGCTGGCGGATGCCTTGAGCGGCCCGGGGCTCAATTTCACCCGTGCCACCATCCCCTTCAGCCTAAGCCCGGACGCACTGATGTTACAGGATGCGCGCGCCTTTTCGTCTTCATTAGGCGTCACCGCCAAAGGGCGCATTGATCGCCGGAATGATACGATTGATACGGAAGGCACGATTGTGCCGGCCTATATTTTCAACACATTGCTCGGGCGCATTCCGATTTTTGGGCGGCTGTTCAGCCCAGAGGAAGGCGGGGGGCTATTCGCTGTTTCCTACCGTATGCGCGGGCCGTTGGATGACCCACAAACCAGCATCAACCCGCTTGCCGCGCTGACACCTGGTTTTCTGCGCGGCATTTTCGGGATTGGTCAGGAACCGGCAGGCCAGGCGCCGCGTCGGTGATGCCAAATCCATGGGGCTGGACCAGCGCGCCTTCTTTGGAGATGGTAGCCCTTCCAAAGTCGAAGGAACGCTCCATGCAATTCAACAGCGGTGATTGGCGGATTGATGTGCTGATCCAGGGTTATCCCGGCAAAGCCACGGAGCATGGCGGCCTTGGTTGGAGCACGGTTGCGCTGCTGCGTGGCCATGGCCGGATCGTTGTGCTGGATGGTGGCGGCTATGGCATGCGCAAGCCCTTGGTCGAAGCACTCGGTAAGCAGGGCGTGAGGCTATCGGATGTGACCGATCTACTCGTCAGCCATTTGCATCATGATCATGTGGTGAATTGGCCGATGTTTCGCGATGCGCGCATTCGTGTGGGTCGTAAGGAATTGGCCTGGGCGCTTGGCGTGGGTTGGGGGGAGACCGCCGTGCCGGAACATGCGGTGGCAGCGCTCAGCCATTGGCCAACGATGCAATTGATGGATGATGGGCAGGAAGTGCTGCCCGGCATTACCGCGCATCTGTCACCGGGCCATACACCTGGGCATTTGCTGTTCCTGATTGAAGCTGCGCCGCAAGCCATTGTGCTTATGCAGGATGCGGTGAAGAACCGTGTGGAGCTGACCACACGAACGACAGACATGACTTATGACCCGGCAGTCAGCCGCGCCACCATTGAAATGGTCTGGGAGATTTGCCGCACCCATCCGGGCTGCGTCTTGATCCCCGGCCATGATGTGCCGGTGATGGTGGAAAATGGCGTGTCCCGCGCGCTTTCCAGCCACAGCGCCGGCATACGTTCCTGGTTCGGCAAGGATTTGCAGGATACGACGATGTTTTCCCTCGCCGCGCCCACCGGCTGAAAACAGTATTACTCGAAAGGACAGAATGATGGATCAACAGGAAGCCCATGATGCGCTGCGCGCCGAAGGCCGTGCGGTGATGTGGGAAGTGCTGGGCCGCGCTTACATGGAAAAGCGCGATGCCGGCACCA